>DASTNS010000057.1:0-8833 GCA_035720625.1 Gallionella sp. | reverse complement strand
TGGCGCGCCCGAAGAGATTCGAACTCCTGACCCCTTGGTTCGTAGCCAAGTACTCTATCCAGCTGAGCTACGGGCGCATGTAATTATTGTGCCTGGCGGAGAGGGAGGGATTCGAACCCTCGATACAGGTTTTAGTCCCGTATGCTCCCTTAGCAGGGGAGTGCCTTCGACCTCTCGGCCACCTCTCCGAAGGCCGCGCATAGTAATGTATCCGACCTGAAAGGTCAAATGATTACGCATCTTCCTGGTCGAGATCGAAGGCCTTGTGCAGCACGCGCACGGCCAGCTCCAGATATTTCTCGTCGATGACGACGGAAATCTTGATTTCCGAGGTGGAGATCATCTGGATATTGATACCCTCTTCCGCCAGAGTGCGGAACATTTTGCTGGCGATGCCGACGTGCGAGCGCATCCCTACGCCGACCACCGAGACCTTGGCGGCCTTGTTGTCGCCGACCACGTCGCGCGCGCCGATATGCGGTTGCACCTTGCCCTTCAGGATGTCCATCGCCTTGGCAAATTCATTGCGATGTACGGTGAAGGAGAAGTCGGTCGTGCCGTCCACGCCGACGTTCTGGATAATCATGTCCACGTCGATGTTGGCATCGCTGACCGGCCCCAGAATCTGGTAGGCGATGCCGGGCTTGTCGGGCACGCCCAGCACGGTGATCTTGGCTTCGTCGCGGTTGAACGCGATCCCGGAGATGATGGCTTGTTCCATTTTGTCGTCTTCCTCAAAAGTAATCAGCGTACCTTCGCCTTCTTCCTCGAAGCTGGACAGCACACGCAGCTTGACCTTGTATTTCCCGGCGAATTCCACCGAGCGGATTTGCAGTACCTTGGAGCCGAGGCTGGCCATCTCGAGCATTTCCTCGAAGGTAATACTCTTCAGGCGGCGCGCTTCGGGAACCACGCGCGGGTCGGTGGTATAAACGCCGTCCACATCGGTGTATATCTGGCATTCGTCGGCGCGCAGCGCCGCGGCAATCGCCACGCCGGTGGTATCGGAGCCGCCGCGCCCCAGCGTGGTGATGTTGCCATCTTCGTCCATGCCCTGAAAACCGGCCACGACCACCACGCAATCGTTGGCCAGATCAGTGCGGATGTTTTGCTCGTCGATGCTGACGATGCGTGCCTTGGTGAAGGCGCTATCGGTGAGAATCTTGACCTGCCCGCCGGTGTAGCTCTTCGCCTTCAGCCCGATATCCTTGAGCGCCATCGCCAACAAGCCGATGGTAACCTGCTCGCCGGTGGAGACAACCATATCCAACTCGCGCGGATCAGGACGCTTCTGGATTTCATGAGCGAGGCCGATCAGGCGGTTGGTTTCGCCGCTCATCGCGGAGACCACCACCACGACCTGATGCCCTTGTGCCTTGAATTTCGCAACGCGACGCGCCACGTTCTTGATACGCTCCGGACTGCCGACCGATGTACCACCGTACTTCTGAACTATCAATGCCACGATTTTTCTATGCCTGACTTAAACTAAAAAGTGCATAATTCTAGCGCAACTGCCCAAAAAAAACGAGGCAACAAGATGCCGCGATTTGCTAAACTCAAGCCATCCGAGATACTTTAGCAGACCATCACCATGCCAGAAATCGCCCCGCGCAGCATTCCCGCATCAGCCATGCAGCACTTGCTCGATAGCGGTTATGCGTCAGCCCTGGCAAGGATTTTTGCGGCGCGCGACATCACGGATAGCAAGCAACTGGACACTTCATTTGCCGGACTGCTGCCATTCGACAGCCTGAAAAATGCGTGGGAAATGGCCCGCTTGCTGGCTGATGCAATCGCCGCAAGGAAAAAATTCCTGGTCATCGCCGACTATGATGCCGATGGCGCGACTGCCTGTGCGGTGGCGGTGCACGGATTGCGCAGCTTCGGCGCACAAATCGATTCCATCGTGCCGAACCGCTTTGAATACGGTTATGGACTGACGTCTGAGATCGTTCATTTAGCCGCTCGCCTGCAACCGGATATTTTGCTGACGGTGGATAACGGCATAGCCAGCGTCGAGGGTGTGGCTGAAGCTAACCGGCTCGGCATGCAGGTATTCGTCACCGACCACCACCTGCCTGGCGATACGCTGCCGGACGCAGCCTGCATCGTTAATCCCAACCAGCCTGGCTGCGCTTTTCCGAGCAAGCATCTGGCTGGCGTGGGCGTGATGTTCTATGTGCTGCTGGCGTTGCGTGCCGAACTGCGCGAACGCGGCGCATTCGCCGACCGGCCCGAACCGAGGCTCGCCGATCTGCTCGATCTGGTGGCGCTGGGAACAGTCGCCGACGTGGTGAAGCTGGATCAGAACAATCGTACCCTTGTCCAGCAAGGCCTGCAACGCATCCGCGCCGGGCGTGCCTGCGCGGGCATCAACGCGCTGTTGCAAGTGGCCGGAAAAAACCCGGGGAAAGTCTCCAGCCAGGACTTGGGCTTTACCGTCGGGCCGCGCCTGAATGCGGCAGGGCGGTTAGATGACATGAGCCTGGGCATCGACTGTTTGCTGACCGACGATGCCGCAACCGCCGCACGAATCGCCGCAAAATTGGACGCACTCAACCGCGAGCGGCGCAGCATTGAAGCGGATATGCAGGACAGTGCACTGGCGGCTCTGAAGCAAATCAACGCCAGCGACAACTTTAGTCTCGTGCTGTTCGACGAAACCTGGCATCAAGGCGTGATCGGCATCCTCGCGTCGCGCCTCAAGGATAAATTTCATCGCCCGGTGATTGCCTTCGCACGAGCCCAAGGCGGCAATTCAAATAGCCATGGTGAATTAAAAGGCTCCGGGCGTTCCATCGCGGGATTGCATCTGCGCGACGCGCTGGATCTGGTCAGCAAACGCCATCCATCACTCATCAAAAAATTCGGCGGGCACGCAGCCGCTGCCGGCCTGAGCATCGCCGAGGCAGATTTTGCCGAGTTTACCGCTGCCTTTGAACAAGTATCCGGCGAACTGCTCGGTGTGAACGACTTGGCGCAACGCATCGAAACCGACGGCGTGCTGGAGCATGCCGAGATGAATCTGGATGTGGCGCGCTTATTGGATGAACAAGTATGGGGCCAAGGCTTCCCCGCCCCGCAATTCAACAATAACTTCGTCGTGCAAAACCAGCGCGTGGTCGGCGAAAAACACCTCAAGTTGCGCTTAAACACACAGGAAAAACTTATTGAGGCGATACTGTTCGGGCACAACGAACCGCTGCCCGAGCAAATACATGCCGTGTACAGCCTGAGCGTCAATGAATACAATGGCACACAGAGTTTGCAGCTCATCATTCGCCACTGGCAAGAAATAGAGGGGTGAGTAAATGGAAACCGGTTTTCTGCAGGGCAACGGCATCGAAGCCTTGCCGCAGTTTCTCACCAGCCTCGCCATCGGCCTGCTGATCGGGCTGGAACGCGAGCGCACCCCGTCGGCCAAGGCCGGGCTGCGCACCTTCGCGCTGGTCGCCGTATTCGGCACGTTAACTGCCTTGCTTTCCAGCAAGGCTGGTTCGCCATTGCTGCTGATCGCCGGCCTGCTCGCCGTGGCCGGCATGATCGTCGCCGCCTACCTCAAAGCACCCGCCGAAGAGAGCGATCCCGGCACCACAACCATAGCCGCACTCGTGCTGTGTTACGGCCTGGGCGCGATGGTCTGGTACGGCCTCGCCAAGCTGGCCGTGATGCTGGCGATAGGAATCACTGCCCTGCTCTATTTCAAGCCGGAACTTCGCGGGCTGTCGCAGAAACTCACGCGCCGCGACCTAGTCGCGGTGCTGCAATTTTCCGTGCTGACTTTTATCGTATTGCCGATCCTGCCCGACCAGAATTACGGCCCCTACGATGCATTCAATCCGCATCAGGCCTGGCTGATGGTGGTGCTGATCTCCGGCATCGGCCTGGCTGGTTACACCGCGCTGCATGTGGTGGGAACCCGCTACGGTGCGCCGCTGCTGGGCTTTCTCGGCGGGCTGGTTTCCAGCACCGCGACCACGATGATCTATGCGAAACATGGCAAGAGCAACCAGGCCATGCTAAACCTTGCCGCGTCGGTGATCGTGATTGCCGGCATGGTGGTGTTGCTGCGCCTGCTGGTGGTCAGCGCCGCAGTCGCCTACGGTGCGCTGCCCGGTCTGCTGCCGGTACTGGCTGGCGGATTGCTGTTTGGCCTGATAGTCGGATTGTATAACTGGCGCAAGATGAGCAAGGCAACCGAACTCTACATCCCGGAAACCTCCAATCCGGCCGAACTGCATACCGCGATTGGCTTTGGCCTGCTGTATGTGGCCGTGCTGCTGGGTGCGGCATGGATGGTGGATATTGCCGGCAGCCAGGGCTTGTATGCCGTGGCACTGGCATCCGGGTTGACCGATGTGGATGCCATCACCCTATCCAGCCTGCGCCTGTTCAATCTCGGCCAATTGAGCGAACAACAGACCGTCACGGCGATTGCACTTGCCGTCCTTGCCAATCTCGCCTTCAAGTTCGGTATGGTGATTTTCATCGGCGGCTGGGCTCTCGCCAGGCAGGTCGCCGCCGGCTTCGGCGCAATCGCTTGCGGGATAGTAGCGGGCTTGTTTGCGCTATAATCGCGCCCTTTTCAGCAAGCGACAACATCATGGAAGCCGAACAACTCAACGCCCTCGCCAACCAGTTGCAAGACCTAGGTCTGCGCAGCGCGGAATTGCGGAGGTATCTTTGACTTCGATACCAAACAGGAACGTTTAATCGAAGTCTCACAACTCGCCGAAGACCCCGCCATCTGGCAGGATGCCAAGCGTGCGCAGGAGTTGGGGCGCGAGCGCAAGATGCTGGAAGGCGTTGTGCTCGGCCTCAAGCAGATCCAGCAGAACCTTTCCGATGCCGCCGAACTGTTTGAAATGGCGAAGGCGGAAAACGACGATGACAGCCTGCAAGGTACCGCCGCCGACATCCAGGATATCGAGAAGCGCATCGCAGACTTGGAATTCCGCCGCATGTTCGCCCACCCGATGGATCCGAACAACTGCTTCGTCGACATCCAGTCTGGATCGGGCGGTACCGAAGCGCAGGACTGGGCATCGATGCTGCTGCGCATGTACCTGCGCTACTGCGAACGCAAGGGTTTCCAGGTCGAAGTGCTGGAACAATCCGACGGCGAAGTCGCCGGCATAAAAGGTGCGTCCATCAAAGTGATTGGCGACTATGCCTACGGCCATCTGCGCACCGAAACCGGCGTGCACCGGCTGGTGCGCAAATCGCCGTTTGATTCCGGTAACCGCCGCCACACCTCGTTCTCCAGCGTGTTCGTCTATCCCGAAGTGGATGACTCCATCGAAGTCGAGATCAACCCTGCCGACCTGCGCGTGGACACCTACCGTGCCTCCGGTGCGGGCGGCCAGCACATCAACAAGACCGACTCGGCGGTGCGCATCACCCACCTGCCGACCAACATCGTGGTGCAATGCCAGAGCGACCGCTCGCAGCACCGCAACCGCGCCGAGGCGATGGCGATGCTGAAATCGCGCCTCTACGAGGAAGAGCTGCGTAAGCGCAACGCCGAGAAACAGGCGATGGAAGACGGCAAGACCGACATCGGCTGGGGACACCAGATCCGCTCCTATGTGCTCGACCAATCGCGCATCAAGGATTTGCGCACCAATTACGAAGTCGGCAACACTCAGGGTGTACTGGACGGAGACCTGGACGATTTCATTTCAGCTAGTTTGAAGCAAGGCGTTTAATTAGGACAATAACATGACTACCGGAAACGATAATTTAGACCAAAAAATCGACGAGACTATGAGCGAGGTTCACGCTGAAATAAAGCTCGTACAAGAGCGCCGCGCCAAGCTTGATGCGATACGCAAAGCCGGCGTCGCCTTCCCCAACGACTTCGAGCGCAAGCATCTGGCGGGCAATCTGCATGCCGAATTCGGCGAAAAGACACACGACGAACTGGAGGCTGCGCAAGTCCATGTCGCTGTCGCCGGACGCATGATGCTGAAGCGCGTGATGGGCAAGGCGAGCTTTGCCACGGTGCAGGACATGAGCGGGAAGATTCAGTTGTTCGTCAGCAACAACGACACCGGCGAGGAAGCGCACAATGCGTTCAAACATTACGACCTTGGCGACATCCTCGGTGCTACGGGCGTGCTGTTCAAGACCAAGACCGGCGAGCTTTCCGTGCGTGTTTCGCAGGTGCGCCTGCTGACCAAGGCATTGCGCCCGTTACCGGAGAAATTCCATGGCCTCTCCGACCAGGAGCAGAAATACCGCCAGCGTTATCTGGACTTGATCACCAACGAGGATGCGCGCAAGGTGTTCATGACGCGCACCAGGATCATCCAGGCAATCCGCGAATTCTTCATCCGCCACGGTTATATGGAAGTGGAAACGCCGATGATGCACCCGATTCCCGGCGGCGCGGCGGCCAAACCATTCGAGACGCACCATAACGCGCTGGACATGAAAATGTATCTGCGCATCGCGCCGGAGCTGTACCTCAAGCGACTGGTGGTGGGCGGCTTCGAGAAGGTGTTCGAGATCAACCGCAATTTCCGCAACGAAGGGCTGTCCACACGGCACAACCCGGAATTCACGATGCTGGAATTCTACGAGGCGTACCGCGACTACAAATACCTGATGGATTTCAGCGAGAGCCTGTTCCGCGAAGTGGCGCAGAAAGTGTTGGGCACAACGCTCATTACCTATCAGGGCAAGGAGCTGAACCTGGGCAAACCGTTCCACCGCCTGACCATGGTACAGGCGATCCAGAAATATCATCCGCAATTCACCGATGCGCAACTGAACGACCGCGAATTTGTGATCGCCGAACTGCAAGACCTGAAAGCCAAGTACAAACCGGCGGACGGTCTCGGCGGACTGCAACTGTCGCTGTTCGAAGAACTCGCCGAACCGCACCTGTTCGAGCCGACCTTCATCGTCGATTACCCCATCGAGGTCTCGCCGCTGGCGCGCAGCAGCGACAAGAATCCGGCGATTACCGAACGCTTCGAGCTGTTCATCGTCGGGCGCGAAATCGCCAACGGCTTCTCCGAATTGAACGATGCGGAAGACCAGGCCGCACGTTTCGATGCGCAAGTCGCGGCGAAAGAGGCCGGCGACGAGGAGGCGATGTTCAAGGACAGCGACTTTGTGCGCGCGCTGGAATACGGCCTGCCGCCAACCGCCGGAGAGGGCATCGGCATCGACCGCCTGGTGATGCTGCTTACCGACAGCGCCAGCATCCGTGATGTGATCCTGTTCCCGCACATGCGGCCTGAGTAATGCCCTGCAAAACAATAATGTAGCGTGCGCTGTGCGCACGCCAATGGTTGGAGCCGTGCGCACAGCGCACGCTACCCCTGACAAATAGGGCGCAGCGACAACGCATCACCCGGCCCATCGCAGCCGTTATTTTGATACAGACAAAGAGGCGCAATTCCTTTAATCTGCATACTCCGCAACCCGCACAAGGAGCTCAACATGAAAACCAACGTAGGCAGTATAGATCGCATTTTGCGTATTGTGGCAGGTCTGGTGCTCATCGCGCTGGCGGCAACCGGAATCATCGGCATGTGGGGCTGGATAGGCATAGCACCCTTGCTGACCGGTGTTTTCAGGTTCTGTCCGGCATATTCCCTGCTTGGCATGAGCTCTTGCCCAATGAAAAAATAATCCCTCAGCAACTACCTATTGCGCCCGGTGGCTTTTATCTATCGGGCGTTTTTACATCCCATCGCTCCCGGCGATGTGCGCATATAATCTGTGCATGACTGCATCAACCCACATCGACCTGCAAATCTCCGGCATGCACTGCGCGTCCTGCTCTGCGCGCCTGGAAAAAGCATTGAATCAACTGCCGGAGGTGACGGCCACGGTGAACATCGCCACCGAGAAGGCGCACATCAATTACAACCCCCAACAAACAGACCTTGCCGCGCTGATAAAAGCCGTACAGGGCGCCGGGTTCGATGCACATCCGCTGCGTGATTTCACCGCGGAAAAGCAGGCGCGCATTGCCACCTACCGCCGTGAGCAAATGCAATTTGCCATCGCGGTGTTGCTCACCCTGCCACTACTTGTGGAAATGCTGCTGATGTTCTTCGGCGTCCACATGATGCAACTGCCCCATCACGGTGATATGCAGCCTATTGATGCAGGAGGAGCAGTTTCGCAGTTGCTCCCGCAATCGGCTGGCTTCGCCAGTAACGTGTCACAACTGCTGCCCGGCTGGCTGCAATGGCTGCTTGCCACACCGGTGCAATTCTGGAGCGGCCGGCGTTTCTATTCCGGCGCATGGAGCAGCCTGAAGAGCGGCGGCGCGAACATGGATGTACTGGTCGCGCTCGGCACCAGCGCGGCCTACCTGCTCAGTTGTGCGGTACTGCTGGCGAATTTTTATGGCATGGGGCTGGACCAGCCGATCTATTTCGAGGCGAGCGCCACGCTGATCACGCTGATCCTGCTCGGCAAACTGCTGGAAGCGCGCGCCAAGGGCAAAGCCTCCGGCGCGCTGGAAGCCCTGATCAGCCTGCAACCGAAGCTGGCGCACGTCGAACGCGACGGCATCATGCAGGAGCTGGCCGTCGAGCAAATGCAGGCGGGCGACGTGTTCCTGGTGCGCCCCGGCGAAAGCGTGCCGGTCGACGGTATGGTGCTGGAAGGCTCGTCCAGCATGGATGAAGCCATGCTCACCGGAGAAAGCCTGCCGCAGGACAAGCAGCCCGGCGACAAGGTCTATGCCGCCACGCTCAACCAGCACGGCCTGCTGAAATGCCGCGCGCTGGCGGTGGGCGCGCATACCCAGCTCGCCGCAATCATCCGCCTCGTGGAGCAGGCGCAAGGCTCGAAAGCTGCAATC
>DASTNS010000056.1:0-12419 GCA_035720625.1 Gallionella sp. | reverse complement strand
CCGCCGGTAGTTACCATCATGGGGCACGTAGACCATGGCAAAACCTCGCTGCTCGATGCCATACGCGAGACCAACGTGATCGCCGGTGAAGCGGGTGGCATTACGCAGCATATCGGCGCCTACCATGTGGATACGCCGCGCGGCATGATTACTTTCCTCGATACCCCGGGCCATGAGGCGTTCACTGCAATGCGCGCACGCGGCGCAAAGGTGACGGATATCGTGATTCTGGTGGTGGCTGCCGATGACGGCGTGATGCCGCAGACCAAAGAAGCCATCGCCCATGCCAGGGCCGCCAATGTGCCGCTGGTGGTGGCAGTCACCAAGGTTGACAAGCCCGAAGCCAATATCGAACGCGTCAAGCAGGAACTGGTCGCTGAAGGCGTGGTGCCGGAAGATTGGGGCGGCGACGCGATGTTCGTCGAAGTTTCCTCCAAGTCCGGGCAGGGCATTGACCAATTGCTTGAGGGCGTGCTGCTGCAAGCCGAAGTGCTGGAGTTGAAGGCACCACGCGCAACCCATGCCAAGGGGCTGGTGATCGAGGCGCGCCTGGACAAGGGTAAGGGACCGGTCGCTACCGTGCTGATCCAGGCCGGCACCATGAAGCGCGGCGATGCGGTACTGGTTGGTTCGGTGTTCGGACGGGTGCGCGCCATGCTGGATGAAAACGGCAAGGCCATCGGCGAAGCTGGTCCGTCCATTCCTACCGAAATTCAAGGGCTGTCCGAAGTGCCGGCCGCCGGTGAGGAATTGATGGTGATGACGGACGAAAAACGCGCACGTGAAATCGCGCTGTTCCGCCAGGGCAAATACCGTGGCGTAAAGCTGGCCAAGCAGCAGGCAGCCAAGCTAGAAAACATGTTCGAGCAAATGGCTGAGGGCGAAGTGCGCACCTTGTCGCTGATCGTGAAATCCGACGTACAGGGCTCTGCCGAGGCGATTGCGCAATCCCTGCAAAAACTTTCCACCAACGAGGTCAAGGTCAATCTGATCCATAACGCTGTAGGGGCGATCTCCGAGTCGGACATCAACCTGGCGCTGGCTTCCAAGGCGATCGTGATCGGCTTCAACACCCGTGCCGACGCTACCGCACGCAAGCTCGCCGAGGCCTCGGGAGTGGATATCCGCTACTACAATATCATCTACGCCATGGTGGATGAGATCAAGGCCGCGCTATCCGGCATGTTGGCTCCCGAAAAGCGCGAAAGCATCATGGGCATGGTCGAAGTGCGCCAGGTGTTTACTGTTTCCAAGGTGGGCACGATTGCCGGTTGCTATGTGCTGGAAGGTATCGTGAAACGCGGTGCGAAGGTGCGCGTGTTGCGCGGCAACGTGGTAATCCACGATGGCGAGCTGGATTCACTGAAGCGCTTCAAGGACGACGTGAAGGAAGTGAAAGCCAATTTCGAATGTGGCTTGTCGGTGAAGAATTTCAACGACCTGGTGGTAGGTGACAAGCTAGAAGCCTACGAAATCGTTGAGGTTGCGCGCGCATTGTAATGGCGAATTTTGCAAGAACGGATCGGATCGCCCAGCAGATTCAGCGCGAAATTGCCGAGCTGGTACGCCTCGAAATCAACGATCCGCGTGTGCGTTTGGTGACCATCACCGGCGTGGAAGTGGCGGGCGACTATTCCCATGCCAAGGTTTTTTTCACCCGGCTGGATGGCAAACACGCCGAAGCGCAGCAAGGTTTGGAGAGCGCCAGCGGATTTCTGCGCAAGCAGTTGGCGCACAGTCTGAAACTGCGCATCATGCCGCAACTGCATTTCGTTTACGATTCCTCCGTCGAGCGCGGCAGCCACTTGTCGCAACTCATCGATCAGGCGGTGGCCAGCGACAAGCAACATTCCGATAAATCCGAATAACCCGTATGGCGCGTACTTATCGCCCGCTGGACGGTGTATTGTTATTCGACAAGCCCCTCGAATTAAGCTCCAACACCGCGCTGCAAAAAGTACGTCGGCTGCTCCAAGCCGAAAAGGCCGGGCATACCGGCACCCTCGATCCACTCGCTACCGGCCTGTTGCCGATCTGTTTCGGCGAGGCGACCAAATTTTCCACTGCCTTGCTGGATGCCGACAAAACCTATCGAGCCCTGTTACGCCTCGGGCAAACCACCAGCACCGGTGACGCGGAGGGCGAAATCATCGCCGAACATCCGGTCAGTGTCGGGCAGGCCGATGTCGAAGCCGTACTGGCAAAATTTCGCGGCGAGGTCCGGCAGCTTCCGCCGATGCACAGCGCGCTCAAGCATCAGGGCAAGCCGCTCTACGAATACATCCGCAAAGGCGAAACCGTAGAGCGTGAATTGCGCAATGTGACGATCCACGAACTGGTGCTGAATTCTTTCAGCAGCAACGAGATGGACATCACCGTGCGTTGCAGCAAGGGGACTTATATACGCACGCTCGCCGAAGACATCGGTGCGGCGCTCGGCTGCGGCGCGCATCTGATCGGCCTGCGCCGCACCGCGATTGCCCATTTCGATCTGCGGGACGCCTATAGCTGGCAGCAACTGGAAGCGATGACCGGGACCGAACGCGATGCCTGCGTGCTGCCGCTGGAAACCCTGATGCCGGATATGCCCAGGCTGCAACTGGATGCCGTGCAAACCCAACGCCTCGCGCAAGGGCAGCGGCTGGGACTGGACAGCGGTTTGCCGGATGGTAGGGTCTGCCTGCATGGCCCGCAGGGATTTATCGGCGTGGGACTGCTGCAAGGCCGCCGCCTCGCCCCAGAACGGCTGCTCTCCAATGTGGCAAAACAGGCCGCCAAGTCTGCCTTGGCGGAAAATTTTGGGGTTGAGCAATAGGGGCATTCAAGGGTAGAATGCG
This sequence comes from Gallionella sp., assembly GCA_035720625.1. Lineage (GTDB taxonomy): Bacteria > Pseudomonadota > Gammaproteobacteria > Burkholderiales > Gallionellaceae > Gallionella. The sequence continues at coordinate 9,582 of DASTNS010000056.1, read as the reverse complement.
GCACTTTTTTTAGGAGAGAAGACTAATGGCTATTACCGCCGCGCAAAAAGCGCAAATCGTTACCGACTTTCAACGGGCCAAGAGCGACACCGGTTCCCCCGAAGTGCAGGTGGCTTTGATCACCGCACGCATCGCTTATCTGACCGAGCATTTCAAGGACAACGCCAAGGACCACCATTCCCGCCGCGGCCTGCTGCGCTTGGTGAGCCGCCGCCGCAAGCTGCTCGATTACCTCAAGAGCAAGGATGATGCAGGCTACCGCGCGCTGATCCAACGCCTGGAAATCCGCAAGTAACAGATTGCATCCAGCGGGTCGCAATGCGGCCCGTGTTGTTTTGTCTTGTCACTTTCGTATGGTGCGATTGCGCGCCATGCCATCCATAGAGGGGTCTATCTTGAGTCACTATAAGAAAACATTAGCATACGGCAAGCATCAACTCACGCTGGAAACCGGTGAGATCGCGCGCCAGGCCAGCGGTGCTGTGATGGTCAGCCTGGACGACACCATGGTGCTGGTCACAGTGGTCGGCAGGAAGGATGCCAAGCCCGAGCAGGATTTTTTCCCGCTCACCGTGGATTACCAGGAAAAAACCTACGCTGCGGGCAGGATTCCCGGCAGTTTCTTCAAGCGCGAAGGCCGCCCGAGCGAGAAGGAAATCCTGACTTCGCGCCTGATCGATCGCCCGTTGCGCCCGCTGTTTCCGGAAAGTTTCTACAACGAAGTGCAGATCGTCGCGACGGTAATGTCTTCTGATAGCGAGGTTGATTCCGATATTCCCGCCATGATCGGTGCATCTGCCGCGCTGGCGTTGTCCGGCATCCCGTTCGACGGTCCGATAGGCGCGGCGCGCGTGGGTTATGCCAATGGCCAATATCTGCTCAATCCGACCGCCACGGAACTTGCGGCTTCGCAACTGGATCTGGTGGTTGCCGGTACCGAGCGCGCCGTGCTGATGGTGGAATCCGAAGCGCAACAATTGTCTGAAGAAATCATGTTGGGCGCGGTGATGTTCGGTCACGAACAGATGCAAGCCGTGATCCAGGCCATCAATGAAATGGCCGATGCAGTCGGCGCACCAGCCTGGGATTGGACTGCACCTGCCAAGGATGAAGCGCTGATTGCCAAGATCGCCGAACTGGCCGATGCCCCGCTGCAACAGGCTTATGCGATCCGTTCCAAGCAGGCGCGCACCGATGCGGTAAACGCAATTCGCGACAAGGTGATGGCAGCCGTCATCACGCCGGAATCCGCCCCCGGCCAGAAGAACCACGTTAATGACTTGTTCAGCGCACTGGAAGCCAAGATTGTGCGCGGGCAGATTCTGAGCGGCGAACCGCGCATCGATGGCCGCAACACCCGCACCGTGCGGCCGATCACTATCCGCAACGGCGTATTGCCGCGCACCCACGGCTCCTCGTTGTTCACCCGCGGCGAAACGCAGGCCATCGTGGTGGCAACCCTGGCCAGCATGCGCGATGCGCAAAAAATAGATGCGCTGCAAGGCGAATATAACGACCGTTTCATGCTGCACTACAATTTCCCGCCGTATTCCACCGGCGAGACCGGTCGCGTGGGCACACCCAAGCGCCGCGAAATCGGCCACGGCCGCCTGGCCAAACGCGCACTGGCTGCGGTGCTGCCCAGCGAAGAGGATTTCGGTTATGCCATCCGCGTGGTATCGGAGATTACCGAATCGAACGGTTCCAGCTCGATGGCTTCGGTATGCGGCGGCTGTCTGTCGCTGCTGGATGCCGGAGTGCCGCTCAAGGCGCATGTTGCGGGCATCGCCATGGGGTTGATCAAGGAAGGCAACCGCTTCGCGGTGCTGACCGATATTCTCGGCGATGAGGATCATCTGGGTGACATGGACTTCAAGGTGGCCGGCAGCGAAACCGGCGTGACCGCATTGCAAATGGACATCAAGATCAACGGCATCACCCGCGACATCATGCAGGCCGCGTTGACCCAGGCCCGCGAAGGCCGCATGCATATTCTCGGTTTGATGAAACAGGCCATGCCGCAAGCACGCGGTGAGGTTTCTACCTATGCGCCGCGCATGATCAAGCTGAAGATCAATCCGGAGAAAATCCGCGATGTGATCGGCAAGGGCGGAGCAGTGATCCGCGCCATAACCGAAGAAACCGGCACGACCATCGACATCGACGACAACGGCAATATTGTCATTGCCTGCGTAAGCGGCGAAGCGGGTGAAGTAGCCAGGAAGCGCATTGAAGACATCGTGGCCGACGTGGAAGTCGGCAAAATCTACGAAGGCCCGGTGGTCAAGCTGCTCGACTTCGGCGCGCTGGTGAACGTTTTGCCGGGCAAGGACGGCCTGCTGCATATCTCCCAGATTGCCCACGAACGCGTCAACAGCGTGTCGGATCACCTCAAGGAAGGTCAGATTGTGCGCGTGAAGGTGCTGGAGGTGGATGACAAAGGGCGCATGAAGCTGAGCATGAAGGCTTTGCTGGCCGCCCCGGAAGCCAAAGCTGTGACTGTTACTGAATAACGTTCAGTTTCGCTTAAAACAAAAAGCCCCGCCGAAACCGGTGGGGCTTTTTGTTGTTCAATTAAAGCTTGTTTTTGGTTTCGACATAACCTGAAGGTTCACCCTCCGGGTACGAGAGTCTTCGCCGAAAACAAATAGCCAAGATTACTTGGCTATTTTTGCTTTTGGCTACGACGTAACCTAAAGATTAGCCTTCGCCGAAAGCAGATAGCGAAATGCTATTTTGCGATCTGCTTTTCCCGGATTTCGTCCAGGGTCTTGCAGTCGATACACAGGGTGGCGGTCGGCCTTGCTTCCAGGCGGTTCAAACCAATCTCGATGCCGCAATTATCGCAGTAGCCATAGTCGCCGACATCGATTTTTTCAATCATCTCATTGATTTTTTTGATGAGTTTGCGCTCGCGGTCGCGGTTGCGCAGTTCCAGGCCCATATCCGATTCTTGCGTGGCGCGGTCATTCGGGTCGGCAAATACCGTTGCCTCGTCCTGCATGGTGTGTACGGTACGGTCGATATCTTCACCCAGGTCAGCCTTGATATCGTTCAGAATTTTGCGGAAATGCTCAAGTTGCTTGGGATTCATGTACTCCTCGCCCTTCTTTGCTTTGTAAGGAGCGACGGGTTTGTGTGGCTGTACCGGCATTACATTTCTCCAACGGGATAAAATAAAGTTCGCTTTAATACCAGAAAGCACCCATTCATGCAAATAAATAAGGCCGGACGCTTACCTGGCTGCCAGCAGTAGAAACAGGCTTGGACGCCTGTTCAGTTGCGGTATGGGCTGCGATTTCCATTGGGCGATGGAGCGTGTCCGGATCGATTCGCCGGGCAGGGTAAGGTCGGTGGCGATGCACAGCAGCGTCTGCGGGCGGCAGTGGGCAAGCAGGGCGCCAAACATCTTTTCGTTGCGGTACGGTGTTTCGATAAATAGCTGGGTTTGTTTGCGCTTTGCCGATTCGGCTTCCAGTGCCGCAATTGCCTTGATTCTTTCCGCATCCTCGATCGGCAGATAGCCGTGGAAGGCGAAGCGCTGGCCGTTCAGGCCGGAAGCCATCAATGCCAGCAAAATCGAGGAGGGGCCGACCAGCGGCACGACGCGGATGCCGTTGCGGTGCGCCAGACTGACCAGATCCGCGCCAGGATCGGCGATGCCGGGGCAGCCCGCTTCGGAAATGATGCCGACATCTTCCCCGACCACCAGCGGCGCGAGCAGTTCCGCTAAATCTTCAGGCGCGGTGTGTTCGTTGAGCGCGGCAAAATGCAGCGACTGGATCGGCTGTTCGGGTTGGAGCGCGGCGAGGAACTGCCGCGTGGTCTTGGGGTGCTCCACCACGAAATGCCGCAGCCTGCGCGCGATGTCGATGACGTGTTGCGGCAGCACCTGCGCGGCGGGCGTGTCGCCCAGCGTGCAGGGGATCAGGTAGAGCGTGCCCGGCTTGGTTGACATGGCTAGAACAGACGCACGTTTTCGCGGCGCAGCATTTCAACCAGCAGGATCAGTGGCAGGCCGATCAGCGCATTCGGGTCGCCGCCGCTCATCCTGCTCATCAGCGCGATGCCCAGCCCCTCGGATTTTGCGCTGCCGGCGCAGTGATAGGGCTGCTCCTTGAGCAAATAGCCCTCGATCTCAGCGTCGCTGAGGTCGCGCAGCGTGATGTGGTTTTCCGCGACTTCGGTCTGCATGCTGCCGGTCTTGCTGTTCAGTAACGCCACTGCGGTATAAAAACAGGTCGTCTTGCCGCGCATGGCGCGCAGTTGCCTGGCTGCGTTGTCGTGGGTGAGCGGCTTGCCGAGTTGTTGGCCTTCCAGCAGGGCGACTTGGTCGGAGCCGATGATCAGCGCATCAGGATAGGCGGCAGCGACGGCACGGGCTTTCAGCTGCGCGAGGCGCACCGAGGTGGCGCGCGCCGATTCGTCCGGCAGGGCAGTTTCGTCCACGTCGGGTGCGGCGGTCTCAAAAGGGAGTTGCAGCCGTTTGAGGAGCTCGCTGCGGTAAATAGAGGTGGAGGCAAGGACAAGCAACTGAGAATTCAATGATATTCCTTAGAATTTTTGCCATGACTTTTGACAGGGAGCGGCGAAAAATATATCATGCGCGCCTCATGTTCGCACGGCCTTTTATCGACAGCCTGGATTTTGCCGGGAATGGCCGGCAAATAAGCGGCGAAGTGCCGGTTGCCGAGATGCCGCGTTTGCTGGATGCGCTGGAAGATCCCCAGGGAACCCTGGAATACACGGTGCGCGGCGGCGTCGACAAGCAAGACAACCCCCTGCTGGATGTCAGCATCACCGGAAGCTGCCGGTTGCGTTGCCAGCGCTGCCTCGGCGCGATGGAACATGCGGTGCGGATCGATGCGCGACTGCTGTTGCGCGACCAGGCGAGCCTGGATGCGCTGGATGTCGGCGATGCGGGCGGGAAGGAAGAAGAGTTCGACAGCATTCTGGCGGATGCGCATCTGGATGTGCTGAGCCTGCTGGAGGAAGAGATTCTGCTAAGCCTGCCCATCGCACCCAGGCATGAGTTGGGCGCTTGCCAGGCAACAGAAGTCGGGAATAGGCATGAGGAAGAAAAGAATCCTTTTGCGGTTTTAGCGAAATTGAAGCGTAATTAACAGGCTTTATTTAGGAGGCAACATGGCAGTTCAGCAGAATAAAAAATCCCCGTCCAAGCGCGGCATGCACCGCGCCCACGATTTTCTGACCAACCCGGCAACGGCGGTCGAACCGACCACGGGTGAGAACCATTTGCGCCACCACATCAGCCCAAGCGGCTTTTACCGTGGCAAAAAGGTAGTCAAGATCAAGGGCGAATAAGCCCTTAAGTCGCGCAGCCGGCCGTCATGGTCGGCTGCGTTTTCTTTTCTATTCCTGATTTTTTACCAAGGAATCGCTTAGTGGATGTCACATTGGCCATAGACGCGATGGGAGGCGACCATGGCACGACGGTCACCGTCCGCGCCGCGGTCGATTACCTGAAGCATTTCCCCGACGATACCATCGTTCTGGTGGGCATCCCAGATGCCATCGAATCCGAACTGCGCACCCTGGGTGTGCAGACGAGCGCCCATTTGCGCATCCACCCCGCCAGCGAAGTCGTGGGGATGGATGAGTCGCCGCAATCCGCCATGCGCGGCAAAAAGGATTCCTCGATGCGCGTCAGCATCGACTTGGTCAAGAGCGGCGAGGCGCTGGCCTGCGTCAGCGCGGGCAATACCGGCGCGCTGATGGCGACGGCGCGCTACGTGCTGAAAACCCTCCCCGGCATCGACCGCCCCGCGATCGCCTCGTATCTGCCGACCAAGAAAGGACAGATCTGCATGCTGGATCTGGGCGCCAACACCGATTGCACCGCCGAGCATTTGCTGCAATTCGCGCTGATGGGCTCCACCCTGACCACTGCGCTGGAGCACAAACCCAACCCCAGCATCGGCCTGCTGAATATCGGCAGCGAAGACATCAAGGGCAACGAGGTGGTCAAGCAGGCCGCCGAATTGCTGCGTGCCAGCGACCTGAATTTCTACGGCAACATCGAAGGCAATGACATCTTCAAGGGCACCACCGACGTCGTGGTGTGCGATGGCTTCGTCGGCAATGTCGCGCTCAAAACCACCGAAGGGCTGGCGCAGATGCTCGGGGGGTTCCTGCGCGAAGAATTTGGCCGCAACGTATTCACCAGGCTCGCCGCACTGGTGGCGATGCCGGTGCTCAAGGCCTTCAAGCACCGCGTCGATCATCGCCGCTACAATGGCGCGAGTTTTCTCGGCCTGAAGGGCATCGTGGTGAAGAGCCACGGCTCGGCGGATGCCTACGCCTTCCGTTGCGCCATCGAGCGCGCAGCCGAAGAGGCGCGCGAAGGCATGCTGCGGCATATCAGCGAGCACATCGAAAAATGGCATCACGAGCGTCAAAACACGGGGCAAGGAGCGGCCTGATGCATTCAAAGATAATCGGTACCGGCAGCTATCTGCCCGCCAAGACGCTGACCAATTTCGACCTGGAAAAGATCGTCGAAACCTCGCATGACTGGATCGTGTCGCGCAGCGGCATCCATGAGCGGCATATCGCGGCGGACAATGAACTGACCAGCGACCTTGCCCTGCAAGCCAGCCGCCGTGCCATCGAAGCGGCGGGTATCGGCGCAGACGAAATCGACCTGATCATTGTCGCAACCACTTCGCCCGACCAGATCTTCCCGAGCACCGCCTGCATTCTGCAGGACAAGCTCGGCATCAAGAATTGCGGCGCGGCATTCGACATGCAGGCGGTGTGCGGCGGCTTTGTCTATGCGCTGAATACCGCCGACCTGTACATACGCGGCGGGCAGGCCAGGACCGCGCTGGTGGTCGGCGCGGAAGTGCTGTCACGCATCCTCGATTGGACCGACCGCACGACTTGTGTGCTGTTCGGCGACGGCGCGGGCGCGGTGGTGCTGCAAGCCAGTGAAACGCCGGGCATCCTTGCCAGTAAGCTGCACGCCGATGGCCGCCATCGCGATATGCTGAAGGCCGATGGCACCATTCGCAATGGCGAGGTGCAGGGCGATCCGTTCGTCAAGATGGACGGCCAGGCGGTGTTCAAGTTCGCCGTCAAGGTGTTGAGCGAAGTCGTCGAGGAAGTGCTCGCGGAAAACCACCTGCAAGGCACCGACATCGACTGGCTGGTGCCGCACCAAGCCAATATCCGCATCATGGAAGCCACCGCGAAGAAGCTCGGCCTGAACATGGCTAACGTGATCGTCACGGTCGCCCATCACGGCAACACCTCGGCGGCCTCGATCCCGCTGGCGCTGGATACCGCGGTGCGCGACGGGCGCATCAAGGCGGGGCAGAATATTTTGCTGGAGGCGGTGGGCGGCGGGTTCACCTGGGGCGCCGTATTGATTCGCTGGTGAACCAGTTGCCAGACGTTAGTCGCTAGTCGTTAGTTAAACCGGATTTTCAACTAACGACTAACGACTACCAACTAACGACTGCTTTAATTATGACCAAATTCGCATTCGTATTTCCCGGTCAAGGCTCGCAATCGCGCGGCATGATGAACGGCTACGCCGATTACGCCGTGGTACGCGACACCTTCGCTGAAGCCTCCGAGGTATTGAAGCAGGACCTCTGGCAACTGGTCGCTGAAGGCAGCGATGCCGACCTGAACGCCACCGTGAACACCCAGCCGATCATGCTCACCGCAGGCGTGGCCGTGTACCGCGCCTGGCAGGCGCAGGGCGGGGCGGCTCCGGCGATGCTGGCGGGACACAGCCTGGGCGAATACACCGCTTTGGTCGCCGCCGGCGCGTTGCGCTTCGCCGATGCGCTGCCGCTGGTGCGCTACCGCGCGCAATGCATGCAGCAGGCCGTGCCGGAAGGTGTGGGCGGCATCGCCGCGATCCTCGGCCTGGACGACGAGGCAGTGCGCGCGGTGTGCGCCGAGGGCGCGCAGGGAGAGGTGCTGGAAGCAGTGAATTTCAATTCGCCGGGGCAGGTGGTGATCGCCGGCAACCGCGCGGCCGTCGAGCGCGGCATGGAGCTCGCCAAGGCCAAGGGTGCGAAGCGCGCCATCATGCTGCCGATGAGCGTGCCGTCGCATTGCCAATTGCTGAAAGGCGCGGCGGAACAGTTGCGTGGCTATCTTGCCGATGTTGCGGTGCAAACCCCGGCCATTCCGGTATTGCACAATGCCGATGTCGCAGCTTACAGTGACGGCGCGGCGATCAGGGATGCGCTGGTGCGCCAGTTGTATTCGCCGGTGCGCTGGGTCGAGACCGTGCTGGAATTCGGCAAGCACGGCATCACCCACAACGCCGAATGCGCGCCGGGCAAGGTGCTGGCCGGCTTGAATAAACGCATCGACGCCAACCAGCAGGCCCTGGCCATCAATGATGGCGAAGCGCTCAAGGCAGCATTGAACGCACTGGTATAAACCAAGATAAATCATTAGAACCGAACCGTCCCTTCCCCATATCAGGGGGAAGGCTAGGATGGGGGTTAGCTCGGAGGGATGGCTGCGTTTCTACCCCCTCCCTAACCCTCACCCCTGCAAGAGTGAGGGGATATTGGGCCTAGCGGATTATCTGGAATAAAAGGAGAGAAGACATGACACTACTCGGACAAATCGCACTGGTGACCGGCGCCAGCCGCGGCATCGGCCAGGCCATCGCGCTGGAACTCGGCAGGCAGGGCGCGACCGTGATCGGCACCGCGACCAGCGACGCCGGCGCACAGGCCATCAGCGCCTATCTGGATGCGGCGGAGATCAAGGGCGCGGGCATGGTGCTGAACGTCAACGACGCGGCGCAGACCGAACACATGCTCGGCGAACTGCGCAAGCAATTCGGCGAAGTCTCGATCCTGGTGAACAACGCCGGCATCACCAAGGACAACCTGCTGGCGCGCATGAGCGACGAGGAGTGGGACGACGTGCTGGCGACCAACCTCAAATCGGTGTTCCGCCTGAGCCGCGCCGTGCTGCGCGCGATGATGAAGGCCAGAGGTGGGCGCATCATCAGCATCGGGTCGGTGGTCGGCAGCATGGGCAATCCCGGCCAGTCCAACTACGCCGCCTCCAAGGCAGGCATGATCGGCTTCACCAAATCGCTGGCGCAGGAGATCGGCAGCCGCAACATCACCGTGAACTGCATCGCCCCTGGCTTCATTGAAACCGACATGACCCAGGGCCTGGGCGAAGAACAGCGCGCCAAACTGGTCGAGCACGTGCCGCTGAAACGTCTCGGCCAGCCCGCCGACGTCGCCGCTGCGGTGGCCTTCCTCGCCGGGCCGGGCGCGGCTTACATCACCGGCGTCACGCTGCATGTGAACGGTGGGATGTATATGGAGTAGGGGGCACCGCCGCTGGTGTCAACGGGCTATAATAATTCCAGCTTCTTCAAGACGACCATTTCTCATCTGAGAACGATTCATTTGATTTAAATGCTTTGTTTGGTAATCCCCCCATTTTTAGCAGCGGTCAGAAGTAGAGTTGGTTAAAGCTAGCTTCTGTTTCGGGGTAATGCCGCCTAGCGCCATGTTGGGGCGCTCATGATTGTAAGTCCACATCCAGTCAGTTGCATAATCCTGCACC
>DASTNS010000055.1:0-18420 GCA_035720625.1 Gallionella sp. | reverse complement strand
AACGTCCCCGAGTTGGTGCCGTATCTCGCCTTCGTGCTGTTCAGGATCCCGCTGCCGCTCACCATCATCCAGATACTCGCGGTCGATCTCGGCACCGACATGCTGCCCGCGCTCGCGCTCGGCGCTGAAAAACCCGGCCCCGACACCATGCGCCGCCCGCCGCGCCCGCACAGCGAAAGGCTGCTCAGTTGGGGATTGCTGCTGCGCGCCTACCTGTTCCTCGGCCCGCTGGAAGCGATCGCGGGAATGGCGGCGTTCTTCTTCGTGCTGCACGACGGTGACTGGCAATATGGAACCATGCTGGGGCGCCACGCCAACCTCTATTTGCAGGCCACCACGGCCTGCCTGTCGGCGATCATCGCCATGCAGGTGGTCAACGTGTTCCTGTGCCGCCATCCAACGATGTCCGCATTCGGCCGCGGCTATCGGCGCAACCGCCTGATCTGGTACGGGATTGGTTTCGAGTTGTTGCTGCTGATGTTGATCGACTACACGCCGTGGGGCAATGCGCTGTTCGGCACCGCGCCGCTGGGCATCGGAGTCTGGCTGTTCATCGTTCCGTTCGGGAGCGGCATGCTATTGCTGGAGGAACTGCGCAAGGCGGTGGTACGCAGGCGCAGCAAACTATTTTGAAAAATGTCACGAGCGACCGTCAGCCGGGGAAGGACGGAGCGCAGGAACCGGAGTGTACAGAGTAGTACATGAGGATTCCGAGCACCGCCCGACCCCGGATCACGGTCGCGCAGTAATTTTTCCGCTATTTGGCAAGCGCATTGACCAGGTCGCGCTTGTGCTCTTCTTCCTGGATCAGGATGTCTTCCAGCACGCGCCGCAGGCCGTATTCCTTGAGCGCCTCGGCCTGGCCGATGCGTTCCTTGTAGCGCTTGATGGCGTATTCCTCGCCCTTCAGATCCTGCCTGAGCATATCCGCGCTTTCCTTGGAAATCTCGCGTTTCTCCACGTCCACCGTCGGCACACCGCCGAGAAAGTCGATCTGGTCGGACAGCATGACGGCATGCGCCATTTCCTGCTGCGCGTGGATCAGCAGCTCCTTCTGGATGGAATCGTATTCCGCGCCGTTGATCGCCGAGGCGTGCTGCGTATACTGGATGGCTGCCGCGTATTCCCATTCCAGGTCCTTGTTGAGTTCGGCCAACAGCTTTTTCATGGTGATCTTCATCTGGAGTCTCCTGTCGTTTGGCGTAAGAGTCGTTTACGAAAATGGCGGCTTCATCTTATCAATTTGCCGGCCGGGGCGCTACCGGTGTCCGGCGCGATAGGTTAAGCTTACACCCATTCCAAATACTTTAAGCGAACACCATGGCCCAATACGTAATGTCCATGCTCCGCGTGAGCAAGATCGTTCCCCCCAAGCGTCAAATCATCAAGGATATCTCCCTCAGTTTCTTTCCCGGCGCGAAGATCGGCCTGCTCGGCCTGAACGGTTCCGGCAAATCCACCGTGCTGCGCATCATGGCGGGCGTGGACAAGGAATACGACGGCGAGGTGCAGCACCTGCCGAACATCCGCATCGGCTACCTGCCGCAGGAGCCGCTGCTCGACCCCGAATGGACCGTGCGCCAGGAAGTGGAAGCCGCGCTCGGCGAAGTGATGCAAGCGCAGAAGAAACTGGACGAGGTGTATGCCGCCTATGCCGAGCCGGATGCCGATTTTGACGCGCTCGCCGCCGAGCAGGCGCGCCTCGAGGCGATCATCGCCACCTCAGGTGCGGACTCCGAACACCAGATGGAGATCGCCGCCGACGCGCTGCGCCTGCCGGAATGGGGTGCGGTCATCAAAAACCTTTCCGGCGGTGAGAAGCGCCGCGTCGCGCTGTGCAAGCTGCTGCTGGAAAAACCCGACATGCTGCTGCTCGACGAGCCGACCAACCACCTTGATGCCGAATCGGTGGAATGGCTGGAACAATTCCTGGTGCGCTTCCCCGGCACCGTGGTCGCCGTCACCCATGACCGCTACTTCCTCGACAACGCCGCCGAATGGATCCTCGAACTCGACCGCGGCCGCGGCATCCCGTGGAAGGGCAACTACTCGAGCTGGCTGGAGCAGAAGGAAGCGCGGCTGGAAACGGAAAGCAAGCAGATCGACGCGCACATGAAGTCGATGAAGCAGGAACTGGAATGGGTGCGCCAGAACCCCAAGGCGCGCCAGGCCAAATCCAAGGCTCGCCTGAACCGCTTCGAGGAACTGTCCAACACCGAATACCAGAAGCGCAACGAGACCCAGGAAATCTTCATCCCGGTCGGCGAGCGCCTCGGCAACGAAGTCATCGAATTCAACAATGTTTCCAAGGCCTACGGCGACCGCCTGCTGATCGACAATTTCAGCTTCAAGGTGCCGCCCGGCGCGATCGTCGGCATCATCGGCCCGAACGGCGCGGGCAAGTCCACGCTGTTCCGCATGATCACCGGCAAGGAACAACCGGATTCCGGCGAAGTGAAGATCGGCCCGACCGTGAAGCTCGCGTTCGTCGACCAGTCGCGCGATGCGCTGAGCGCCGACAAGAGCGTATTCGACGAGATCGCCGAAGGCCGCGACATCCTCGTCGTCGGCAAATACGAAACCCCGGCGCGCGCCTACATCGGCCGCTTCAACTTCAAGGGCGGCGATCAGGCCAAGATCGTCGGGCAACTCTCCGGCGGCGAACGCGGACGTTTGCATCTGGCGAAGACGCTGATCGCGGGTGGCAATGTTTTACTGCTCGACGAACCCTCCAACGACCTCGACGTGGAAACCCTGCGCGCCCTCGAAGACGCGCTGCTCGAATTCGCCGGCTGCGTGATGGTCATCTCCCACGACCGCTGGTTCCTCGACCGCATCGCGACCCATATCCTCGCGGCAGAAGGTGATTCCAAGTGGACGTTCTTCGACGGCAACTACCAGGAATACGAAGCGGACAAGAAGACGCGCCTCGGCGAAGAGGGCGCGAAGCCGAAGCGGATTCGGTATAAGCCGATTAGCCGGTAACACTGTGGCATTCCCCCTCCCGTGCACGGGAGGGGGTTAGGGAGAGGGGATGTGAGCAATTCAACACAAAGCAAGCGCATCGTCATCATCGCCGGGCCGAACGGCGCGGGAAAAACGACCTTTGCCCGCGAATTCCTTCCCAACGAAGCGCATTGCCCAAACTTTGTGAATGCTGACCTGATTGCTGCCGGACTGTCGCCCTTTGCGCCTGAGTTAGCGGCATTCAAGGCCGGGCGATTGATGCTTGGGGAAATCGCAAACCATGTGAAGCACGGCGAAAGCTTTGCATTCGAAACCACGCTTTCCGGCCTGACCTACGCGCAGATGATTCCGGCGTGGCGTTCACTCGGTTACACAGTGGAGTTGGCCTTCCTGTCCTTACCAGATGTCGAGATGGCGATGGAGCGTGTAGCAATGCGCGTCAGGCAAGGCGGGCATAATGTTCCAGAGGAGATCATTCGCCGCCGCTTCGCGCATGGCATCAAGAATTTTGAGCGTTACAAGCTGCTGGTGGATAGCTGGCAACTGTATGATAATTCCAGCATCCCGGCTATTCTGATAGAGGAAGGGCAGAGTAAATGAAAGCACCCGTTTCCCACCTGAAAGATTCGAGTTTGAAAAATGCGCCGCAAGCCTTGCTGCGTGCGGCGGAAAAGGCACGCCAACTGGCAGAGCAAACCGGCACACGATTGGTTGTGCGGAAGTCTGCAAGCGCCGCTACTAAGCAAAAATAATGCGAACCTGGCCACTTTAATTTGACACGCGCCGACTGTGGCGATGTCGTTTTTTCTGGCAATGACAACCTCTACCTGATTCTTATAAAGGATATTAAATGAATATCGACGAACACAGGGAAGCGGCAGCAAAAAAAGGTAGAAGAAATAGCGCAGATGCGTGGCAAGCAAGAAGAGAACAAACTCAAAGAAGCCGTGCTGCCGTTGCTCCAAGATCAGTATTTCCAACTGCAAAATGACCTGGAAGAAATGGAAGAACGATTAAACAAAAAAATATCTGCGGCTGGAAACCAAGAATATTATTTCAAAGAATTGAAATTCTTAATTTGGATCTTGTCGATTGCATTTATTTTGATGTTAGCCATTGTGCTGTATCGCCAATAACAAGCTAATGGGGTCAGCATCACATTAACCTTTTACACATCGCCCACAAGAGCGATGTTCTTTTCTGCCCCCCACAACTAGGCCAGTAGCACCGCCACGAGGCCGCTGATGAATATCCCGTCGAAGCTGCCTGCGCCGCCGATCGAGGCAAACGGTGCGCCAAGGCGCCGGATGTCGCGCAGGTGCAGCAGGTCTGCGCCGATCAGCACGCCCAGCGTGCCGCTGACGAAGGCCAGCGGTGCGGCATTGGACGGATCGAGCGCGACGGACACCAGCGCCGCCATCAGGGGCGCAAGCAACATCGGACCGCCCAGGCCGACGCCGGGCAGGGGGCGTGTGGTCTTGAAGCACAGCAGGGCGACGGTGGCGACCGCGAGCACGACGTAAAATGCATTCAGCGGGTGTTGCGCCAGCAGGTAAAGGCTGAATGCGGCGGGTACCACGCAGCCGCCGACGTTGACCATGACGAGGGTCCTGCCGGTATACGGCATCTGGCTGTAGAACTCGTGCACCAGCGGCGGCATGTCTTCCAGCCTGGGCGGCTCGCTTTTCATGCTGAACAGGGGCAGGTTGACCAGACTGCCGCCCAATATGGTAAGGAACAGGAGCAGGGCGGAGTCGGGGGAAAGGCCGAGCTTTTCGAACGCGATGGTCAGCACGCCAAGCTGTATGTTTATCACGAGCATGGCGAGTGCGGCGATCGGCAGGAGGTAGCGGAGCGGGATTTTCGGCATGCGTCATTGTGGCGCAAATAGGGATCGAAGGGGGAGGTCCGGCGCGCGGACGCTTCGAAGTCTGTTACCATCGAGACATAGCTAATAGAGCTAATGGGTTCAGCATCGCAATAGTTTTCAGGATGCCACCATGGAAATGAGGCAGATCAATTCGGGCAGGTTGCGCGCCATCGGCTACGATGCACGCGCCCGGCTGCTGCAGGTGCAGCTCGACGACGGCAGCACGCTGCAGTACGGCGGCGTCGGCGAGGATACCTGGCGCCGCTTCAGCGGCTCGGGAGCGGCCTGGAGTTTCTACCGCGACAACATCGAGGAGGAGTTCGCCGCGAAACGCGTCTCCGGCAGCGCCCCCGCAGGCAAGAACCCGCTCGACGAGTTGTTCCGGAAATCCTAGCAATAAGGGGTCGGCATCGTATTAGTTTTTCAAGATGAGCATAACTAGGGACAGACCGCGCTTTCAAAATAATCACCATCACCCATGGAACTCCGGCTAAAAAACTGCCAAGACTCGAAAGCTCGCGCGCTGCTGCTGGGCGACCGGCTGGACTTGAAGCTGTTCAAGATCAGCGATTGTCTGGCCACCACGCCGTTGACGCTGGAGGTGGATGCCGACGGCGGCATCGCGGTGTTGTTCCGCTACGGCGTGGTGGTGCTGTTTGGGGTGAAGAGCCCGGACGAAGCCCGCTTCATCGAGTCGCTCAAGCCGCTGCTGACCAACCCTTATTCGGCGCCCGAGATCGAGGAGATGGAGATCCACTGCGGCAGGAACAGCATCGGCGTACAGAGCGGTGCGGTTTCGCTGGATGAGATTTCGCTGGAGAAATTGCAGGTTATCGCCGATGCCCTGAGCAAGAATCTGGTGCTGTCACTCTACGAGAAAAAAGTTGCCGGTGAGTTCGACAAGATCGAGCCGCTGGCGCAGGAGTTGGCCACGCATGGCCAAGTGAGTGCCGGTTCCAAAAAGCTGTTGTCCAAGATCGGCTACATGCTGCTGATCGAGCATCGCATGGTGGGGCGCGCCGAGATTGGTGACAAGCCGGAGACGCTGTGGGATTTTCCGCATCTGGAAGGGCTGTATGCCAGCCTCGCAGACGAGTTCGAACTGATAGAACGTCAATCGGTGCTGGATCGCAAGCTGGGACTGATCTCGGATACGGCGCAGACGCTCGCCGACGTGTGGGACAACAAGCAGTTGCACAAGCTGGAATGGTATGTGATCGGGCTGATCATCTTTGAAATCGCCATCAGCCTGTACGAGATGACCGGCAAGTTCTTCCATTGACGCCCTCGGTAACCCAACCAAAGGTGCCGGCCGAATTGTTTTCCTGGTTCGCGTAGAGTGCCCTGCGCTGGCTGATCAGCCCGGAAATTCCCCGTCCACGTAGAACCATCGCCCCTCCTCGAGCACGAAATAGCTGGCCTCGTGCAGCCGATGAGCGCGACCGCCGATTTTGTAGCGCGCGACGAATTCCACCGTAGCGCGATCTGCCGATTCCGAAGTGCCCTTCTTCACTTCCAGTACCAGCCACTTGACGTTGTTTGCCGCGAGGTCAAGTACGGCGGGGCGGGTGCTGGGGTGCCAGGTAGCAAGCAGGTAGCCTTCCAGTTTGAGCACATAAGCGCTGTAGCGTGAGCGCATCAGGGCCGCGGCATCCGGTGCGGGTTCGCCGCCGTGGTAGCAGCCACAACAGGCGGCGTAGTTCGTCGCGCCGCAGGGACAGGGGGATGGTTTTGCGGTCATCGTTAGGCTAGGAAAATACTGGCTTAATCCGTTCGTGGTGAGCTTGTCGAACTATGAATATAAATCGTTAACAATAAACCTGATGGGAAGCCCGTCGACAAGCTCAGGGCGAACGGTCTTTAATCAGTGTTTTTCATTACGGAAGCTGCCCTGCAACACCTTCGGTTCGATCTCGATCATGCCGGTATCGCTGGTTATCATGATATGGCCTTCCTGAATAGTGCATTGCATTTGCATGTTGCGGCTGGCCAGCGCGGCGAGAGCCAGCGTGGTCTCGGTAGGCAGGTTGAGCACGGTGAGGTTGCTCAGGCGTTGCAGTTTGTCGCGATTTTCATTCCACCAGATATTCGCCGCGCGGCCATAGCTGATGACCGCGACTTGACTGGCGCGTCCACAGGCTTTGCGGATGGCTCGCTCGTCTGGCAGGCCGACCTCTATCCAGCGTTCAATCGCGCCGGTGAGGTCTTTCTGCCACAGATCGGGCTCCTCGTCGCTGCTGATGCCTTTGCCGAAGATCAGCGATTCGCCGGCGTAAAGCGCGAAGGCGAGCAGGCGCACCATCATACGCTCGTCGGTTTCCGACGGATGCCGCGCCAGCGTCAGCACATGGTCGGCGTAATAGTGCCTATCCATATCGGCGATCTGGAGGGCGGCTTTGAAGACGGTTGCTTTGATGGCCATTGCGCGTTTCGGCTGAGTGTTGGGCAGGCGCGCATTCTATCAGGGAGCATGAGGTCCCTTGGGTCCCGCCGGATGCCGCGAGGTCGACACGATTTCTCCTACCCCCTCATGATTAAAGAATACCGGAGTCGAATTCTTTTTAAGGATAAGGGTGCCAGTCGCTGTTCAGGCAGTGGGGTCAGCCTTGGCTGATGGTCCTGTGTTTGGTGTCCGATGGCCGGAGATCAGCAGGTAACATGAAAAAGGCCGATGGTCGGGCCTTTAGCCTTGTTCCACCGCTGTATGGCTTCGGGGGTGGGGGAGAGATCAACCCGGATCCCCTTTTTCTTGAAATACTCAGAGGCCTCTCCAGAGAGCGTTACCATGCCGTCCTGGCCTGAGCCGATGATGAGACATTCGGCTCCTTTTTCGAAGATGTACTCGGCCTCTTCGAGCGAGATGGTATGAGAGGTGCCGAACACTGCCTTGGACAGCTTCTTCTTGCGCTTCTTGACCTCACCCGAAAGCCGGATGAGCACATCGTGTTCGATCTCGGAGCCGCCGATGGTGATGGAGCCAAATCTGGTGCCGTCAATGCCAGGTTTCATGATGGCACTCCCGAGGGGACTGTTGCCAGTATCTACTACCTTGGCCATTAGACGGCTGACCGCATGGTTTGTCAATGCTCAATAACCCAAGGTGCCGGAGTCGAATTCTTTGTAATGATAAAGATGTCAGGCTCAAATGATCGAGCGGCCAGAGGCAATCCTTTTCCGGGGGGTGTCGCACCGCCAAGATGATCGCGGTCTTCGTGTTTTTGATACTTGGCGTGGCGATATAATCCGCGCTACGAGGAGGGTACGCATGGTCCAGCTGCACGAATTGCTGAACCGCATCCACTGGGACCCGGAGTTCGGGCACGGCGAATTTACGGTCGGCTACCTTGACCATGTGCGCCACGAGCTGGTATACGTGCCGCTCAATGAGGTGCAGCGCGATCCGGACAGCCATTTCTGCTTCGAGATAACGGACGGGCAGGGTTGTCGTGCATAGCGTGCCCTATCACCGTGTGAAGGAAGTGTGGAAGGATGGCGAGCTGATCTGGTGGCGCATACACTGAAGCCGGATTATGCGGCATCCGGCGCTTCGTGAAGCGGAAGATGAGTGGCCTCAGGATAAAAGCTACCGGATGATCCGTTTCACTTCCGGAATCTTGCGCAGGCGGCGCATGATGTTGGCGAGGTGCAGGCGGTTATTCACTTCCAGCGTGAAATGCAGCGCGGTGTATTCGCCTTCATTGGCGAAGCTGACGTTCTCGATGTTGGATTCCGCTTCGGCGATCGCGGCAGCCACTTTCGCCAGCACGCCGCGCTGGTTGGCGACCACCAGTTTGATGGCGACATCGAAGGAGCGGCGGATATCCTTGCCCCACACCACATCCAGCCATTGTTCGCCGCCACGCCCTTTGTGTAATGCCTGGCAGTCGCGGGTATGCACTGTCAAACCCTGGCCGCTCTTGAGCACACCAATGATCGGATCGCCCGGGATCGGGTGGCAGCATTTGGCGAACTGCACCGCCATGCCTTCCGTACCCTGTATCGTGATGACCGTACTGGCGGCTGCTTCTTTGGGTAGTGTTTCGCCGATGCAAGCCAGTTGCCGCGCCACCACCATATTGAGGCGGCGGCCGAGGCCGATGTCGGCCAGGATTTCCTGGCGCGTCTTTACGCCGGTATCCTTGAGCAACTTGTTCCAGTTTGCTTCGCCTATGCCCTGTGGTTTGACGCCCAGCGCATGCAGTGCCTGGTTGAGCAGTCGTTCGCCGAATTGCGCGGATTCGCCGGACTGCATGTTCTTGAGGAAGTGGCGGATATGGCTGCGTGCCTTGCTGGTGGTCACATAACCCAGCCAGGCCGGATTCGGTTTGGCCTGCGGCGCAGTGACGATTTCCACGCGGTCGCCGTTCCTGAGTTCGGTGCGCAGCGGCACCAGTTCATGATTGACCTTGACGGCGATGCAGTGATTGCCGATGTCGGTGTGCACGCTGTAAGCGAAGTCCACCGCAGTCGCGCCGCGCGGCAGCGAAAGTATCTTGCCCTTTGGCGTGAACACGTACACCTCGTCGGGAAACAGGTCTACCTTGAGGTGCTCCAGGAATTCCGAAGAATCACTGCTCTGGCTCAGGCTTTCCAGCAGCTCCTGCAACCATTGGTGGGTCTTCTTGTGCAGGTTCTTGATTGAAACATGGCCGCTCTTGTACAGCCAGTGCGAGGCCACGCCGGCATCGGCGATCTTGTGCATCTCATGGGTGCGGATCTGGATTTCGATGGGCGTGCCGAACGGCCCGAACAGCGTGGTGTGCAGCGATTGATAGCCGTTTGCCTTGGGGATGGCGATGTAATCCTTGAACTTGCCGGGAATCGGCTTGTACAGGCCGTGCAGCGCGCCCAGCGCCACATAGCAGGAGGCGAAATCGTTGACCAGCACGCGGAAGCCGTAGATATCCAGTACCTCGGCAAATGCCAAAGACTTGCTCTGCATTTTTTTGTAGATGCTGTAGATGTTTTTTTCCCGGCCGGTCACATCGGCCTGGATGTTGACCTCGGCCAGCCGTTGCCGTATCGCCTCGAGTATCTTGTTGACCACCTCGCGGCGGTTGCCGCGCGCTACCCTGAGCGCCTTGGACAGCACCGCGTAGCGGTTGGGGTGCAGGTATTTGAAACTTAAATCCTGCAACTCGCGGTAAATATCGTTCAGGCCGAGGCGGTTTGCGATCGGCGCAAAGATCTCCATGGTCTCGCGGGCGATGCGCTCGCATTTGTCGTGCGGCATGGATTCTAGCGTGCGCATGTTGTGCAGGCGGTCGGCCAGCTTGATGAGGATGACGCGCACGTCGCGCGCCATTGCCAGCAGCATCTTGCGGAAATTTTCTGCCTGCGCATCCTCGCGGGTCTCGAACTGGATCCGGTCCAGCTTGCTCAGCCCGTCGACCAATTCTGCAACCGGTTTGCCAAATTTTTCGGCAACCTGTTCGGCGGTGACCTCGGTGTCTTCCACCACATCGTGCAGCAACGCGGCGACAATTGCCTGGATATCGAGGTGCAGGGTGGTGAGGATGCGCGCGACGGCAATCGGGTGGGAAATATACGGGTCGCCGGATTGACGTGTCTGGCCTTGATGCGCGGCGTGGCTGAATTCAATCGCCTCGCGGACGTGTTCGACGTCCTGAGGTTTAAGATAGGCGGAGGCCTCCTCGATAAGCAGATCTGCGTCGGCCATGCAAAATCACGAGGTTACGCTTGCCCGCGGTTGAGGATTTCCTTGCCCACCTTGCCTTCGCTGATTTCACGCAGCGCGACGACGGTGTGCTTGTCATTGCTTTCTTCGACCAAGTGGCTTGCGCCGTTGGCCAGCTGGCGCGCACGGTAGGCGGCAACCAACGTCAGTTCGAAGCGGTTCGGGATTTGTGTGAGACATTCTTCGACAGTGATGCGTGCCATGGTTTACTCCGGGTTCTGTAACTGGTTGATCAATGCCTGATGACGCGCCAATTGCCTTGCGCATCTCAGCCTGGCGGAAAGTACCACGGCATTGAGTTCGCGCAACGCTTCATTCAGATTGTCGTTGATAATAACATAATCAAATTCGGCGATATGTGCGACATCTTCGCGTACCGCCGCCATGCGCTTGGCGATGACCTCGTCGTTATCCTTGCCGCGCCCTCTCAGGCGTTGCTCCAGCGCTTCTATGGAAGGTGGCAGGATGAAAATGCTGATGCACTCCGGGAACAGCCGGCGTACCTGTGCAGCGCCCTGCCAGTCGATTTCCAGCAGAATGTCACGTCCATTGGCGTTTTCCTGTCCGATCCAGGTTTGCGATGTGCCGTACAGGTTGCCGTAAACTTCCGCGCTTTCCAGGAACTCGCCACGTCCCGCCATCGCGGAAAAGACCTCGCGGCTGACAAAATGATAATCCTTGCCGTCATGCTCCCCGGGGCGCGGATTGCGCGTGGTGTAGGAAACCGACAAATTGATCTGCGGGTTGATGTTGAGCAGCGCATGCACCAGGCTGGTCTTACCGGCGCCGGAAGGCGCGCTGATGACGAATAAATTTCCCGACATGGCTTACTCCAGGTTTTGAATTTGTTCGCGCATCTGTTCGATGAGTATCTTCATCTCCATCGCACTGCGCGATACTTCCGCATCCACCGACTTTGAGCCGAGCGTATTGGCTTCCCGGTTCAGTTCCTGCATCAGGAAGTCCAGGCGTTTGCCCACCGCACCGCCCTGCGCAAGGATGCGGCGCATTTCGGCAAGATGGCCGGCCAGCCGCGACAACTCCTCATCCACGTCGATCTTGCCGGCAAACAGCGTGATTTCCTGGCGGACGCGCTCGTCGCTGATGCCAAGTATCCCGGCATCCTGTACCGGGGCGTTCTGTATCGCCTCGCGCAGCCGTGCGGCGAGCTTCTGCTCGTAAGCGGCGATCGCGGCGGGGACATGCGGCATTACGCCGTTGCGCAGTGCTTCGATCTTTTCCACGCGCTGCAGCAGAAAGTCCTTGAGTTTCTCGCCTTCGCGCGCCCGCGAAGCGGAAAATTCCTGCAATACGCCTTGCAGCAGATCGAGCAGCGCGGCGCGCCATTCGTCCGCCGACGCGCCGGGTGTTTCCAGCACGCCGTTCCAGCGCAGCACATCAGCCACGCTCAGGGATCGCGCATCCGGCAGGGCATCCTGCACTTCCTTGTTCCATGCGGCGAGCTGTTGCAGCAGGTCGCGATTCAGCGCCGCACCGCTTTGCGCGCCGCGCGCCGCGTAATTGATGCGGCACTCCACCTTGCCGCGCTGCAATTGCGCGTTGATCGCCTCGCGCAGCGCGCCTTCGACGCTGCGCAACTCGTCCGGCATGCGCAACTGGATGTCCAGATAGCGATGGTTGACGGCGCGCAGCTCCAGTGCCAGCGAGCCGCTGTCGAGTTCCGCGCTGGCGGCGGCATAACCGGTCATACTGAGAATCATGGCAAGATTTCCGAATAAAGAGCTGTGCTGGAGCGGCGCATTATATTACGATTGCAGCCTGTCAAATTCCCTGTTCGACCATGAAGTTTTCAATACACCAGGCCAGCCACATCGGCAACCGCAAATATAACCAGGATCGTGTCGCCTACGCCTACAGCAGCGACGCCTTGCTGCTGGTGCTGGCGGATGGCATGGGCGGGCATTTGCACGGCGAGGTGGCGGCGAACCTGATTATCGATACTTTTGTCGAATCGTTTGGCCGTGATGCGCAGCCGCGCATTGCCGATCCCGGTGAGTTTGTTATGGGCACCATGCGCCACGCCCACGAACGCATCATGAGGGTTGCGCACGATGAGGCGTTGGGCGGTTTTCCGGGATCGACCTGCGTGGCCGCGCTGATCCAGGATGGCGAGATATATTGGGGGCATGCCGGAGACTCGCGCCTATACCTGCTGCGCAACAACGCGGTATTGGTGAGAACGCACGATCATTCGATGGTGCAGCAATGGTTCGAGTGGGGCATGATCACAGCCGAAGAGGCTCGCGTCCATCCGCAACGCAACCAGATCACCAACTGCCTCGGCGGCGTCGAGGACATGTTTTACATGGAGCCCGGCAAACCGGTCGCGCTGCAATCCGGCGATGCGCTGCTGATCGGCAGCGATGGCCTGTGGGGACCCTTCACCGATCAGGAACTGGCTGATGCATTTGCCGCAAAACCCGTTGCCGATGCGCTGGATGGTCTGATCGTGCGCGCGCTGGAGCGCGAGAACGGCCATTCCGATAACATCACCGGCATAGCGGTGCGCTGGGGAAATGGCGAAGCAGCCCACGATACCGTCGAACCCGTCTGTCATATTCTGGAAATCACCTAAGATTCGGGAAGTAGGGAGTAGAACGGCACTTTGTGCCTCAGTAGTAAGTAGAAACCCCACTCCCTACTTCCTATTAACCACTAACCAGGAATTCACCATGCGCCCCAGCCAAAGATTGCCCCACCAATTGCGTGAAATCAGCATCACCCGCCGCTACACCAGGCATGCCGAAGGTTCGGTGCTGATCGAATGTGGCGACACCAAAGTGATCTGTACTGCCAGCGTGGACGAGAAGGTTCCGCCGCACAAGAAGGGCAGCGGCGAAGGCTGGGTGACGGCGGAATACGGCATGTTGCCGCGCTCCACCAATGAGCGTATGGGGCGCGAAGCAGCCAAGGGCAAACAATCCGGCCGCACGCAGGAAATCCAGCGGATGATCGGCCGCAGCCTGCGCGCCGTGGTCGACCTCGGCAAGCTCGGCGAGCGCACCATCGTGATCGACTGCGACGTGATCCAGGCCGACGGCGGCACGCGTACCGCCAGCATCACTGGCGCGTTCGTCGCATTGCACGACGCGGTGAGCGGTTTGCTGGGCAAGGGGCTGGTCAAGGAAACTCCGATCAAGGATTTCATCGCCGCGATCTCCGTCGGCATCTACCAGGGCGTGCCGGTGCTGGACTTGGATTATGCGGAAGACTCCGCCTGCGACACCGACATGAACGTGGTGATGCTGGGCAACGGCCACTTCGTCGAGGTGCAGGGCACTGCGGAAGGCCATACCTTCACCCGTACCGAGATGGACGAGCTGCTGGAACTGGCGAAGTCCGGCATCGCGCAGCTCATCGATATGCAGCGCGCGGCACTGGCGGGATAAACAAAGGCAGCCTTCCACAGATTAGACGGATTGAACCCGAAACTTCAGTCAGCCACTGATGAACACGGATTTACACGGACAGAACCTCCATGCAGGGATTGATTTTCATCCGTGTCAATCCGTGTTCATCCGTGGCTCAATTGCATTTTTCAAGTTAAAAGCCCAGCCGTTCATGCCGTGCAATCTGCTGATAAATCCAACATGAAAAAACTCGTCATCGCCTCCAACAATCCCGGCAAACTGCGCGAATTCCAGCGGATGCTCGCGCCGCTGGGCATCGAGGTGCTGACGCAGGCGCAGCTCGGCATCGGCGAGGCCGAGGAGCCGCACTGCACCTTCGTCGAGAACGCCTTGGCCAAGGCGCGCCACGTCAGCGCCGCCTCCGGCCTGCCCGCGCTCGCGGACGATTCCGGCATCTGCGTCGCGGTGCTCGGCGGCGCACCCGGAGTGCAGTCCGCGCGCTACGCCGGAGATAGCCCCAAGTCCGACACGCGCAACAACGAGAAGCTGTTGCATGAAATGCAAGGCGTCGCCGACCGCCGCGCGCACTATTACTGCGTGCTGGTGCTGGTGCACCATGCCGACGATCCGCAACCCGTCATCGCCGAGGGTGAATGGCACGGCGAGATCGCGCATGAGGAACGCGGCGAGGGCGGCTTCGGCTACGATCCGCTGTTCCTGCTGCCCGAGTCCGGCAGGACCGCCGCGGAACTGTCGCACGACGAGAAGGCGCTGGTCAGCCACCGCGCCAAGGCGCTGAAGGTCTTGCTCGACAGACTCCGGCTCGGCGACGCATGACCGCTCATCCGCTGCGACCCGCCGGCCTCAAGGCGCAGGCGGTGAATTTCCGGGCGACCCCGCCGCTATCGCTGTACATCCACATCCCGTGGTGCGTGCGCAAATGCCCGTATTGCGACTTTAATTCGCACGAGGTGCGAGGTACCTCTTCGCCGGGCGCGGGCGGAATCTCCGCGTCCCTCGAAAAGGAATATGTCGCCGCGCTGGTGCGCGACCTCGAACTGGCCCTGCCGCTGATCTGGGGGCGCCAGGTCTATACGGTGTTCTTCGGCGGCGGCACGCCCAGCCTGCTCTCCGGCGAGAGCGTCGCGGAGATCCTGCGCAACGTGCGCATGCTGCTGCCGCTCGATCTTGGTGCGGAGATCACGCTGGAGGCCAACCCCGGCACGGTGGAGGCGGAACGCTTCGCCGCCTATCGCGACGCGGGCGTGAACCGCCTGTCGCTGGGCATCCAGAGCTTCAGCGACGCGCATCTCAAGGCATTGGGGCGCATCCATAACGCCGACGAAGCCAAGCGCGCGATTGAGATGGCGCAGCGGCATTTCGACAACCTCAACCTCGACCTGATGTACGCCTTGCCCAGGCAAACTCTGGAGCAGGCGTTGCAGGACGTGCAGACTGCGCTGTCGTTCGCGCCGCAGCACCTGTCCTGCTACCACCTCACGCTGGAGCCGAACACGCTGTTCTACCGCAACCCGCCGCCGCTGCCGGACGACGACGCGAGCAGCGAGATGCAGGGGCGCATCGAGGAACTGCTCGCGGCGCACGGCTACCGGCACTACGAGACTTCCGCTTTCGCGCAGCCGAATCGCCGTGCCAAACACAACCTCAACTACTGGCAGTTCGGCGATTACCTCGGCATCGGCGCGGGCGCGCACAGCAAGCTGAGCTTTCACGACAAAGTCATCCGCCAGGCGCGCCACAGGCAGCCGCAGGCATATCTCGATGCGGTAGCACAGGGGAAGCCAGTGCAGGAGGAGCACGAGGTCGCGCCTGCCGATCTCGCCTTCGAGTTCATGATGAACGCGCTGCGCCTGAATGAAGGCTTCGACAGCGCGCTGTTCCAGGAGCGCACCAGCCTGTCGCTGCTGTCGATACGCCGTGAGTTGGAAGAGGCGGAAAGGCGCGGGCTGCTGAGGCGCGACCAGAGCCGCATCGCACCGACCAAGCTGGGGCAACGGTTCTTGAATGATTTGTTGGAGATATTCATGCGGTGACCGTAGGGGCGAGATTTATCGCGCCCAAGGTTGGGTCTGCGAATTATGGTGTGAACACGGGCGCGATAAATCTCGCCCCTACAGGAGTTTCTTGAACACCAGATCCCACACCCCATGCCCCAGGCGTATTCCACGCTGCTCGAACTTGGTGAGCGGGCGGTAGGCGGGGCGCGGCGCGTAATCCGCCGCGGTGTTCTCCAGCAGCGGCTCTTCACTCAGCACGCGCAAGACCTGTTCGGCATATTCCTGCCAGTCGGTGGCGACATGGATATACCCGCCGGGCTTGAGCTTCCGCACCAGTTGCGCGATGAACGGAGTTTGAATCAACCGGCGCTTGTTGTGGCGCGCCTTGTGCCACGGGTCGGGGAAGAAGATATGCACGCCGGAAAGCGACTCGTCGGCGATCATGTCGCGCAGCACCTCCACGGCGTCGTGCTGGATGATGCGGATGTTGGCGATCTGCTGCGCGTCGATCAGCTTGAGCAGGTTGCCCACGCCCGGCGTATGCACCTCGAGCGCGAGGTAGTCGTTCTCGGGATGCGCCTGCGCGATGGTCGCGGTGCTGTCGCCCATGCCGAAGCCGATCTCCAGGATCTTCGGCGCGGTGCGCCCGAAAGCACTATCCAGGTCGAGCGGCTGCGCGGCGTAGGGAATGCCGAAGCGCGGCAACAGCGTCTCCACCGCGCGCTGCTGCGCGGGCGAGACGCGGCCTTGCCTCAGCACGTAGCTGCGGATATGTCTCTTGCTGAGGTCGGTGATGTCGGTCATGGTGTGCAAGGCGATCTATCCGCAGATTGCGCAGATTAAACAGATTGGAACCCGGTTTGAATCTGCGTGAATCTGTGCAATCTGCGGAAGAAGGTTTTTAGCTGCGCGTCGAACCGATGATGCCCGCCGTCGGCGAGCTCGGGCTGGCGCTGTAGAATTTCTTCGGCATGCGCCCGGCGAGATAGGCCTCGCGCCCGGCTTCCACGGCCTTCTTCATCGCGCCAGCCATCAGCACGGGGTTTTGCGCGGCGGCGATCGCGGTGTTCATCAGCACGCCATCGCAGCCCAGCTCCATCGCGATTGCGGCATCCGACGCGGTGCCGACGCCCGCATCCACGATCACCGGCACCTTGACGCGCTCCATCACGAGCTGCAGATTCCACGGGTTGAGGATGCCCATGCCCGAGCCGATCAGCGAGGCCAGCGGCATGATCGCGACGCAGCCGATGTCTTCCAGTTGCTTGGCGATGATGGGGTCGTCCGAGGTGTAGACCATCACCTGGAAGCCTTCCGCGACCAGCGTCTTCGCGGCGGCGATGGTCTCGACCACGTTGGGGTAGAGCGACTGAGGGTCACCCAGCACCTCCAGCTTGACCAGGGTATGCCCGTCGAGCAGCTCGCGCGCGAGGCGCAGCGTGCGCACCGCGTCCTCGGCGGTATAGCAGCCCGCGGTGTTGGGCAGGTAGGTGAATTTCGACGGCGGCACGGAATCGAGCAGGTTGGGCTCGTTGGCGTTCTGCCCGAGATTGGTGCGGCGGATCGCCACCGTGACGATCTCCGCACCGCTTGCGTCAAGCGCCGCGCGGGTCTCGGCAAAGTCCTTGTACTTGCCCGTGCCGACCAGCAGCCGGGACGAGTAGCTCTTGCCTGCGATGATGAGTTTGTCGTTCATTTTGTTTCCTTAAAAATCCATCCAGCCGTCATTCCGGCGCAGGCCGGAATCCAGCCAATTAAAGACGTCTCCCCGCAACGCGGGGGCAAATCCAAAAAACCTATTCAATAAACCCACTGGATTCCGGCCTGCGCCGGAATGACGAATCAGCCACCGCCCACCGCGACAACTATTTCCAGCCGGTCGCCGTCCGCCAATTGCTCTGTGGCAAACGAACTGCGCGGCACGATCTCGCCGTTGCGCTCCAGCGCGATGCGCTTGCCGGTCAGCCCCATCTCCTCGATGAGGGCGGCAACGCTGATGGCTTGCGGGAATTGGCGTGTCGCGCCATTGATGCTGACTGTTATCACTCTGGGACTCTCTGGATTACTGAAGGCCGTGTTAAAATGCGACCCGCATTCTACACCAGGCGGGTGTAGTTCAATGGTAGAACGGCAGCTTCCCAAGCTGCATACGACGGTTCGATCCCGTTCACCCGCTCCAGTTTCCTCGCCGTTTTCGCGGCATCCTCCCCTGCAAAATAGGCCTTTCGGCATATTGACCATCCGACAGGTGCGGCGTAGTGTGCGCCCATGACCAGCCGTGCGATATGAAGTGGAAACCGTGGTGTCCCCGAATACGTTTCTGACCAGCCATGCGACATTAAACGGAAACTGCTGTGGTAATCCCCCCTGAAATTAGCGTGAGTTAGAAGTAGAATTTTCTCACTAAGAAATGGAGGAAGTTTTACATGAAGCAATCACGTTTTTCAGATAGCCAGATCATAGCCATACTCAAACAAGCCGAGGGTGGCAGCCCGG
>DASTNS010000054.1:0-18179 GCA_035720625.1 Gallionella sp. | reverse complement strand
TGGCGCGACGGCAGATTATTGGCGACGTACAAGGACGGCAAGGCGCATCTCAACGCCTATCTCGACGACCACGCCTTCCTGCTGAATGCCGCGCTGGAGTTGCTGCAGGCCGAATTCAGGAACAGCGACCTGGCCTTCGCGGTGCAGCTCGCCGACGCGCTGCTGACGCGCTTTGAAGACCCACAACACGGTGGATTCTTCTTCACCAGTCATGACCATGAGGCGCTGATCCAGCGCAGCAAGACGGGACATGACGATGCCACGCCGTCCGGCAACGGCATCGCCGCACAGGCACTGCTGCGCCTGTCGCTGCTGACGGAGAACGAGGGATACCGCGCGGCAGCGGAACGCTGCCTGAGATTGTTCTTCCCGGCGATGCGGCAGGCCGCGAGCTACCACAGCAGCCTGTGCACCGCATTGGCCGAACTGCTGGAGCCGCCCGGCCTGCTGGTGCTGCGCGGCAAGGAGGCCGCGGCCTGGCAGGCCGCGCTGCGGCGGCGCTACCTGCCGGATGTGCTGGTCGTGGCGTTAAATGAAGATGCGGTCGGTCTGCCAGAGGCGCTCGACAAGCCGCGCAGCGGACAGACTATCGCTTGGTTGTGCCAAGACACGCGTTGTCTGCCACCGATCGCCAATTTCGATGAATTGCTGAAGCAGCTAGCGTAGCGACACGCTGCCCTGCGCCGAGAAGCCGATCGCGCTCGCCACACCCGCGCCGAAGCGTTTCGCCAGACGATCCGCGAAGTTTTCCTTCATCGTGAAGTCCACGATCTTCTCCGCCTTGATGACATCGCGCGCTACCGATTCCACGCTGCCCATGCCATCCGCCAAGCCCATCTCCACACCGCGCTGCCCGTTCCACACCAGGCCGCTGAAGGTATCCGGTGTTTCCTTGAGGCGCTTGCCGCGCCCCTGCTTCACCACGTCGATGAACTGCTGATGGATTTCGGCGAGCATCTGTTTGGCGTATTCCTGATGCGCCGGATTGGCTGCCGAAAATGGATCGAGGAAGCCCTTATTTTTTCCGGCGGTGATCAGGCGGCGTTCCACACCGAGCTTCTCCATCGTGCCGGTAAAGCCGAAACCGTCCATCAGCACGCCGACGGAACCGATCAGGCTGGCCTTGTCCACGAAAATCTTGTCCGCCGCCACCGCCACGTAATAACCGCCGGAAGCGCAAATGTCCTCGACCACCACATACAGTGGAATGGCCGGATGCTTGGCGCGCAGACGGCGGATCTCGTCGTTGATCTGCCCGGCCTGCACCGGGCTGCCGCCGGGGCTGTTGATGCGCAGGATCACGCCCTGCGTGTCCTTGTCCTTGAACGCATCCTGCAGGCTGGGGATCAGATTATCGGCGCTCGCCGCGCTATCCGGCGCAATCACACCCTGCATGTTCACCAGTGCGGTATGCTTGCCGGTGCTCAGCGCCTGTTCGGATTTGCCCACCCAGCCCATCACCAGGAACAGGATGATGAACAGATAGCCGAAGGTCAGCGTCTTGAAAAAGATGCTCCAGTGACGCGTGCGACGCTGCTCCTGAACGGCCGACATCGCCAGCTTCTCCAGCACGCCGCGTTCCCAGTTGTTGTTTTGATCCGACATCGCAATTCCTTCAATAAGTTGTTAAGCGTTAGCCCTCAGCCATGCACGCAATTCCGCAAAATCTTCCACCAGCGCCAGCGGATTCAATCCCTGCAACTGCTCCGGCGGATGCGCGCCGTGCCCCACCGCTACCACATCTACCTTGGCATTCTGCGCCATCTGCACATCGTGCGTGGTATCGCCGATCATCAATACGCGTTCGCCACTGACCGCCAGTTCATCCATCAGTTCAAATAACATGGCCGGATTGGGTTTGGAAAAAGTCTGTTCTGCCGTGCGCGTGGCGTGAAAATATTTTTTCAAATCGGTGCTGGTCAGCGCACGGTCCAGCCCCGCGCGGTTCTTGCCGGTCGCCACTCCCAGCCAATAGCCTGCGCCATGCAATTCCGCCAGCGTCTCGCGCACACCTTCGAACAACGGGATCGTCTGATCCTGCGCCAGAAAATGATGGCGGTAACGCGCCACCAGCGGCTCATACATGGACTCCGGCGCGTCCGGCACCGCATGGCGCAATGCCTGGCTCAGACCCATGCCGATCACATGGCGCGCGGCGGCATCATCGGGAACCGTCAACCCCAGATCGCGGCATGCAGCCTGGATCGAGCCAGCGATCACCGTAGTCGAATCCATTACCGTGCCGTCCCAGTCGAACACGATCAAATCGTAACGCTTTGCCATACCTGCTGTGCCGAAAAAAGAGGCGCGGATATTACCACCACCTGTGCCACAATGCGTGCCATGCAGAAACCATCAATTATCCACTGGCTGCTGTATTGCCGCCCCGGCTTCGAGCAGGATTGCGCGCAGGAAGCCCTGCGCCAGGCGCGCCAGCAGCGCCCTGTCCTTGCCGAACAACCCGCCATC
The DNA here is from genome assembly GCA_035720625.1 of Gallionella sp. Taxonomy (GTDB): domain Bacteria; phylum Pseudomonadota; class Gammaproteobacteria; order Burkholderiales; family Gallionellaceae; genus Gallionella. The sequence goes on along the minus strand of DASTNS010000054.1, from coordinate 15,710 downwards.
ATTGCCGACAGCGGCTACGTCGTCGTCGCACTGAACGAGCAGCGATTGAACTATCGCGAACTGGTTTTCGCGCGCCAGCTGATCCGGCTGCATCACACCATCAAATCCCTGCCGGAGCGCGACCGCCTCACGCCAATCCTGTCCGCCGTTGCCGCGCTGCCCGGCAGCTTCGGCGCGCTGTGGTTGGAAGTGCCGGACACCAACGACGGCAAGACGCTGTCCGCCTTCACCCGCCGCTTCCAGCCGCTGCTGGAAGACGCGCTGATTACTGGCGGACGCCTTCGCAATATCCCCTCTCCTATCGCGGGAGAGGGGCAAGGGGAGAGGGGGATGGCATCGCTGCCGCGTTTGCACGTCTTCTTCCCCGACAAATCCACCGCGCTGATCGGCAGCAGCGAGCCACACAACAGCGCACCGTGGCATATGGGCATCCTGCGCCAGTCCATGCCTGCCGAAGCGCCGAGCCGTTCCACATTAAAATTGGCGGAGGCGATCGAGGTGTTCATGGAGCGCAGCGAGCAAACACGCCTGCTGCGGCAAGGCATGGCCGCAGTCGATCTCGGCGCGGCGCCCGGTGGCTGGACCTGGCAACTGGTCAAGCGCGGCATGCGCGTGACGGCGGTGGACAACGGCCCGATGAAGGGCGTGCTGGCGAGCCATCCGCTGGTGCAGCATCTCAGACAGGACGGATTCAAATACACGCCGCGCAAGGCGGTGGACTGGCTGGTATGCGACATGGTGGAAAAGCCCTCCAAGGTCGCCGCGCTGGTCGGCGCATGGTTCGCGGCGGGACTGGCCCGGCATGCGATCTTCAATCTGAAACTGCCGATGAAGCAGCGCCTCGCCGCGCTGGACGGCGCGCTGAATGGCATCCGCGCGCGGCTCGATGAAGAAGGCATGAATTACAAGCTGCTGGCGAAGCAGCTCTACCACGACCGCGAGGAAGTGACGGTGTTTTTGACGCGGACTAAAAACTGATCAAGGTTAGCCTGGACGGCGCACCAGCAGCGCCGCAATTTCCTTTTTCGGCTTGTCGGCAGGACGCTCCGGCTGGTTGTTTTTAGGGAAGGCGCTGGCGGAGGGTTCGTAGGGTTTGTCGAACCAAGGATCGTGACTCGGTTTTTTTGGTGCTGCAGGCCGCGGTGCGCATTCCTGGTGTTCACCGCGCGGCGCTCTCGGTGATCTTGCCGCCTGATGCGGCACGACCACATTTTCCTTCTGGATCTCGTGCTTGATCAGCTTCTCGATTTCCTTCAGGTATTTCTCTTCTTCCGGCGACACCAGCGAGATGGCGATACCGGAAGCGCCCGCGCGGCCGGTTCGACCGATGCGGTGGACGTAATCTTCCGGGGCGCTGGGGATCTCGTAGTTGATGACCATGGGCAACTGGTCGATATCCAGACCGCGGGCGGCCACATCAGTCCCGATCAGGACGGTAACCTTGCCCTGCTTGAAGGCATCCAGCGCCTGGATGCGTTCCAACTGGCTTTTATCGCCATGGATGGCATCGGCGGCAACACCATCGCGCTGCAATTGCCTGGCGAGGCGGCTGGCGGTAATTTTGGTTTTGGTAAAGACCAGCACCTGCGTTGCATCGCTCCCGCACAACAGTTGTGCGAGCAGAGCGTGTTTGTCTGCCTGTTCGATCAGATAGACTTTCTGCGTGACATTTTCAGCGGTGGCATTGCTGCGCGTGACTTGAATGAGCTTGGGGTCGATCAGGAAGTCTGCCGCCAGTTTCTTGATCTCGTTCGAGAACGTGGCCGAGAACATCAGGCTCTGGCGCTGCTTGGGCAGCAAAGCCAGGATGCGCTTCAGATCCGGCATAAAGCCCATATCCAGCATGCGGTCCGCTTCATCGAGCACCAGTACCTGCACCTGGTTCAACAGCACCGATTTCTGCTCAACGTGATCCAGCAGGCGTCCCGGGGTGGCGACCAGTATCTCCACGCCTGCTCTCAGTTGCGGTGTCTGCGTCTTGATATCGACCCCACCGAACACCACCAGCGAACGCAAGCGGCTGTGCTTCGCATAGGCCTTCACATTCTCTTCCACTTGTATCGCCAGTTCCCGTGTCGGCACCAATACCAGCGCCCGCACCGGATGGCGCGCAGGTGAAGCGCTGGTGCTGGCAAACGGCAGCAGCTTTTGCAGGATGGGCAACGCAAAGGCCGCCGTTTTGCCGGTACCCGTTTGCGCGCCTGCCATTAAATCACGGCCTTCCAGCACGATTGGGATGGCTTGTGCCTGGACAGGTGTGGGGGTGATATAACCGGACTCGGTCAGCGCCTTGAGGATTTCAGGTGCCAGATTTAAATCGGCGAAACTAACAGTACTCAATCTCTTCTCTTCATCAATAATCGGGGATAGCTCCCCCAGCTCGAACCGGAGCATTATACTCCACTGCCTGAAACACAAATGCCTAACCCCCTCGACCCCTTGATTTCCGTCACTACTGTAAAGGAACACCGGCATCCAGCCGCGCGATAAACTTTTCCAATTCCTTCGGCAGCGGCGCAGTCAACTGCAGCGGTTCACCGGTCAACGGATGATTGAACGAAATCGAATGCGCATGCAGGAACATGCGCTTCAGCCCCTGTTTCATCAATACCTTGTTGCGCGCGAAATCACCGTATTTGTCGTCTCCGGCAATCGGGAAACCGAGGTGCGCAAGATGCACGCGGATCTGATGGGTGCGGCCGGTCTTGAGCTGCGCTTCCAGCAAGGCATAACCCGGCCAGCTTTTTTGCAGCGTGAAGACGGTGTGTGAGGCCTGCCCGTCTTCCCTGACCATCACGCGCTTCTCGCCCTGCGGCGTATCGAATTTGTGCAACGGCAATTTGACGTGCTGTCTGGTATTCTTCCATTGCCCCAGCACCAGCGCGAAGTAGCGCTTGTCGCTGTTGCCTTCGCGCATCATCTCGTGCAGCACGGTCAACGCGGAACGCTTCTTTGCCAGCAGCAGCACGCCGGAAGTCTCGCGGTCGAGTCGGTGTACCAGTTCCAAAAACTTGGCTTGCGGGCGCGCACGGCGCATTTGTTCGATGACGCCGAAACTCACCCCGCTGCCGCCGTGCACCGCCACGCCGGCAGGCTTATTCACCGCCAGCAGCGCGTCGTCCTCATAGATGATTGGGAATTCCGCCGCCGGGACGAATTCAGTCTCGGGTCTTTCTGCGACGCGGATCGGCGGGATGCGCAGCCGGTCGCCCAGTTGCAGGCGATAGGTCTGGTCGACGCGTTTCTTGTTAACCCGCACTTCCCCGCCGCGCAGGATGCGGTAGACATGGCTTTTGGGCACGCCTTTCAGAAGCCGGAGCAGGAAATTATCGATGCGCTGAGCCTCGCCGCTTTCGTCAATCGTAAGAAAAGCGACAGAATCTTTGCTTAAACCATTCATTTTGCTTATACTTCGCTACTCGCGCGTTTTGGAATTGGGTAAGTTTGGGATGTAATTTTATCCCTTCGCCATAAAAAACTGGCCGCCAGGAAAATTTTTGGCGCAAGCGACGGCGCAATGCGCCGCCACCCTTCCAGCCGCAGCCCGGTTAATATCGCTCACCGGAACCAGCAGCGATAGTAATTGATTTATGCGCTCAAAGCACCTGTGGATTTTCGTGAGCCAGCCATGGCTGGCTCACACCCCAAGGAATTTTTGCAACAGCCGGCGAAACGGATGCAGTGTGATACGGCAATACCCCGCAACCACTGATGCAGATGTTCCAAAGAACGATTTTTAGACAAGCTACTAATAGAGAACTGATTTGACCAATCGTTTGCACAACCGACATCTGTTTGCACGATTGCTCCTCTCACATGCCTAATCGCGTGTAGCTTGGTCTTGCCCGTGTCAGAGCGCGGGAGGCAATAAATGAAACGCATGCTATTCAATGCGACGCAGCCGGAAGAACTCCGCGTCGCCATTGTTGACGGTCAGAAACTCATCGACCTCGACATTGAAACTGCCGGCAAGGAACAACGCAAGAGCAACATCTACAAGGCCGTCATCACCCGCATCGAACCCAGCCTCGAAGCCTGTTTCGTCGAATATGGCGGCAACCGCCACGGCTTTCTGCCGTTCAAGGAAGTAGCCCCGCAGTTTTACCAACCCGGCAGCGGCAACCGCCCCTCGATCAGGGAAGCCCTGCGCGAAGGCCAGGAATTGCTGGTACAGGTGGAAAAAGACGAGCGCGGCAACAAGGGTGCGGCGCTGACCACCTACATCAGCCTGGCCGGCCGCTACATCGTGCTGATGCCGAATAACCCAAGCGGCGGCGGCGTGTCGCGCCGCATCGAGGGCGAAGAACGCGACGAGCTGCGCGAAGTACTGGCACACGTCGAAGTGCCGCAAGGTATGAGCATCATCGCGCGCACCGCCGGCATCGGGCGCAACGAGGAAGAATTGCAATGGGACCTGGACTACCTCAAGCAATTGTGGGATGCGATTGAGGATGCGGCAAAAGCCGAAAAGGCCCCGTCGCTGATCTATCTGGAAAGCAGCTTGGTGGTGCGCGCCATCCGCGACTACTTCAACCCGGAAATCGGCGAGATACTGATTGACACAGAGGATGTCTACCAGCAAGCCCTGGCGTTCATGAGCACGGTCATGCCGAACAACGTGAACCGCATCAAACGCTATGTGGACGACGTGCCGCTGTTCTCGCGCTTCCAGATCGAGCATCAGATCGAATCCGCCCACGCGCGCGAAGTGCGCCTGCCGTCCGGCGGCGCTATCGTGATCGACCATACCGAAGCACTGACCGCCATCGACATCAACTCGGCGCGCGCCACCAAAGGCTCCGATATCGAGGCCACCGCGTTCAACACCAACCTCGAGGCGGCGGAAGAGATCGCACGCCAACTGCGCCTGCGCGATCTGGGCGGGCTGATCGTGATTGACTTCATCGATATGGAAAGCAGCCGCAACCAGCGCGACGTGGAGAACCGTCTGCGCGACTCGCTGCACTACGACCGCGCCCGCGTGCAGACCGCCAAGATTTCCCGCTTCGGCCTGCTGGAACTGTCACGCCAGCGTCTGGCGCCCAGCCTGGGCGAGAGCAATTACATCGCCTGCCCGCGTTGCAGCGGCATCGGTCATATCCGTGGCACCGAGTCTTCCGCCCTGCACATCCTGCGCATCATCCAGGAAGAGGCGATGAAGGAAAGCAGCGCGGCGATCCACGTGCAAGTGCCGGTGGATGTCGCCACCTTCTTGCTCAACGAAAAACGCTCCGACATCCATCGCATCGAATCGCGCCTGAAAGTGGCGATTACGCTGATCCCGAATCCGCATCTGGAAACGCCCAACTACAGCATCAGCCGCCTGCGCCAGGACGACCTGACCGGCGACATGCTGCAGGCCAGCTACAAACTGGTGGAAAAGCCGGTTGAAGAAAAGCCGCTGACCGCCGTGCAGGAGCAGCAAAAAGCCTCGCGCGCGCAAGCCGTGGTGCAAGGCATCACCCCGGCGCAACCCGCGCCGATGAAGAAGGCTGAAGAGGCCAAGCCTTCGATTCTCGGCAAACTCTTTGGCTGGATCAAAACGCTGGGAGCGGAAGAACAGCCCAAGGCCAAACCGGCGGCAAGCAAACCCCGTGGCAATCTGCCTCGTGAACGTGGCGAGCGGAGTGAAGGCGGCAAGCGCCGGGAGCGCGGTGAGCGTGCCGAACGAAGCGAAAGCAGCCGCCGCGAACGCGGCGAGAAGCCAGCACCGGCCGAAGCCGCAGCAAAACCTCAAGAACCGCGCCCGCAAGGTGAGCAGCGCCAGCCACGGCCGCCACGGCCGCCGCGTGCAACGCCAACACCGCAACCCGAAGAAAAACCCGTGCTGGAAACCCAAGTTGCCGCACCTGCCGCCGAACAAGCCGAAGAAGGCAGCGCACGCGAAGGCGCCCGCCGCCGTGGTCGCCGTGGCGGCCGCCGTGAGCGCGAACGGCGCGAAAATGCCGCACAGGGCGGCGAAATACCGGCAGGCAACGGCGAAACTGCTGTCGCGGAACAAGCTGTTGCTCCAGCAACTGCTGCGCCAGTCTATACTGCCCAGGCCAAACTGAAGCCTTCCGAGTATGTCGCCTACCCCGAAGGCTGGACGCCGCCCGTAACGCCAAGCGAATACATCGCCATACCAACAACCGCAACACAATCGGATGTGGTGGCAGCGGTGGCAAGCGAAATGACCGCACCCGTCGCGGCAAGCGGCGGCGAAGGCCTGATCCAGATCGAAACCGACCCGGGCAAGCTGCAGGCCATAGCAAACATTCCCGTTGGCTACACAGATGAACCCGTAACGCGCCGCCGCACACGCCAGCGCGAAGTATATGTGGAGAATGAACCGCTGGTGCAGGTCGAGACGCAACGCCTGCAAGCGTAGTTTCAGTCAGGCAAAGAACAAAGCCGCACGATTTTCATCCTAGGCGCTGCACAAAGGTGTTGGTTTTTTGACATCTGATCCTTGTCAACCCGCCCTGAGCATAGTTCTCGGCGGGTTGCTTTATCGGCGTAATTTCTTCCGCAATAAAAAAGACCGCGAACCCATTTGGGTCGCGGTCTTCGGTTACTTCATCAACACCTTTCGCCAACGGCTAGGATTTTCATCGTGCGGCTTTTTGTTGCCTGCGCAGCCCCCTTTGAAATCTGGCGCCTTCAGGCCAAGCAAGATCACTTCTTGTCGCGGAATGCGCTTAGCAGCAGCACCAGCGTAGCCACCCAGAACAGCAAGGCCATCCAGAATTGTGCTTTCATCGAAACTGACCATTCCGCGCTCCTGTTAGTCTGGTTTGCCGCAACTGGCGTGATTTGAATATCGCTGCCATCCGGCAGCATCAGGTAGCCAGCCGGAGGGCCAAGCTCCGCCGGCCGAAATGGAGCAGTAATGACGCAATTGTCGGATGGCTCCAACCCGAGCGTCCTCACCTGGTTGCATGTTTCTGCGTCCAGGCGCAGTTCGTAAATATCTGAAATGTGCGCCGTGATGTTCCAGATAAAAAGAAAGCCGATCAACAGGCAAATGATTGCAGCGATTATTTTTGTATCGTCACTTTTTTTGCGAAGTTCCATTTGCGCCTCCTGACAAAACTGTAAAAAAGCACCTGCCGTTTGCATTCTGCCTTGTACCCAATAGGGTTTCAACCATTTAAGGTAAGGAGGAGTAGCTGAGGAACAAGGTGAGTCCATGGTAAGTAAGGTATAATGCGCGCTACCCTGCGCCAAACCAATCAGCGCAGCGGTCCCTTGATTCACTCCCGATCTCCCTGATCCCTTGATTCGTCTGCCTCGATTGGTGCCGCTTAAATTGGGCGGCAGGCCGTCGCAGGAGCCAAACTTTGTCAAATACTGCTATCCCCTTGTCCAATGAAATTACCTTTGCCGATCTGAAGCTGGCGCAACCCTTGATGCGCGCCATTGCCGATGCAGGCTACACGCGCCCTACCCCGGTGCAGGCGCAGGCCATCCCGCTGGTGCTGGCCGGCGGCGATCTGCTGGCCGGGGCGCAGACCGGCACCGGCAAGACCGCCGGTTTCACGCTGCCGATCCTGCATCTGCTCACCGCAAAAACCGTTGCACATCAGCGCCCCGGCCGGCCGCGCTGCCTGATTCTCACGCCGACCCGCGAACTCGCGGCACAGGTCGAGGAATCGGTGCAGACCTACGGCAAATATCTGCCGTTGAAATCGATGGTGATGTTCGGCGGCGTCAACATCAATCCGCAGATCAAGGCATTGCGCGGACAGATGGACATCCTCGTCGCCACGCCCGGGCGGCTGCTCGACCATGTCGGGCAGAAGACGCTCGATCTGTCCGGCGTCGAAATCCTGGTACTCGACGAGGCCGACCGTATGCTGGACATGGGCTTCATCCGCGATATCAAAAAGATCCTCGCGCTGCTGCCCAAACAACGCCAGAATTTATTGTTCTCGGCAACTTTCTCCGACGAGATCAAGACGCTTGCCGACGGCCTGCTGCACAACCCCGGCTTCGTCGAAGTGGCGCGCCGCAACACCACGGCGGAACTGATCGAGCAGAGCGTCCATCTGGTGCCGCAGAAACTGAAGAGCTACCTGCTCGCCCACCTGATCAAGCACAACGGCTGGAAGCAGGTGCTGGTGTTCACCCGCACCAAACACGGCGCGAACCGCCTCGCGGAAAAACTGAATGCGGACGACATTCCCGCCGCCGCGATCCATGGCAACAAGAGCCAGCCGGCGCGCACCAAGGCGCTGGCGCAGTTCAAGGACGGCTCGCTGCCGGTGCTGGTGGCTACCGACATCGCCGCGCGCGGGCTGGACATCGACCAGTTGCCGCACGTGGTGAATTTCGAGTTACCGAACGTGCCGGAGGACTACGTGCACCGCATCGGCCGCACCGGGCGTGCGGGCAGCAGCGGCGCGGCGATCTCGCTGGTGGACAGCGAAGAGTTGCAGCACCTCAAGAGCATCGAGCGACTGATCAAGCGCGAGATTCCGAAAGTGGCGGTGGAAAGCTTCGTGCCGCCAACAAACCTTTCCGCCGAAGCTCCGCGCCCGCCGCGTCCGCAGCACGGTCAACAACGCCATAGCCACACGACCGCAAGCGCGCCGCGCCCGGCAGGTGCGGGAAACCGCAACCATCCGCCGCGCGATGGCCAGAGCCGGAAACCAGGCAACCCGCAGCCACGCAACCCGCAACAGCGCACCAGCGCGCAACCGGCCAAGCCACGCCCGCCGCAAAAATCCCCAGATCAACAACACCTGTCCGAAGCGGCGCGCCATCAAGCCATGCCGCAGCCGGCCTTGTTTTCACCCAAGTCAGGCCGACGGGGCAAATGACGACAGCGCAGGCCGATACGGCCCGCGCCGAGTCTCGTCAAACGGCAGAAGTTGTGCTACGGTTGCCGCCCGTTTTACCCAAGTGAGCATTTAGGGGTCCCCTTTGATGACCGATGCCGATTACATGCACCATGCACTGAAGCTTGCCAGCCAGTCGCAAGCCGCCGGTGAAGTGCCGGTGGGAGCGGTGGTAGTGAAAGACGGCGAGATTGTCGGGCGCGGTTTCAATGCGCCGATTTCGCGTCACGACCCTTCCGCCCATGCCGAAATGACGGCGTTGCGCGATGCAGCGCAGCGGCTGGGCAATTACCGGCTGGTGGGCTGCGAGTTGTTTGTCACGCTGGAGCCATGCCTGATGTGCGCCGGCGCAATCATGCATGCACGCATTGCGCGGGTGGTATACGGGGCGAGCGACCCTAAGACCGGCGTGTGCGGCAGCATACTGGACGTGTTCGCCGAACGGCGCTTGAATCACCACGCCGAAGTGACAGGCGGCGTGCTGGCGGAGGAATGCGGCACAATGCTCAGCAATTTTTTCGCCATGCGCCGCGCGCAGCAGAAGGCACCATGAAAATCAATGTCTATGTCGCCACGCAGCAGCTCGAGTTGCTCGATGACGCGGGCAAATTGCTGCGCCGTTACACCGTTTCCACCGCTGCGAACGGCGCGGGCGAGGTAAGCGGCAGTTATTGCACGCCGCGCGGCAAACACATCGTCCGCGCCAAGATCGGCGCGGGGCAACCGGAAAATACCGTATTCGTGCGCCGCCGCCCGACCGGCGAAATCTACACACCGGAACTGGGCGCGCAATTTCCGGAACGAGACTGGATACTGGCGCGCATCCTATGGCTGTCCGGTTGCGAAGTCGGCTTCAACCGGCTCGGCGAAAACGACACTATGCGCCGCTATATCTACATCCACGGCACGCCGGATTCGGTGCAACTTGGCGCTCCCGACTCGCATGGCTGCATCCGGATGCGCAATGCCGACCTGATCGAGTTGTTTGACCTGATACCCGCAGGAACGGCAGTCGAAATCATCGCTTGAGGAGGTAAATAATGGGCAATCCCTTTACCGTCAGCCTGATCAGTTGGCACGATGGCGAACCGTTACTCAAGTCAATCCGCGAGGCGGTATTTATCCACGAACAAGGCATTCCCGAAGCATTGGAGTGGGATGGGCTAGACGAAAATTGCCGCCATGCCTTGGCCCTCAGCCTTCAGGGCGATGCCATCGGCTGCGGACGGATGATACCCGACGGCCACATCGGGTATATTGCGGTATTGCCGCAGTGGCGCAAGCAGAAAGTCGGTACGGCGATCATGGAAGCGTTGCTCAATTATGCCCGTGCGCATGATTACCCGCAGGTAAGTGTCGATGTGCAGCCGCAATACGTGCCGTTCTATCGAAGCATCGGTTTTGTCGGGCGAGGCGAGGCATTCATAGATGCGGGACTGCCGCGTATCAAGATGTCTCTGAAACTTTAGCAGTCCGCGTGGAATGGGTTGAGCAATGCGATACCCATCGGCCTTCTTGATTGGTTTCCTTCGTCAACCCATCCTACACGCTGATCCGCACCGATCAATCTTGCGGTAGCGGATAGGGCGACGGTAAAAATTGCAATACCTTGCCCTGCAGGGATTTCCAATGCACCGATTGCGATTTACGGCTGGAAGTCTGCACTACCGCCAGCATGTCGTAGCCGCCGCCCGGAGCGGGCGAGACGTTGGCGATCATGCCGCTGGCCTGACCTTCCATGTCCGCACTGAATAATTCATCGCCCGGCTGGGGTGCTTCGCTACTGTCGAGATGTGCCAGATACATGCGCCGCTTCAGTTTGCCGAGGTATTGCATGCGCGCCACGATTTCCTGTCCTGGATAGCAGCCCTTCTTGAAATTTACACCGCCGATGAGCTCGAAATTCGCCATCTGCGGCACGAATTGTTCCTGTGTTTGCGGCAGGATGACAGGGATACCGGAGCGGATGTTGAGCCAATCCCAGCACACGCTGCCGACTGGTTGCGCGTGCTGGCTGAGCGCCTGCCAGAGCGTTGGCGCATATTGCGCAGTAGTGCTGACCTGAAAGCGCGTGTCGCTGAATTTCAGCACACCCGCCTGTTCGGTATCGGTGAAACCAAACGGCAGTTGCGGCAGCTCGCCGAATTGCTTTCTCAGGGTTTCCTGCGCATTCTCACCCGACAGCCCCAGTGAAACGATTTCGTCGCTTGCATCAGAGATTTTCACCTTGGCGCGCAGCACGTACATACTGAGTTTCTTGCGCAGGGGTTCGCACAATAGGCGCGGCAGTTGCAACATATAGTCCTCGCCGTTGCGCCAGATCAGCATGGTCGCCTGCATGCGCCCTTTCGGGCTGTTCAGGCTGCTGAGTTGCGCGCGGCCGGTGTCGACTTCGCGGATGTCGTTGCTCAGCATGTTCTGCAAGAAAGATTGCGCGTCCTCGCCGGAAGCACGCAGCGTGCCGAATTGGCTCAGGTCGCACAGCACGGTACTTTGTGCCGTCGCATACAGTTCGGCGGCGGTATCGCCAAAAGATTGGACCACACCCGCATCAATAGCTGCGGCATGCTGATTGAGAAAATTTTGCCAGTCCAGATTCATAGCGTAGTGAGGTGCAAATAATAAGCGAAATTATACCTGCCAAACCACTCTGGCGCTTGCCTGGAAGCACAAGCGGAGCTATTCATTCAAGCATGTTGGCAACACCAACTTCGCCACCAGACCGCCTCCAACCCGATCTTCCAATAGAAATTTGCCCTTATGCAGCCGCATAGCGCGTTCGACGATCGCCAGCCCCAGGCCTGATCCGGTCGCGTCGCTGCGCGCACTTTCCATCCGTACGAACGGCCGTTTCGCGGCTTCGCGTTGTGCGGCGGGAATGCCCGCGCCGCGATCCGCCACCGCCAGGGCGACCCGGTTTCCATCTTGCCCGAGCTGTACGGTGATTTCGCCGCCGCCATATTTGACAGCGTTATCCAGCAGGTTGGAGAGCGCACGTTTCAACAGCAACGGGCGCACAGCAAGCGGCTGAACCGGCTGCAAATCGAGTGCAAGTGATTTGGCCTGTGCCGCGAATGGCTGCGCCGTTTCTCGCGCCAAGGCTTGCATATCAGTCGAAACGGCAGCCTCGTTTTCATCGAGGCGCGCATAGTCGAGGAATTGCCGGATCACCGCATCCATCTGCTCCACATCGGCAACCAGCCCGTTGCGCAGCGATTCGTCTGCGCTCAATTCGGCAGCGAGCCGCACACGCGCCAACGGAGTGCGCAAGTCATGCGAGATACCAGCCAATACCAGCGCACGCTCGCACTCATCGGCGGCGAGATCGGCGGACATCTGGTTGAAGGCGCGCGATACCGCGACGATTTCCTTTGCGCCGCGTTCCGGCAACGGCGGCGGCGTTGCGCCCTGGCCGACCTGTTGCGCCGCCTGTACGAGCCGCTTCAGGGGGCGCGCCACCTGGCGTGCGATGAAATACGCGCCGAAGAGGGCCAGTGCCAGCACCACACTGCCCCATATCAGCAACACCTGCGATACCGGATGTTCAATACGCTCTCTGGGCAATGCCACCCAGAATTCTTCACCGCCGATGAAGAAACTTACCCATAAGGCTTCCACACCGTTGCGCTGCGCCGCGAAGCGCGTATTGCCACCCAGGCTGTCGCGCACCTTCTCCGCCATCATTCGCAGTTCCGGAGGATGATCGGGCAAGGCTTCAAGTACATCACCGGGCTCCGCCATCTGCACGCGCAGCCCTTCGGATTCGGCCAATTCTGACAGCAGCGCACTGCGCCATTCCGGCGCGGCAGACAGCACCGCGGCGCGCGTGAGATTAACCACTGACACTACCAACTGCGCCATTTGCCGGCTGCGCGGCTCTTGCTCGACATGGCGGAAAATCGCCACGGAGGCGGCAAACGACAGCACAATCAGGATGACCATCAGCAGGAAAGAGCGCGCCAGCAGGGTTCTCGGCAGGTTAATCAAGGGAACCTCAAGACTTGGCCCCATCGGGGACGAACACATAACCGTGCCCCCACACCGTCTGGATGAAACGCGGCTTGGAATGATCGGCTTCGATCAGTTTGCGCAGCCGCGATACCTGCACGTCGATGGCACGGTCAAACGGCTCGTGGTCGCGGCCGCGCGCCAGTTCCATCAGCTTGTCGCGCGACAGCGGGTGGCGCGGATGGGTCACCAGCGCCTTGAGCAGTGCGAATTCTCCGGTGGTCAGTGAGACCGGCGCGCCGCATCTGGTCAGCATGCGCGTGGCAAGATTCAGTTCGCAGTCGCCAAAGGCAATGCTCTTTTCCTCGGTATCGGGCGCGCCGGCCGGGAGCAACCCCTTGCGCCGCAGCACTGCATTGATACGCGCCACCAGTTCTCGTGGATTGAACGGTTTGGGCAAATAATCGTCCGCGCCCATTTCCAGCCCGACAATGCGATCAATCTCGTCGCCCTTGGCGGTGAGCAGGATCACCGGCACGTTTTCGCCCGCGCCGCGCAACCGCCGCAGGATCGCCAGTCCGTCCTCACCGGGCAGCATCAGGTCAAGTACCAGCAAATGATAGCGGTTCAGTTGCAAGGCCTTGTCCAGCGCGCTGCCGTCCGCCACTGCCTTAGCCGCAAATCCCTGCTCGCCAAGGTAGCGCAACAGCAGTTCGCGCAGGCGCGCGTCGTCGTCGATGATGAGGATGCGTTGCGGGTTGGTCATGGCAACATGATACACAGAAGACAGAAAACTGGGCACAGAAGACAGAAACTGAAACAAACTTTTACAAATCAGGTACTGGTATAAATACTTGGTTTACAGTCCAATCGCATCATGCATCCACGCCCATTGTGGAACCCCGAAGGAGAAAACCATGAATACCATTTCAAAAATATTTATCGCCACCGGCATCGTCGCGTCGTTCAGCTTCAATGCCCAAGCCGCGGATATCGCACCCGCCGACGCCCCTTATGTGCAGGAGCACATCCAGCGCCTGGAACGCATGAAGGCCATGACGCCCGAACAGCGCGCCAAGGAACACGAGACGATGCGCGAAGAGGTACGCAAGCTGACCCCGGAACAACGCGCCGAGCACCGCAAGGCGATGCGCGCATACCTGGGAAAGCTGCCCCCGGAAGAACGTCGTGCCTATCGTGAGGAGAGGCGCAAGGAATGGGAGAGCATGACTCCGGAACAGCGTGCCGAACGCCGCAAGGAAATGCATGAACGCTTCGAAAAAATGTCGCCGGAAGAACGCAAGGCGATGCGCGAAAAGATGAAGGAGCACTGGCGTAACATGCCTCCCGAGGAACGCGAAGCGCGGCGCAAGGAGATGCACGAACGCTTCGAGAAAATGTCGCCTGAAGAACACGATCAATTCAGGCGCGACATGGGCAAGCGCGGCGATACACCGCCATGTGTGGATTGCCCCGCTGGGAAACCGGGGCAGATAGAATAACACTGTACTTACACATTATCGGGAGATGACAACATGAAAAAAATTTGGCTGACAGCCTTGGCTTTCCTCGGAATAATTGCACTGAATACGGCGTTCAGCAGCGACGAAAGCATCAACCCGGCAACACATCATCAACACGAAATGGATTCGGCGGATAAGCGAATATCGCTTGATCTCTCGCCAGAAATGAAGCAACACCAGTTATCCAACATGCGTGAACACCTGGCAGCGGTACAGTCAATCATCCGTTTGATGTCGGAAAATAAATTCGAGGAGGCTTCCGGGATAGCCCATACCAAGCTCGGCTTGACCCCCGAGATGCAACAAATGTGCAGCATGTTCGACAACGAAAGATTTATGGAACTTGGGCTCGCCTTTCACAGAAGCGGGGACGAACTCGGTAAGGCACTGAAAACCAAGAACATGAAGGCATCATTACGCGCATTGGATAAAACCATGGCATATTGCACAGAATGCCACGCAACTTTCCGCCAGTGAGCCTCATTCCCCATCCCCCGTGTGTGCGAAGGGGATGGGTTCTCACACCGTCTTAGCCCACAGGTCGTGGGTATCGGAATCGGTGATTCTGACTTCGGCGAAGTCGCCCACCTTTAGCTGCCGGCCGTTTTCGATATAAACCAGGCCGTCGATCTCCGGTGCATCCGCGCTGCTGCGCGCGATCGCCCCCTCCTCGTCCACTTGGTCGACCAGCACGATGAGGGTCTTGCCAACCTTGCGCCTGAGACGCTCCTCGCTGATTTCCTCCTGTAGCAGCATCAGCCGCGCGAGGCGTTCCTGCTGCACTTCGGGCGACACATGATCGGGCAGTTCGTTGGCTGCCGCGCCTTCCACCGGCGAGTAGGCGAATGCGCCGACGCGGTCCAGTTGCGCCTCCTTCAGAAAATCCAGCAGCTCATCGAATTCCGCTTCGGTCTCGCCGGGAAAGCCGACGATGAAGGTACTGCGCAGCGTCAGCTCCGGGCAGGTCTCACGCCAGCGCCTGATACGCGCCAGCACGTTGTCGCTGTCGCCGGGGCGCCTCATCAGCTTGAGGATGCGCTGGTTGGCATGCTGTAATGGTACATCGAGATAAGGCAGGATGATGCCCTCGGCCATCAGCGGGATAACCTCGTCCACATGCGGATACGGGTAGACGTAATACAGCCGCACCCATGCGCCCCTTTCGCCCGGTTTGCCAAGCCCGCCCATCGCCGCAGCCAGTTCGGTCAGGCGCGTCCTGAGCGGCCTGCCATTCCAAAAACCGGTGCGGAATTTCATGTCCACGCCATAAGCGGAAGTGTCCTGCGAAATCACCAGCAACTCCCTCACTCCCGCGTTGACCAGACTCTGTGCTTCCTGCATCACATCGCCGACCGGGCGGCTGACCAGATCGCCGCGCAGGCTGGGAATGATGCAGAAGGTGCAACGATGATTGCAG
>DASTNS010000053.1:0-7799 GCA_035720625.1 Gallionella sp. | reverse complement strand
CCGACCGCACCGGCACCGGCACGGTCAGCGTGTTCGGCTACCAGATGCGTTTCGATCTGGCGCAGGGTTTCCCGCTGGTGACCACCAAGAAGTGCCATATGAAGTCCATCGTGCACGAACTGCTGTGGTTCCTGCAGGGCGACACCAACACCAGATATCTCAAGGAAAACGGCGTTTCCATCTGGGACGAATGGGCGGATGAGCAAGGCGACCTCGGCCCGGTGTACGGCAAGCAATGGCGCTCGTGGGCCACGGCGGACGGGCGCGCAGTGGACCAGATTTCAGAAGTAGTGGAGCAGATCAAAAAGAACCCCGATTCGCGCCGCCTGATCGTCTCCGCCTGGAATGTCGGCGAACTCGACAAAATGGCGCTCGCCCCCTGCCATGCATTCTTCCAGTTCTATGTCGCAGACGGGAAACTCTCCTGCCAGCTCTACCAGCGCAGCGCCGACATCTTCCTCGGCGTGCCGTTCAACATCGCCTCCTACGCCTTGCTCACGCTGATGATGGCGCAGGTGTGCGGCCTCAAGCCGGGCGATTTCGTGCACACCTTCGGCGATGCGCACCTGTACCTCAACCATCTGGAGCAGACCAACCTGCAACTGTCGCGCGAACCGCGCCCGCTGCCGACGATGAAAATCAATCCCGAAGTGAATAATATCTTCGGCTTCAAGTATGAAGACTTCACGCTGGAGTGCTATGAACCGCATCCGGCCATCAAGGCTCCGGTAGCGGTATGACCTGCCTTTCCATCATCGTCGCGATGTCCAGCAACCGTACCATCGGCATCGACAACACCCTGCCGTGGTGCATTCCGGAAGACCTCAAACATTTCAAAAAGCTCACCATGGGGCATCACATGATCATGGGGCGCAAGACGTTCGAGTCCATCGGCAGGCCGCTGCCAGGCCGCACCACCGTAGTGTTGTCGCGCGACCGCAATTTAAAAATCAAAGGCTGTACTGTCACGCATTCATTGCCCGAAGCGATGGCAAATTGCGCATCCGACCCGCAGGTATTCGTGGTCGGCGGTGCGGATATTTATGCGCAGGCGCTGGGCTTGGCGGATAGGCTCTATGTCACCGAGATTCAGCAGGACGTGATTGGAGATGCCTGGTTTCCGGAATTCGACCGGTCGGAATGGCAGGAAGTGTCGCGCGAAATACACCAGCAAGAGACACCGGAACCGCTGGAATATCACTTTGTCGAGTACCGGAAAACAGGATTGAGGATTGAGGAGCGAGGATTGAGATAAATGCAGGGCAGTGGTTTTTACTCAATCTTTAATGCTTGCTCCTGCATTTAACGTACGCAATCCACGTAATATCGCGTCTCGCCGTTTTCTTCCCCCACCAGCCCGTGGATGTCGCTCTCGAAGCCGGGAAATTTCTTGTTGAAATCGCGCGAGAACTTGAGATAGTCCACGATGGTCTTGTTGAAGCGTTCGCCGGGGATCAGCAGCGGAATGCCGGGTGGGTATGGGGTCAGCAGCACGGCGGTGATGCGCCCTTCCAGGTCGTCAATCGGTACGCGATCGATTTCGTCGTGTGCCATTTTGGCGAACGCATCGGACGGTTTCATCGCTGGCTGCATGTCGGAGAGATACATCTCGGTCGTCATCTTCGCCACATTGTGCGCTTTGTAGGTATCGTGAATCTGCTGGCACAGATCGCGCAGGCCTACGCGCTCGTAATTTGGATATTTGGCCGCAAACTCAGGCAGGATGCGCCAGATCGGCTGGTTCTTGTCGTAGTCGTCCTTGAACTGCTGCAGCGCGGTGAGCAGCGTGTTCCAGCGGCCTTTGGTAATGCCGATGGTGAACATGATAAAGAAGGAATACAGGCCGCACTTCTCCACGATGACGCCATGCTCGGCGAGATATTTGGTGACCATTGCAGCAGGGATGCCGGACTCGTCGAACTGGCCGTTGAGGTTCAGTCCCGGAGTGATGATGGTGGCCTTGATCGGGTCAAGCATGTTGAAGCCGGACACCAGCTTGCCGAAACCGTGCCATTTGTCGCCAGTCTTCAACATCCAGTCTTCGCGCGAGCCGATACCTTCCTCGGCGATCTTCTCCGGTCCCCACACCTTGAACCACCAGTCCTTACCGAACTCCTCGTCCACCTTGCGCATCGCGCGGCGAAAATCCATTGCCTCGGCGATGCTCTCTTCGACCAATGCCGTGCCGCCGGGCGGCTCCATCATTGCCGCTGCCACGTCGCACGAGGCGATGATGGCGTACTGCGGGCTGGTCGAGGTGTGCATCAGGTAGGCCTCGTTGAACACGTGGCTGTTCAATTTGCGATGTTGCGGTTCGCGCACCAGTATTTGCGAAGCCTGCGACAGTCCGGCCAGCAGTTTGTGCGTAGATTGCGTGGCGAAAATCATCGACTCCTGCGCGCGCGGCCTGTCTCTGCCGATGGCGTGCATATCCTTGTAGAAATCATGGAACGCCGCATGCGGCAGCCACGCCTCATCGAAGTGCAGCGTGTCGATGCGTCCGTCCAGCATCTCTTTCAACATCTCCACGTTGTACACGATGCCGTCGTAGGTGCTCTGGGTAATAGTCAGGATGCGCGGCTTCCTGGTCTTGTCCTTGATGAACGGGTTTGCGTCGATCTTGCGCTGGATGCTTTGCGGCTCGAACTCGGATTTCGGGATTGGCCCGATGATGCCGTAATGGTTGCGCGTCGGCATCAAAAACACCGGCACCGCGCCAGTCATCATGATGGCGTGCAGAATGGACTTGTGGCAGTTGCGGTCTACCACCACGACGTCGTCCGGCGCGACGGTGGAATGCCACACGATCTTGTTCGAGGTCGACGTGCCGTTGGTGACGAAGAACAGGTGGTCGGCATTGAAGATGCGCGCCGCATTGCGTTCCGAAGCTGCCACCGGGCCGGTGTGGTCGAGCAATTGCCCGAGTTCGTCAACCGAATTGCACACGTCGGCGCGCAGCATGTTTTCGCCGAAAAATTGGTGGAACATCTGGCCGACCGGCGATTTCAGGAAGGCCACGCCACCCGAGTGTCCCGGACAGTGCCAGGAATACGAGCCGTCCTGCGCGTAATTGAGCAGCGCGCGGAAGAACGGCGGCGCCAGCGAGTCGAGATAGCTCTTGGCTTCGCGGATGATGTGGCGCGCCACGAATTCCGGCGTATCCTCATGCATATGGATGAAGCCGTGCAGCTCGCGCAGGACGTCGTTCGGGATGTGCCGCGAGGTGCGCGTCTCGCCATACAGGTAGATCGGGATATCGGCATTCTTGAAGCGGATCTCCCCGACGAAGGCGCGCAGCGATTTCAGCGCGACCTCGGTCTCTTCTGCGCTGCCGCCGCCGAACTCCTCGTCGTCGATGGACAGCAAAAAAGCCGATGCGCGGCTCTGCTGCTGCGCGAACGAAGTCAGATCGCCGTAGCTGGTAACGCCGAGCACTTCCATGCCTTCGGCCTCGATTGCCGCCGCCAAGGCGCGGATACCCAGTCCGCTGGCGTTTTCCGAACGGAAATCTTCATCGATAATGACAATTGGGAAGCGGAATTTCATGGTTTCCTCCCTGTGGGGATAACGAATCGGCGCGGATTGTCGCAGATTTGCAAGGTGAAGGTAAGAAGGATTTTTGCCGCTGCGGCTACTCTTGCGGCGGGTAGGGATTTTCCAGCGAGGCAACCAACTCGGCCAATACCGCACGGAACTGCTGCTCGTCGCAACCCATCAGCACCGCATCTTCCAACGCGTCCTGGCAGACCTGCCGGATTTCATTGAGGTTCTCGCGCAGCACCTTGTTCTTTTCCACGCATGCGACGACTTCGCCTTTGGGGGAGCGCCAAACGATTTTCTTGCGGTGCGGCATATAGGTTAAATCTTCGGCAAAGTCACGCCGACCTGCCCCTGATACTTGCCGCCGCGGTCCTTGTAGGACGTTTCGCAAATCTCATCGCTCTCGAAGAACAGCACCTGCGCCACGCCTTCGTTGGCGTAGATCTTGGCAGGCAGCGGCGTGGTGTTGGAGAACTCCAGCGTGACGTAACCTTCCCATTCCGGCTCGAACGGCGTCACGTTGACGATGATGCCGCAGCGCGCATAGGTGGACTTGCCGAGGCACACGGTCAGCACGCTGCGCGGGATGCGGAAGTATTCGACGGTACGCGCCAGCGCGAAGGAATTCGGCGGGATGATGCAGTAATCGGCCTTCACTTCGACGAAGGAATTCGGGTCGAAATTCTTCGGGTCGACGATGGTGCTGTTGATGTTGGTGAACAGCCTGAATTCGTCGGAGCAGCGGATGTCGTAGCCGTAACTGGAGGTACCGTAAGACACGATGCGCCGTCCGTCCACTTCCTTCACCTGATTCGGCTCGAACGGCTCGATCATGCGGTGCTGCTCCGCCATGCGGCGTATCCATTTGTCTGACTTGATGCTCATTATCGTGATGGGAAGTGGGAAGTGGAAAGTAGTAAGTGGGAAAACCGCCGGTTTGTGGCCACCATTCACCTTTCGCTCTTCACCTTAAATCCGCTTCTCCTCAATTGTTTTAACGGGCGCAATTTTACCTAATTCCTCGGCAGTGCGTGGATTTTGCTACAATCGCGCCTTGCTTAAGGAATCCGCTACATGACCCGTAAAATCCTTGTCACCTCCGCCCTGCCCTACGCCAACGGCAGCATCCACCTCGGCCACCTGGTCGAATACATCCAGACCGACATATGGGTGCGCTTCCAGAAGATGCGGGGCAACGAGTGCCACTACGTGTGCGCCGACGACACTCACGGCACGCCGATCATGCTGCGCGCCGAAAAGGAAGGCATCACGCCGGAACAACTGATCGCGAAGGTATGGGAAGAACACACCCGGGACTTTGCGGCATTCCACGTCGAGTTCGACCACTACGGCTCGACCAACTCGGACGAGACCCGCGAATTCGCCGAGCGGATCTACCTCAGGCTCAGGGACGAAGCCAAGTTGATCGAGAAGCGCTCCATCGAGCAGTTCTACGACCCCGTCAAGCAGATGTTCCTGCCGGACCGCTTCATCAAGGGCGAATGCCCGAAGTGCCACGCCAAGGACCAATACGGCGACAACTGCGAGGCGTGCGGCGCCACCTATGCGCCCACCGAGCTGATCAACCCGTATTCCGCCGTGTCCGGCGCACATCCGGAACGGCGCAATTCCGACCATTATTTCTTCAGGCTCTCCGATCCGCGCTGCCAGGAATTCCTGCGCAAGTGGACCACCAGCGGCACGCTGCAACCCGAGGCCGCCAACAAGATGCAGGAATGGCTGGGCGGCGAAGGCGAGAACAAGCTCTCCGACTGGGACATCTCGCGCGACGCGCCTTACTTCGGCTTCAGGATTCCCGGTACGGAAGATAAATATTTCTACGTCTGGCTGGACGCACCGGTCGGCTACATGGGCAGCTTCAGGCAACTGTGCAAAAAACTAACCCCTCCCGGCCTCCCCTTATCAGGGGAGGAGTTGCCAACTCCCTCCCCTAATAAGGGGAGGGCTGGGGAGGAGTTGTTCGACGAATTCTGGAAGATTGATTCCAAAACCGAGCTGTACCATTTCATCGGCAAGGACATCCTCTACTTCCACGCCCTGTTCTGGCCCGCGATGCTGCAGCACGCCGGCTTCCGCACCCCAACCAGACTGTTCGCACACGGCTTCCTCACCGTGAACGGCGAAAAGATGAGCAAATCGCGCGGCACCTTCATCACCGCGAAGAGCTACACGGATCACATCAAGAACACCGAGTACCTGCGCTACTACTATGCCGCCAAATTGAACGGCACGATGGAAGACCTCGACCTGAATCTGGAAGATTTCGTGGCGAAGGTGAACAGCGATTTGATCGGGAAGTACATCAACATCGCCAGCCGAAGCGCAGGCTTTATCACCAAGCGGTTTGGCGGGAAATTAGCCCACCCGAGATACTACGCAGGCTTCTCAAATTTCCTCAGCCTACGAAATGCCGCAGTCACGATCGCTGCCGCGTATGAACAGCGCGACTATGCCAGAGCAATTCGTGAGCTGATGAGCCTGACCGACCAAGTAAATATTGTCGTGGATAGTTACAAACCTTGGGAACTCGCTAAGGACCAAGCAAAGAACTCTGATCTTCATGCTCTTTGCTCGGCATTCATCAACATGTTCCGGCTGCTCACCATCTATCTCAAACCAGTTTTGCCCAAACTGGCGGCAGAGGTGGAATCGTTCCTCAACATTGCTCCGCTTACTTGGAACGACATACAGATCTTTTTGCCGGATGGTCACTCTATCAACGAATATAAGCACCTAATGACCCGCCTCGATCCCAAGTTGATCGAAGCGATGATCGCCGCCAACCAGGAAAGCCTGAAACCCATGACCGAATCACATTCGCAACAACGCCACGCCGAGGCGCAGCAACACCAACCCTCTCCCCTAGCCCCTCTCCCGCCTGCGAGCGAGGGGAACTTCATTTCCATCGACGACTTCAGCAAGGTCGATCTGCGCGTGGCGAAGATTGTCAATGCGGAGCATGTGGAAGGCGCGGAGAAGCTGCTGAAGCTGACGCTGGATATCGGCGAGGAGAAGCCGCGCACGGTGTTTGCCGGCATCAAGTCGGCCTACGATCCGGAGAAACTGAAGGGACGCCTGACGGTGATGGTCGCCAACCTCGCGCCGCGCAAGATGAAGTTCGGCCTGTCGGAAGGCATGGTGCTGGCGGCTTCCGGCGAGGCATCCGGTTTGTTCATCCTCAGCCCGGATGAGGGCGCACAGCCGGGAATGCGGATCAAATAATTTCCTTTCCCAATCAATAGTGCAATACCGTAGGGGCGCGATTTATCGCGCCCTTTTTCTGGCACATGAATAGATCAGGGCGCGATGAATCGCGCCCCTACCTGATTATTCGACCTTTGAAATAGAATTAAAATAATCCTCTGCTTGCCGATCCATCGGGTTTCTTCGGTTCAAACCAGTTTAGTTTTTCCCTGAGCGTGACGACCCCGCCGACAATGATCAGGGTCGGTGCTTGCGGTTTTTCAACCTGCGCGATGCCGGGCAGCGTTGCCAATGTCCCGGTGATGACACGCTGGTTTTGCGTGGTTCCCTGTTGCACGATCGCCGCAGGGGTGCTGTCCGGCAGGCCATGTTCGATGAGCCTGGCACAGAGCATATCGAGGCCGTGCAACCCCATGTAAACCACAATGGTCTGGTTGGGACGCGCCAGCGCGTCCCAGTCGAGATTCATGCTGCCGTCTTTCAGGTGGCCGGTCACGAAAATGCAGGATTGCGCGTGGTCGCGGTGCGTCAGCGGAATGCCCGCGTAGGCGGAAACGCCGGAGGCCGCCGTGATGCCGGGGACGACTTGGAACGGGATGCCGTGTCCGGCGAGGGTTTCGATTTCTTCGCCGCCGCGCCCAAAAATGAATGGGTCCCCGCCCTTGAGGCGCAACACGCGCTTGCCTTGCTTGGCCAGCCGCACCAGAAGCTCGTTGATTTCTTCCTGCGGCATGGTGTGGTTATCGCGTTTTTTGCCGACATAAATTCGCGTTGCCTCACGCCGGGTCATTTCAAGCACCGGCTTGGATACCAGGTTGTCATAAACCACCACGTCGGCCTGCTGCATCAGCCGCAAGGCACGGAATGTCAGCAAGTCCGGATCGCCGGGGCCTGCGCCGACCAGATACACTTCGCCGGCCTGTTCCGGTTTCTCGCTTTCCAGCAGACTGAGCAGCATGGCTTCTGCGCTGGCCTCGTCGCCCGCAAACACCTTTTCTGCGACCACCCCTTCCAGCACATTTTCCCAGAAGATC
>DASTNS010000052.1:0-37242 GCA_035720625.1 Gallionella sp. | reverse complement strand
TCGAGACCAGGACGTTGATAGGCTGGGTGTGGAAGCGCAGTAATGCGTTAAGCTAACCAGTACTAATTGCCCGTGAGGCTTGACCCTATAATGTTAAGTAGGGGCGTGATTAATCGCGCCCGTACAAGTAAGTGGTCGCATAACAATCAGAACACCGCTTTACTTCTTCCAGATACGGTTCAGCGCAAGAGCCTCAGAACTCGACCGATGAACCACAAACAGGGCAGACGACAGAACAGCGTCGATTGCCGAACAGTTTGTCTGACGACCATAGCGAGTTGGCCCCACTCCTTCCCATCCCGAACAGGACAGTGAAACGACTCCGCGCCGATGATAGTGTGGATACCCATGTGAAAGTAGGTCATCGTCAGACTCCTTACCAATAAAAAAGCCCAACCTTAGTGTTGGGCTTTTTTATTGGATGCAAGTTTACTTGTAATCGCACAACTCTGGAGGGGTGGTCGATCAAATCCGGCGATGGGGCTTTCTTTGCTACGGTCATGTTCACTTCCTTTCAAAGTTAGGCAGTTTCCTGCCAAATGACCGTTCACACAAAAATTCTTACACCCTCGGTGAGCAAGATTACTTTCCTTGCAGTATCTGCATCCCTTTGAGAAGGTTCAATGCCTGGTTAAGCTGGTAGTCATTTTTTGCGCCGAATTCAGCAGGCACGGGTTTCGCGGCATCTGCTTTGGTATTGGGAGAGGCGGGCATATTCTTGCCGACATTATTATCTGGTTTTTCGCCCGACAGTTTGTCATTGGCCAAGTGCTTGTTCAGGTCGGCTTCACGCAAGCGGAACGTGTTGTCCTGCCCGGCGGTGGTGGGATCTTCCACCAGAATATCAGGCACGATGCCTTTGGCCTGGATGGAGCGCCCCCCAGGTGTGTAATAGCGCGCCGTGGTCAGCTTGATTGCGGTATTGTTGCCCAATGGCAAGACGGTTTGCACGGAGCCCTTGCCGAAAGTCTGCGTGCCCATGATGACCGCACGCTTGTGATCCTGCAGTGCGCCGGCAACGATTTCGGATGCAGATGCGGAACCGCCGTTTACCAGCACAACCAGCGGTACGCTCTTGACGGAATCGGGCAGTTCTTTCAGGTAATCGCTCTTGCCATTGCCACGCAGATAATGATCCGGGCTGGCAGTCAGGCGCATCTTCGCATCCTCGGTGCGACCCTCGGTATATACCACCAGTGCGTCCTTGGCCAGGAAAGCCGCGGAAACGCCGACTGCACCGGTCAGTAGTCCGCCCGGATCGTTGCGCAGATCGAGCACCAGTCCTTTTAACGGCCCCTGGTTTTGCTTGATGAGAGTTTCCAGTGCAGTGGCGAGGTTTTCGCCGGTATGTTCCTGGAACTGCGTGATGCGGACAAACCCGTAGCCGGATTCCAGCAGCTTGGATTTCACGCTTTGCACCTTGATGATTGCTCGCACCAGGGTGAACGTAAGCGGCTTGGGTTCATCCTTGCGGATGACGGTCAAAACAATCTTGCTGCCCGGTTTGCCGCGCATACGCTTTACTGCATCGTTCAGTGTCAGGCCTTTGACCAGGGTATCATCCAGTTTGACGATCAGGTCGCCGCTCTTGATGCCGGCGTGGTCGGCCGGGGTATCCTCAATCGGCGAGACGACCTTCACCAAGCCGTCTTCCATGCTGACTTCGATGCCGAGCCCGCCGAATTCGCCTTGCGTGCCGACTTGCAGCTCCTTGAATGCTTCTGCGTCGAGATAGGCAGAGTGGGGATCGAGGCCGCTCAACATGCCATTGATGGCTTCATTGATCAGTTTTTTGTCGGTAACGGGCTCGACGTAGTCGTTCTTGATACGGCCGAATACTTCGGAGAAGGCACGCAGTTCCTCGATGGGCAGCGGCGTAGCGAGCGTTTCCTTGTTGGCAATCGCGGCAAAATGCAAGCTGACCGACACGCCCGCAACCAGACCTAAACTTACCAAACCTGCTTTTTCCAGAATACGCATAATTTCCTCAGTATTATTTTGCCGCCAGCCACTTCATTGGATCGAGTGGTTTGCTTTCGTGGCGCAATTCAAAGTATAAACCGGAATCCTCATTGCCGCCGCTGTTCCCGACTGCCGCGACGATATCGCCGCCGTGCAATACATCTCCGACCTGTTTGTAAAGCGTTTCATTGTTGCCATACAGGCTCATATAACCCTTGCCGTGATCGATGATCAGCAGGTTGCCAAAGCCGCGCAGCCAATCCGCGAATACCACCCGTCCTGCCGCGATGGCTTTGACAGCTTGCCCGGAGGAAGTTCTCAGGAACAACCCCTTCCATAGCACGGTGCTATCGGGGCGCGGCGCACCGAACTGGTTGGCGACTTCGCCTTTCACCGGCAATGTCAGCTTGCCCTTGAGTTGATCAAACGGGTCGCCGTCAAAGCGGTTATCCGGCAAATTGTCATTGCGGAACAGTGAAGTGGACTTCGGCTGCGCGAGCATTTTCGTCAGCCTGTCGACCAGTTTCGCAAGGCGGTTTTCGTCGTGTTGCAACCGGTTTATTTCGCGGCGCTGCTGGCGCAACTGCTGCGAGATTTTGCCCAATACCCGTTGCCGGGCATGCTGTTCTTTCTCCAGTGCTTTTTTCTGTGCCGATTGTTCCGCGCGCAAAGATTTCAGTTCCGCGCGCTGCTCGCGTGTGGCCGTGCTGACTGCGCTTAGCGCGGCGAAATTGTCATGCAGGGCAGCAAGCCAGGTTGCGCGGCTGCGCGCGATATATTTGTAATACTGCAAATCGCGGGAAACCTGATTGGGATCTTGGCTGCTCAGTAGCAGCTTCAGGTATTCCTGTTCGCCGCCGAGGTATTGCTGGTACAGCAGCCTGCCCAGCAGAGCCTGTTGTTCCGCCATGCTGCCAGTCAACTGCCGCTCTTGTTGTTGCAGTTCGCTAAGTTTTTTATCGGCTGCGCGTTGCTGTTCGGCGAGTTCGGCGAGTTTGCGGTTGCTGTCGCTGATCGCCCGTTCCGAATCGCGGAGCGCGTCGGCAGCCTCAGATTTCGATTCGCTGGTCTTGTCCATCTCGCGCTGCATCGCGGCGATGCGTTTGCGCAGGTTTCCCAGCTCCTCCTGCTGGCTGGCGTATGCCGCACTGACGGATATCAGGCCGCACAAGGCGAATAGCAGTAAGCGAGCCAAGAGGGTCACTGTATCCGGATCAGGCTGTGCCCAGTCATTTCTGCCGGTTGCGGCAGCCCCATCATGGTCAGCAGGCTGGGCGCGAGATCGCGCAGCGCCCCACCTTCGGTTAACCTGGCTTTGCGCCCGATATACAGGAACGGCACCGGATTCAGGGTATGCGCGGTATGCGCCTGCTGCGTGGTGCGATCCAGCATTTGTTCGGCATTGCCATGATCGGCAGTGATGATGACTTCGCCGCCGATGGAACGCATTGCCTTGACCACGCGACCGATGCAAATATCCAGCACCTCGATGGCTTGGGTGGCGGCCTCCATATTGCCGCTGTGTCCCACCATGTCGCCGTTGGCGTAATTGCAAATGATGGCGTGGTATCGACGGTTCAGGATGGCGGCTTCGAGTTCGTCGGTTACTTCAAACGCGCTCATTTCCGGTTTAAGGTCGTAAGTCGCGACTTTGGGCGATGGAACGAGGATGCGGTCTTCGCCGGGATAGGGTTGTTCCCTGCCGCCACTGAAAAAGTAGGTAACGTGCGCGTACTTCTCGGTTTCGGCGATGCGCAGTTGCCTTAGTCCCAGATTCGAGATGTATTCGCCGAAACCGTTGCGGATGGCTTCGGGCGGGTAGGCGCAAGGCAAACGAAAGTCCTCACCATAGCTGCTCAGCGTAACGAAGCCGGCAAGCCTCGGAATATGGGTGCGTTCGAAGCTGCCGAATGTTTCATCCGTCAAGGCACGCGTGATTTCGCGGGCGCGGTCGGCGCGGAAGTTCATGAATACCACCACATCGCCGTCCTGCATGGTGTTCCCCGTGCTACCTGAAACAATCGCGGTCGGCTTGATGAATTCGTCCGATTCGCCGCGCGCATAGGCCTGTTCCAAGGCGGTTAATGCATCGGCTGCGGTAAATTCGGCGCGGCCCCGGGTAAGCAACTCATAAGCGGGTTGCACGCGCTCCCAGCGGTTGTCCCGGTCCATCGCATAGAAGCGGCCGACGATGCTGGCGATTTGCCCTGTTCCCAATGCAGTGCATTTTTCCCGCAACCGTTGCAGCGATTGCGCAGCACTTCTGGGCGGAGTGTCGCGCCCATCCAAAAAGGCATGCAGATAAACCTTTTTTAAGCCGGCGCGCGCCGCCATTTCCAGCATGGCGAAAATGTGGTTCTCGTGGCTATGCACGCCGCCCGGAGAGAGCAGCCCCATGATGTGCAGCGTGCTGCCGTTTTGCCTGGCTAACGAAACGGCCTGGTTTAAAGCCGGGTTGGTGTAGAAGCTGCCATCCTCGATGGCGACATCGACGCGGCTCAAATCCTGATACACCACACGTCCTGCACCGATGTTGAGATGCCCGACTTCAGAGTTGCCCATCTGCCCGGTCGGCAGGCCGACAAATCTTTCCGAGGCGTTGATCAGGGTATGCGGATAATCGCGCCAGAGCGTGTCCCAATTTGGCTTACGGGCCGCCAGAATGGCGTTGAAATCGGCATTTTCGCGGTAGCCGAAGCCATCCAGAATGAGCAGCAAGACAGGGGTAACGTTCATTAGTGTAGAATATTAGCGGATGATGATTTTGTGGAGTTTCATTTTAGCCGAATTCGCCCCTGTTAGTGAGCAGCTCGGCGGGATAGTCAGGAGTGAATATGGCAAGCAAGTTAATTGACAGAGAAGAAGATATTCAACAGGCCGCGCAGGCCATCAAGGCGATTGCGCACCCGTTGCGCCTGAAGATTTTGTGCGTGCTCGGCAATCAGGAAATCAGCGTGCAGGATATCGTCGAACAAGTTGGCACGTCGCAGAGCAACATTTCGCAGCATCTGGCGATATTGCGCGACAAGGGCGTATTGGCGACACGCAAGGATGCGAACCGGGTGTATTACCGTATCGGCGATTTGCGCACGTTAAAACTGGTCGGGATGATGCGCGACGTGTTTTGTACGATGTAGGGGTTGTTTTTTAATTTGAATATCAGTACATTCTAATATTGCGAAACTGTAGGCGAGGTGAAGCAGTGAAAAAACCATGGATTTTCGGCGTATTGCTACTGGGCGCCGCAACTGTTCATACCGCTTATGCCGCCGGGCAACTTGCTACGGCGCCTGCGCAGTATCGCGAGGTGGCGCAGACTTATAGTGCAGACGGCATGGTGGAAGCGACGCACCAGTCCACAGTGTCCGCGCAAATCGGCGGGCGCATCAAGGAAATCAACTTCGATGTGGGGGATCGCGTCAATAAGGGGCAAGTGATTCTGCGCATCGATGAGCGCGAAGCGGTGCAGGCATTGGCGGGCAGCCAGGCACAGGTGTTGCAGGCGCAGGCCAATATGCAGAACACCAAGGCGGCTTATGAGCGCGCCAGACAATTGTTTGCGCAAAAGTTCATCAGCCAGGCAGCGCTCGACAAGGCACAGGCCGATTACAAAGTGGCATTGGCGCAGGCCGCAGCCAGTGAGGCGGGAGCCGGGCAGGCCAGCCTTGCGCACGGCTACGCGGCGGTCATTGCGCCCTACAGCGGGATCGTGGCGGCGCGTCTTGTGGAGGTCGGCGAACTGGTGATGCCCGGCAAGCCATTGATGACCGGCTTCGATCCTGCCGAAATGCGCGTAGTGGTGAGCGTGCCGCAGGACAAGCTGGTGGATATCGGTGCACGCCCCGATGTGATGGTGGAAGCGCCTTCGCTGAACCGATGGATCAAGCCTGCCTCGACGATAGTGCAGCCGATTGCCGATGCGCGTACTCACAGCACGCAAGTGCGCGTGTATCTGCCGAAAAACGAAGCGGGAGTCTATCCGGGTATGTTTGTGCGTGCGCATTTTGTGGTAGGCAAGGCCAACAAGCTGGTGATTCCCGCGAGTGCCGTGTTGCGCCGCAGCGAAGTGGCTGCCGTGTATGTGGTGGATGAAAAGGGTGGGATGAAATTGCGCCAGGTGCGGCTCGGCGAAGCGACATCCGATGGCGCAGTGGAAGTGCTGGCGGGGCTGAACCCGGGCGAAAAAGTGGCGTTGGATCCGGTCAAGGCCGGGATGTCGAGTGCAAAGCAGAAATAGCGGTTCATCAACTTACGGGGGATTGAAGCATGGCGCATATCGTAATCATGGGGGCGGGTATCGGCGGGATGCCAATGGCCTATGAAATGCAGGAAAAAATCCGCAAGGGCGACAAGGTCACGGTCATTTCGAACAGCGAGAATTTTCATTTTGTGCCATCCAATCCGTGGGTAGGTGTGAAATGGCGCGACCGTGAAGACATCGAATTTCCGATCCGCCCCTATCTGGAGCGCAAAGGCATCGGCTTTATCTCCAGCGGCGTAAAACGGGTGCATCCCGAACAGAACCGTCTTGAGTTGAATGACGGCCAGTCAGTGGATTACGACTTCCTGGTGATTTCCACAGGCCCCAAACTGGCTTTTGAAGAAGTCGAGGGGCTGGGTCCGCATGGGGGGCATACCCACTCGGTTTGCCACGTCGATCACGCCATGAAGTCACACGACGAATGGGAGCACTTCACCCAGAGTCCCGGCCCGATCGTGGTGGGCGCGGTGCAAGGCGCATCCTGCTTCGGGCCGGCATATGAGTATGCGTTCATCATGGAAACCGATCTGCGCCGCCGCAAAATCCGCAACAAGGTGCCAATGACTTTCGTGACCTCCGAGCCATATATCGGCCATCTGGGTTTGGGCGGGGTGGGCGACTCCAAAGGGATGCTCGAATCGGCGATGCGCGAGCGCCACATCAAGTGGATTTGCAATGCCAAGGTCACCAAGGTCGAGGCAGGCAAGATGCATGTCACGGAAGTTGACGAAGCGGGCAACGAGAAGAAGAAGCACGAGTTGCCGTTTGTCTACAGCATGATGCTGCCCGCCTTCAAGGGGGTGGATGCGGTGTTCGGTATCGAAGGGTTGACCAATCCGCGCGGCTTCATCATCGTGGATGAGTACCAGCGCAATCCGAAATTCAAGAATATTTATGCAGTCGGGGTGTGCGTGGCAATCCCGCCGGTGGAGGCGACGCCGATACCGGTGGGCACGCCCAAGACCGGTTACATGATCGAATCCATGGTGACCGCAACGGTACACAACATTCGCTCCGAGCTGACCGGTAACCCGCCCGCCAGCAAGGCGACCTGGAATGCGGTTTGCCTGGCAGATTTCGGAGACAGCGGCATCGCATTCGTGGCGATGCCGCAGATCCCGCCGCGCAATGTGAACTGGTTTTCTGAGGGCAAGTGGGTGCATCTTGCCAAGGTCGCATTTGAAAAATATTTCATTCGCAAGATGAAAAAGGGCACTTCCGAGCCTATCTATGAGAGAACCATACTCAAGGCGATGGGTATTGAGAAACTGAAGTAGCGTCGCAGCGAGAAGCCGCTGCAAGTCTCCGTCTTGATTTGACGGTGGCTTTTCTGTCATCAGGGAAAATCGGGATGGGCATTTCAGGGCGTATTACTAAATACTTTCTGCACTCGCAGATGACTCCGCTGCTGGCGCTGGTCGCCGTACTGCTGGGATTGTTCGCCGTCCTGGTGACGCCGCGCGAGGAAGAGCCGCAGATCAGCGTGACCATGGCGAACGTGCTGATCGCCTATCCGGGCGCGTCGGCCCGGGATGTCGCGCAAACCGTGGCGACGCCCGCCGAGCAGGTGTTGTCGCAAATCGCCGGGGTGGATCACGTGTATTCGGTGGCGCAGCCGGGCATGGCGGTCATCACTGTGCAGTTCAAGGTCGGTGAAGAACACGTGCCTTCGTTGGTGAAGCTGTATGACGTGGTGCATTCGCATGCCGATTGGTTATCGCCTACATTAGGCGTTGCTCAACCAATCATCAAAGCCAAAGGTATCGATGATGTGCCGGTAGTCGCATTCACATTATGGCGCGAGCAGACGGCGGGCGGCAGTGTCGAATTGACGCAGGTGGCACATGCCATCGAGGCCGAACTAAAGCGTGTGCCGGGTACGCGCGAAGTGAATACCTTGGGGGCGACACAACGTATGGTGCGGGTGCTGCTCAATCCGGAAAGCCTGAATGCTTATCAACTCACCATGCAGGACGTACGCGCGGCATTACAATCCGCCAACGTGTCGCAGAATGCCGGAAATCTGGTGCGGAACAACCGCGAAGTGCTGGTGCAAACCGGCAGCTTTTTGAGCGATGCCAATGAGGTCAGGCAGTTGGTAGTCGCTGTGCCTGATGGCAAGCCGGTGTTCCTGCGTGATGTCGCCGAAGTACAGGATGGTGCAGATCAGCCGGGCAGTTATGTATGGCTGGGGACCGGGCTGGCTGCCGCGGACAAGCAGATCACGGCCAAGGGCGAATTTCCCGCCGTGACGGTGGCAATCACCAAAAAGCCCGGCACAAATGCGGTGGAGATTGCCGATAAACTGCTGGCGCGGATGAACGAGCTCAAGGGCAGCGTGATTCCCGCCGACGTGCAAGTCAGCATCACGCGCAACTACGGCGAGACCGCCAACGACAAGGCGATGAAGCTGATCCAGAAACTGCTGTTCGCCACCTTCGCCGTGGTCGCGCTGGTGTGGTTCGCCATGGGGCGGCGCGAGGCATTGGTGGTCGGTATCGCGGTGCTGCTGACGCTGGCAGCGACGTTGTTCGCCTCGTGGGTGTGGGGCTTCACGCTGAATCGCGTATCGCTGTTCGCGCTGATTTTCTCCATCGGGATATTGGTCGACGATGCAATCGTTGTCGTGGAGAACATCCATAGGCGGCGTGCCTTGGCACCGCATCAATCTCTGGTGGAAATCATTCCGGAAGCGGTCGATGAGGTGGGCAGCCCGACCATTCTGGCGACTTTTACGGTGATTGCCGCGTTGTTGCCGATGGCCTTCGTCAGCGGCTTGATGGGGCCGTACATGAGCCCGATTCCGATCAATGCCAGCATGGGCATGTTGATCTCGCTGGCTGTGGCGTTTGTCATCACCCCGTGGTTGGTGCTGCGGTTTGCCGGGGCGCATCATGAGGCGACACCTCATGCAGCGCATGGAGACGAGCGCGGTGCGGCGATCAACCGCTTCTTCAGCGATCGTTTGAGCCCATTTCTGAACGGTGTGCATGGCAAGCCGGCGCGCCGCAAGCTGTGGCTGGCTATCGTTGGCGGCCTGCTGCTGGCGGTATCGCTGGGTGCGGTGAAACTGGTGATCCTGAAAATGCTGCCGTTCGACAACAAGTCGGAATTTCAGGTGGTGGTGGACATGCCCAGCGGAACTCCGCTGGAGCAGACCAGTGCCGTGTTGCATGAAATCGGCGGCTATCTGGCAAGCGTACCGGAAGTGACCGATTACCAGGCTTACGCAGGTACGGCGGCGCCAATCAACTTCAATGGCCTGGTGCGTCAATACTATTTGCGCAGTGCCGCCGAGCAGGGCGATATTCAGGTCAACTTGCGCGACAAGCATCATCGCAATCGCAGCAGCCATGAGATTGCCACCGCTGTGCTGGAACCGATCCAGAAAATCGCCAAGGCCTGGGGGGCGAAGGTCAAGGTTGTGGAAGTGCCGCCCGGCCCGCCGGTGATGTCGCCTATCGTCGCGGAAATCTACGGGCCGGATTACGAAGGAGCACGCAAGGTTGCCGGCAAGGTGCGCGAACAATTCGGCAACACCGAAGGTGTCGTCGGCATCGATGATACCGTCACGGAATCCGCGCCCAAGTTGTTGTTGCAAGTGTTGCAAAGCAAGGCGGCGTTGCTGGGTGTCGCACCGCGCGACATCGTGGACGTGATCGGTGTTGCCTTGTCCGGCCAGGATGTCGCCTCGTTGCACGATGTCAACGCGAAGTATGCGCCGCCGTTGCGCATCGGATTGCCGGCGGAACGGCGCAGCCGAATTGACGAGGTGCTCAAGCTCAAGGTGCGCGCACGCGACGGGGTGTTGGTGCCGCTTTCCGAAGTGGTACAAGTGATTACTGTGCAACGCGATTACCCGATCTATCACAAGGATTTGTTGCCGGTGGTGTATGTGTTCGGCGATATGGCGGGCAAGTTGGATAGTCCGCTGTACGGCATGTTCGGCATCAACGGCAAGATCAGCGGCGCGGTACTTGAGCAAGGTGGCAACCTGGAGAGCTATTACTTCAAGCAGCCCGGCAATCCCTATGCCGGCTACGCGCTGAAGTGGGATGGTGAATGGCAAGTGACTTTCGAAACCTTCCGCGACATGGGCATCGCCTACGGCGTGGGATTGATCCTGATTTACTTGCTGGTGGTGGCGCAATTCAAGTCGTATCTTGTGCCGCTCATCATCATGGCGCCGATCCCGCTCACCATCATCGGTGTGATGCCGGGACATGCGCTGTTAGGCAGCCAGTTCACCGCGACCTCGATGATCGGCATGATCGCACTGGCTGGGATCATAGTGCGTAACTCCATCCTGCTGGTGGATTTCATCAACCTGCAATTGCGCGAGGGGGTTGATCTTCAACACGCAGTCATCAACGCGGCAGCAGCGCGTGCGAAACCCATTATCCTGACCGGGTTGGCAGCCATGTTGGGTGCGTTGTTCATTCTGGATGACCCGATTTTTAACGGGCTGGCGATCTCATTGGTTTTCGGCATCCTCGTCTCCACTTTGCTGACGCTGGTGGTGATTCCGGTGTTGTATTACGTCACGCTGTATAAGAAATTCCAGTAAAATCCGCAGTACTTGAACTTTAGGAGCTTCAAATCATGAACGCAGAACGCACCATTCGCATTATCGCCGGCAGTTTCATCCTGCTGTCCCTGTCGCTGGGAGTGGAGGGTAGTCCGCTGTTCCATCATCAAAACTGGCTGTGGTTCACCGCTTTTGTCGGCCTGAACCTGTTCCAAAGCGGCTTTACCACTTTCTGCCCGCTGAATAATATCCTCGCAAAATTCGGCGTTAAGGGCGGTTCTTGCTAAAGAACACATTGCAATCTCTGCGACCGGCGGAGATTAGGTTGACCTACATCAGTTTGACTCTAGTCGGGCTGATGTGGGTTTTGCCTTTTCTGCATTACCGCCATCAATATCCGCTGACTACGTTTGATCAGGAGTGGTGGAGTGCATTGCTGGGAGTCTTGGCGCTCACCTTGCTGGCCGCTCGTGACTTCTGGCAGCAACCGGAAATTCCGCGCATCGCGCAATTGCCGGCCGCATTGATCGCCATAGTATTGCTGCAATTGGCCTTGCACAAGGTCGCCTATTTCGACCAGGGGTTGCTGTACATCTTATACCTGTTGTTCGCCGCGCTGCTGATGCTGCTCGGGGCAAGGTTGCGCACTTGTTTCGGCATCGAGAAACTGGCCATCGTATTGGCCGGTTTTCTGTTGGTCGGCGCAGAACTGAGTGCCTTGCTCGGCGTGCTGCAGCATTATCGCTGGCACACGCCGCTGGATTCGGTGGTGGTGCTGAAAATCTCATCCAGTGTGTACGGCAACCTGGCACAGCCCAACCATTTCGCCAACTACGTCGCGCTGGGTTTGATCTCGCTCGGCTTGCTGTTCCAACAACACAAGCTGAAGGCAGGCTATGTAGTGCTGCTGGCCGTGCCGTTGTTATTCGTGATGACTTTGAGCGGCTCACGCAGTTCCTGGCTATATTTGCTGATGATGAGCGGGCTGGCATGGTGGTGGACGCGCCGCGATGCCGGGTTGCGGCCATTGTTGCGTTACAACCTGTCGTTGATTGCAGGTTTTTGCCTGATGCATTTGATCGTGCAATTGCCCTTTCTGGCCGGCGCGGACAGCAGCATCGACACCATGCAGCGGTTGTTCGGTGATGCCGCGTCCGGCAGCATTCGTCTGTATCTGTGGCGCGAGTCATGGCTGATATTCGCTCAGTCACCGTGGCTGGGTGTGGGCTTCGGGCAGTTCGCCTGGCATCACTTCCAGCTGTTGCCGGTATTGCGCCCGAGCAACATTTCCGGACTCTACAATAACGCCCATAACTTTATTTTCCAGTTCGCCGCTGAGGCGGGCACCGCCGG
Organism: Gallionella sp.; assembly: GCA_035720625.1. Taxonomy (GTDB): domain Bacteria; phylum Pseudomonadota; class Gammaproteobacteria; order Burkholderiales; family Gallionellaceae; genus Gallionella. The sequence continues at coordinate 25,138 of DASTNS010000052.1, read as the reverse complement.
GGTGCTGGTGTTGTTTGCCGCGCTGGGCGTCTGGCTATACGGCCTGCGTCGCGCAACTCTGAGTGCGGCGCACTGGTGGGGCTACGCCGCGTTGGGCGTGCTGGCTATCCACAGTTTGCTTGAATATCCGCTGTGGTACACCTATTTTGTGGCGGTTGCGGCGATTCTGCTGGGTGCGCTGGATGAAACGCACTATCGCCTCGAGTTGCGTAACGTGGGCCGCATGTCCGTGGTGATGATTTTGTTGTTGGGGTTGCTGTCGCTGCTACAGTTGCGCAGCGGTTATCAGCAATTGAAAGATACCTTGGCGATCCGCCCGGTTTCCGGCAATGTCGCCGAAGCCTACCAGCGTACCCGTGATGGCTTGATCGCGGTACATGGCGGGTCGCTGCTGTCTCCCTATGCCGAATTATTCATGAGTTCGTACACCGAGGTGAATACCGACCATCTCAAAGAAAAGCTCGCGCTGAACGCCAACGTCATGCGCTTTGTCCCGATTGCTCAGGTGGCCTATCGGCAAGCGTTTTTTTTGGCGCAGGACGGTCAGTTTGAGCAGGCCAGGCAGGTTCTAGAGCAAGCCATCTGGTCATATCCGGGGAACGGTGATGCACACCGGCAGTTGGTCTGGCTGGCCGAGAAAGACCCCGAGCATTTTTCCGCTCTGCTAGAATTCGCCCTCCAAAAAGAACAGGAGCATACGCGTGCAGTTCGTTATCAGTAATATTCTTCCGATTTTCATCGCCTTGTTCAGCGGCGGGATGCTGTTCTGGTCGATGTTTGGCAACCGCATTCGCGGCATCAAGGAAGTGGATTACACCGCCGCCTTGCAGCTCATCAACCATAAGAACGCGCTGGTGCTGGATGTGCGCGAAGAGGGCGAATACAAGCTTGGGCATATTTTGAATTCCACGCTGATTCCGCTCGGCAAGCTCAATGAACGTGTTGGCGAGCTGGAAAAATACAAGGAGCAGCCGATTGTGGTGGTGTGCCGCAGCGGCAACCGTTCCGGCAAGGCTTGTGTGATGCTGGGCAAGCAAGGCTTCACCCAGGCCTATAATCTGGCGGGTGGCGTAATGGCTTGGCAGAAGGCTAATTTGCCTTTAAAGAAATGACGGCAAAGGTGTTGATGTACTGCACCGCAGCCTGCCCGTACTGCGTCCGTGCAGAACAGTTGTTGCAGCGCAAGGGTGTGCAGGAGATTGAAAAGGTACGCGTCGATTTGCAACCGGAATTGCGTGTGGCAATGATGGAAAAAACTGGACGGCGTACCGTGCCGCAAATTTATATCGGCGGCGAATATGTCGGTGGCTATGACGAGCTTGCATCGCTCGATCATGCCGGTAAGCTGACCGCATTATTGGCAAAATAATTACTGAGGAAACAATATGACCGAGAACGCTCAAGAAAATGCTCAACCCATGTTCAACATGGAGAAAATCTATGTGAAGGATATCTCGCTGGAGATCCCGCACGCACCGCAGATTTTCCTGGAACGTGAAAATCCGCAAATCAATGTGCAGTTGAACACTCAAGCCGCGACGATTGAGACGGGCTTGCATGAAGTGACCATCACCGCCACAGTAACGGCAAAGATCGTTGAGAAAGTGATGTTCCTGATCGAAGCCAAGCAGGCGGGTATTTTCGAGGTGCGCAATATGCCGGACGGAGAGTTGGAGCCGATTCTGGCGGTGATGTGCCCGAACATCCTGTTCCCGTATTTGCGCGAAGTGGTTTCAGATGTTGCGGTACGCGCCGGTTTTGCACCGGTGTTGCTGAATCCGATCAACTTCGATGTGCTTTATCACCAACAGAAACAGCAACAGGCGCAGGCCGCCACAACGACCACACACTGATGAAATTACTGGGTACGCTGAGTTTGACTGCACTATCTGCGCTGTTTTATGGCGCAAGTGCGGCGTATGCGGTGGATTATGTGTCAGTCAGCGAGAGCAGCGCGATACTTTACGACGCGCCTTCGGTCAAGGCGAAAAAGTTGTTCGTGGTGAATCGCTACATGCCTTTCGAACAGGTTGTCACGCTGGATAATTGGGTCAAGGTGCGCGACCGTTCCGGCGTGTTGTACTGGATGGAGAAGCGCGTACTGAGCAGCAAGCGTTATGTGTTTGCGCTGCCGCTGCTGCTGGATGTGCGCGCCGAACCCGATTTAGGTTCAGCACGCCTGTTCCAGGTGCGTCAGCAGGTGGCATTGGAGCGTCTTGAATCAACCGGCACCGGCTGGGTCAAGGTGCGCCATCAAGACGGGGATGTCGGCTATGTGCGCAGCACCGAAGTCTGGGGCGAGTAGAATCAGGATTCAGGATCGGGGATCGAGTGAAAATCGAGGCAGTGGTTTTCCCACTCACCACTTCCCATTTTCCACTCCCATATTTAGATTGAACAAATGAACATTACCGTCATCGGTGCGGGGGCATGGGGAACGGCGCTCGCCATTAGCCTGGCTGCCAATCATCGCGTTACGCTGTGGGCGCGCGATGCCGCGCAAATCGAAGCGATGCGCGCCACACGCCGTAATCAGCGCTATCTTCCGCATATTCCGCTGCCTGACAATCTCGAGCTGAGCGCGGATTTCTCCGCTGCATTGGGCGAAGCCGAATTGGCGATCGTTGCCGTTCCTACCGCTGCGTTGCGGGCGACGCTGCAACAGGTGGCGCTGTCCGGGCGGTGCCTCGATGTAGTGTGGGTATGCAAGGGCTTTGAAGCGGAAACTTCGCTGTTGCCGCACCAGGTGGCCGCTGAAATATTGCCGGAAGGATTTTGTCGCGGCGTGTTGTCCGGACCCAGTTTTGCGCAGGAAGTCGCGCGCGGCCTGCCGACCGCATTGACGCTCGCCTCTGCTGACGAGGAGTTTGCATACCGCACGGCGCAAGCCCTGCATCACGCGCATTTGCGCATCTATGCCAGCAACGATGTGGCCGGCGTGGAAGTCGGCGGTGCGGTGAAGAACGTGATGGCGATCGCCGCCGGCATTTGCGACGGTATGGGGCTGGGCTATAACGCGCGCGCCGCCTTGCTGACGCGCGGCCTGGCCGAGATTACCCGGCTCGGCCTGAAACTCGGCGGGCGTCCCGAGACGCTGGGCGGCCTGTCCGGTGCGGGCGACTTGATTCTCACTTGCACCGGCGATTTATCGCGCAATCGCCAGGTCGGTCTGTTGCTGGTGCAGCAGCACGATCTGCCCGAAATATTGCGCCGGCTCGGGCACGTTGCCGAAGGCGTTTACACGGTGCGCGAGGTGCATCACCTTGCGCAACGCCTGGGCGTTGCAATGCCGATCTGTGAGGCCGTGTATCGCATTCTTTATGAGCATATTCCTGTTGCAGAAGTCGTCGCCGAATTGTTGAATCGCACGCCGAACCTGGAATTCAATCAATGAACCGCAGGGGCGCGATAAATCGCACCCTGATCTAACCCGCAGAAAAAGGGCGCGATAAATCGCGCCCCTACGAGCCCCCGTCAAAGCCGCACTGCCGCCACGCCTCGAACACCGCCACGGCCACCGTGTTCGACAAGTTCAGGCTGCGACTATGCGGCAGCATCGGCAGGCGCACACGATGCCCGGTATCGAATTGATCCAGCACCCCGGCGGGCAGGCCGCGGCTTTCCGGGCCGAATAAAAATGCGTCCCCCGCCTGGTAGCAGGTCGCGTGAAGTGGCTGCGAACCCTTGGTGGTCAGCGCAAAAACGCGTTCCGGATCGAATGCCGATAGACAATCCTGCAAAGTATCATGCACGCGCAATGCCGCAAACTCGTGATAATCCAGTCCGGCGCGGACGAGTTGCTTGTCCTCCAGCGTGAAGCCGAGCGGCTCGATCAAATGTAATTGGCACCCGGTGTTGGCGCACAGGCGGATAATGTTGCCGGTATTCGGCGGGATTTCCGGTTGGTACAGAATCACATGAAACATAAAAAATGCCTTGTAAGGCTTGTCAGTGCCGGGAAAAACGGCTAACTTCCGCCCTTGTCGAGGTTAGCTCGCAATAAAAATATTCGGGGGAGGGAATTATGGCGCGTCCGGAGAAAATTCGCTTGGGCGATTTGCTGGTTCAGCAGAAGCTCATATCGCAAGACCAGCTCAAGTTCGCGCTTGAGCAGCAAAAGCACAGCGGGCGCAAGCTGGGGCGCGTGCTGGCAGACAATGCCTTCGTCACCGAAGAGCAGATTTCCGAAGCGTTGGCCAAACAGCTCAACATTCCCTATATCAATCTCAAGTATTACAACATTAACCTCGAGCAGGTCCGGCGGCTGCCGGAAAATCAGGCACGGCGGTTCCGCGCGATTGTGCTGGAAGAGCGCAATGGCATGCTGCTGGTCGGCATGGCCGACCCAACCGATTTGTTCGCCTTCGACGAAATCGCGCGCATTCTCAAGCATGATATTGATATAGCGGTCGTCACCGAAGGGCAGTTGCTGGAGAGCATTGATCGAGGTTATCGCCGCACCGAGGAAATCACCGGATTGGCGCGTGAGCTCAGCGAAGATCTGGGCGATACCTACGTGGACTTTGGTGCACTGACCGATACCGTCGGTATGGAAGAGGCTCCGGTGGTCAAGTTGCTGCAGACCCTGTTCGACGATGCTGTGCAGATCCGCGCATCCGACATTCATATCGAACCGCAGGAAGGCCGTTTGCAGGTTCGTTTCCGTATCGACGGCTTGCTGCATTTGCAAACTGAAGCGGATAACAAAATTGCACCCGCGCTGGTGTTGCGCCTCAAGCTGATGTCTGGCTTGGATATTTCCGAAAAGCGGCTGCCGCAGGACGGACGCTTCAATGTACGGGTGCGCGACCAGCGCGTGGATGTGCGTATCGCCACTTGCCCGACACAACACGGCGAAGCGGTGGTGATGCGCTTGCTGCAACAAAGCGGCGGGATGATCGGGCTGGATAAGTTGGGCATACCGCCCGACATGCTGAAACGCTTCCGCGAAATCATCCGGCGCAGCAACGGCATGGTGCTGGTCACAGGCCCGACCGGCAGCGGCAAGACCACCACCCTGTATGCCGCGCTGGCCGAGATCAACACCATCGAACAAAAAATCATCACCGTGGAGGACCCGGTGGAATATCGCCTGTCCGGCATCAATCAGGTGCAGGTCAACGAAAAGATCGACCTGACTTTTGCGCGTGTGTTGCGTTCGGCCTTGCGCCAGGACCCGGACGTGATTCTGGTCGGCGAAATGCGCGATGCGGAAACTGCGCAGATCGGGCTGCGTGCAGCGATGACCGGACATCTGGTATTTTCCACCCTGCACACCCGCGATGCCGCCGGCACGTTGTTCCGCCTGGTGGATATGGGCACGCCGCGCTTCATGGTGGCTTCCTCGGTGCAGGCGGTGTTGGCGCAGCGGTTGTTGCGGCGTGTCTGCGAAAGCTGCAGCGAGCCACATACTCCCACCGCGCAAGAAAGCGAGTGGTTGAAGACCGAGGGTGTGCCGCCCGAGCAGTGGGGCGGGTTGTTGCACGGACGCGGCTGCTCGCATTGCAACGGCACCGGTTATCGCGGCCGCATGGGTGTGTTTGAAATGCTGGAAATGGGGCGCGAGATGGTCGAGGCTGCCGCACACGATAGCGCCACCCACTTCATGCAAGTCGCGCGCCAGCATATGCACGGCAAGACCATTCTCGATCACGCGCTTGAGCAAATGAAGCAAGGCCACACCACGGTCGCCGAAGTGATGCGCATCAGTAATCAGGTAGAGGATTAATGGCGGTCTTTGCCTACAAGGGGCGCAATGGGCGCGGTGATCTGGTGGAAGGCACGCTGGACGGCGATGACAGCGGCGCCATTGCCGATCAGCTGATGAATACCGGCATCACGCCCACCGACATTAAACCGTTCCGTGGCATAACAAAAAATACGGGGGGCAAACCGGACTGGCTCAAACGGCTGTTCACCGAGAAGCCCGTCACCCCGATGGATGTGCTGTTGTTCAGCCGCCAGATGTACACCCTGCTCAAAGCCGGCGTGCCGATCATGCGCGCATTGGCGGGCTTGCAGGAATCCACGCAGAACCAAACCTTTGCCGCGATGATTCAGGATTTGCGCGAGAGCCTCGACAGCGGGCGCGAACTCAGTACTGCAATGCGCCGCCATCCCAAGGTTTTCTCGCCGTTCTACGTCAGCATGGTGCAGGTCGGCGAAATGACCGGCATGCTGGACGAAACTTTCATCCGCCTGTATGACCATCTGGAATTCGAGCGAGATATGCGCGAACGCATCAAGACCGCAATGCGCTACCCCGGCTTCGTGGTGCTGGCGATGGCGATCGCCATTGTGGTCATCAACCTGTTTGTGATCCCCGCATTTGCCAAGGTGTTTGCAGGCTTTCATGCAGAGCTGCCAATCATGACCAAGATGCTGATCGGCTTTTCCGGCTTCATGGTGGACTACTGGATGCTGATGCTGGCGATACTGATTGGCGCGGTACTGGGTTTCCGTTTTTATATCAATACGCCGGATGGCCGATACAGGTGGGACAGGTACAAGTTCAAATTGCCGATTGCCGGAAAGATTATTCTCAAATCCACCCTGGCGCGATTCGCGCGCAGCATGGCGCTCTCCTTCAAGAGCGGGATGCCGATTCTGCAGGGTATGAATGTGGTCAGCATGGTGGTGGATAACGAATTCATGCGCAGCCGCATCGAGCAGATGCGCGATGGTGTGGAGCGTGGCGAGAGCATCCTGCGCACTGCAGTCGCCGCCGGCGTGTTTAATCCGGTGGTATTGCAGATGATTGCGGTCGGCGAAGAAAGTGGCGATATGGATGGATTGATGTTCGAGGTTGCCGACATGTACCAGCGCGAGGTCGAATATGAAGTAAAGACCCTTAGCTCGCAAATTGAGCCAATCCTGATCGTATTTCTTGGCATATTGGTGCTGATCCTCGCCCTCGGCGTATTCCTGCCGATGTGGGATCTCGGTAAAGCGGCAATGCACCGATGAGATTCAGCATGGAGGATCGAGGATCGAGGATCGTGCTCCCCTCTCCCGCTCGCGGGAGAGGGGCTGGGGGAGAGGGTGATTCCACGCTTCATGCTCTTCGGCCATCAAAGGGTATGGTTTTTACTCAATCCACAACCTTCACTCCCCGACCCTCAAAGGGCTTTACCCTCATCGAACTGATCGTGGTTATCATCATCATCGTGGTGATGATGGGGCTGTTCCTTGATCGCGTGCTGTTCTATCAGGAACAGGCTGAGAAGACTGCCATGGAGCAGGTGGCGGGTGCGATACAAAGCGCGTTGACCCTGCAATACGGGCAGATACAGACACGTGGCAAGCCTTCCGATGTGGCGGCATTAGCGCAGGACAATCCGATGAACTGGTTGCAGAAAAAACCACGCAACTATTCTGGCGAGTTTTATGACCCTACCCCGCTGTCCGTGGATTCCGGCAACTGGGTATTCGATCTCAAGACGCGCGAACTGGTTTATGTGGTGCGCAACACCAATTACTTCAAACCGGGCAAAGACGGCAAGAAATGGATACGCTTTCACGTTGCCGTGAACTATGAGTCCTCGCGTCTGCCGTCGTTGCAAGGCGCGCCTGCCGAGCTGACTGGCACGCTGCTCGAGCCGGTCGAACCGTACTCGTGGTTTTGATGAACAGAACGGGAGAGGGAAGCGAATGCACACTAACTTAATCAATATCATTTTATGGCAGTCGCTTGCCATCTTTTTGATTGTTGGCTCATTGATGGGCGTTGCGGTTTCCTTGTTGCTCATCTTCAGGCCGCATCTTATGGTGCGTATCAACCGGGTGGCGAACCGCTGGATCTCCACGCGTCATCTGGATCAATGGCTGGATCGCAGCGTCAGTATCGAGCACTGGTTTTATCAGCACCATCGCCCGCTGGGCATATTGATCGTCTTTGGCGCGTGTTACATCCTCGTTTACTTTGGCTTGCTGTTCGACAAGCCAATTGCCCTGCAACGCCTGGCCGGTTATGCGCCAAGCTGGCAGCTGGACATATTGCTGGATGCACTGGCGCTTGCCTCGCTGGTCGGTGCGGTGGTTGCGCTATTTGTCGGTTTGTTTCTCTGGCTGCGTCCCAGCCTGCTGCGCGGTATCGAAGAAGAAGCCAACCGGTGGATATCCTGGCGCCGTGCCGCCAAGCCGCTGGCGATTTCGCGCGATCAAGTGGAACAATTTGTCGCGGGCCATGCCAAGCGGCTCGGCTGGTTGTTGCTGTTGGGCAGCATCTACCTGTTTTTTGCCGTGCTTCGCATGTTGATGTAGCGGGAGTGTTCGACCGGTTCCTTGTATGGTTGCGCGCTTGCCAGTCTTGGGTTACAGTGCGCCCGCTCTGTGAAATTCTTGCTGCGGCAAGGGCTTGGCAGGCGAAGTGAAGGTTTTCAATAAGTGGGGCTGTGGCCCTGAATTTTTAGGAGAATGAAAATGAAAAAACAATCTGGTTTTACCCTGATAGAACTGATCATGGTAATCGTGATTCTGGGAATCTTGGCGGCGACTGCGCTACCAAAGTTTTCCAACCTGGCGGTTGATGCTCGCAAGGCATCGTTGTCGGGCGCGGAAGGTGCGGTTCGCGCTGCATCATTAATGGCTCATGGGTCGGCGTTGGCTGCGGGTAGTACCGTTATCTCCGTCGAAGGAACTTCATACACGATGGATGCCAATCATTACCCCAAAGATGCTGACATCATGGCACTGGCAGGTGTATCAGGTCCTAGCTATACGGTCACTGGGGGCACTGCTCAAGTTGCTGGGGCTGGCTCACCAACCACTTGCCAAGTTGTGTATGCCAATATTGGTGCGAGCGCCGTACCGACAATTACCAAGGTTGATACGGGCTGCTAATCAAAAATAATATGGGCAGCCCGCGTAGGGCGCAATAACCAACGGGTATTGCGCCGCATGTTTGGTATGTACCTGAAGAAAACGTTGTACAAAAAACACAGGGAGGCTTCGGCCTCCCTTGTTTTTCGCCCGCTATTTGCGCTTTTTGTTACACTGCGCACCTGTCCCAATTCCGTTCCTGAAGGGCATATAGGACATGCGTTTGAGTTCCGGGCAAATCGAATCGATCAAGCAGGAGACCGAACATTTCCTCGGTGCACAGGCCGAGATGTGGCTATTCGGTTCGCGCGTGGATAAACATCAGCGCGGCTTCACGCTGGTCGAACTGGTCATGACGATGGTCATCATCGGCATTCTTGCTGCCGTGGTTGCGCCGCGTTTTTTTGATACCAATATCTTTCAGTCACGCGGTTTTGCCAATCAGGTGCAGGCTTCGTTGCGCTATGCGCAAAAGGTCGCCATTGCGCAGCATCGCAATGTTTGCGCGGCTTACACAGCCAGTCCGGCCAGACTCACCCTGACCGTAACGGTTACCACTTCTTGCGATACGGCCCTGAATTTACCAGGGAGCAGCGTGAATTATGTCGACGCGCCTTCCGGGGTTACATTTTCGATGGCACCTGCCAGTGTAACTTTTGATGCGCTGGGGCGGCCAAGTACCGCAACTACGGCGAGTATTGGCACAACCACGATTACCATCGAGGCGGAGACCGGCTATGTGCACTGATCCCGAAACAGGTGCCATGCCATGAATATGTTCGATTTACTCAAGATGCTGGATGAGGCGATGGTCGAGTTCGTCCTGGTGGGAGGGCTTGCTGTCGCGTTGCATGGTTATCAGCGCGTAACGATGGATGTGGATGTTGTGGTGGCGATGGATGATGAAAATTTGCAGCGATTTATGTCTGCCGCCAAGGCTGCTGGTTTGCGCCCAACCATTCCCGTTCCGCTTGAATCGCTGGCGCAACCCAAATTGATCGAGCAGTGGTATCGCGAAATGGGTCAAGCAGGCAAGCCGCACAGCGGCTGCTCGCAAAAGGGGATGTTGGCGTTCAGCTTGCGTGGTAATGAAACGATGGCGACGGTGCTGGATGTATTGGTCAGGCCGAAGGTTTCGTTTTCCGAGTTGCGACGTGATGCCACGCTGGTCAAAGTGGGTCCGATCGATATCCCGGTGGCTTCCATAGCGCATTTGATTGCGATGAAAACAGGAACCGGGCGTGGCAAAGACGCCGTTGATATCGAGGAATTGAGGAAGCTCCAGGCGCAACAATGAAAACGGCTGAACAAAATTATCGCTTGCTGCAGGAGATCGAGGCGAATCGTCGATTCCTCCTGACAGCTTATGAGCAGAACCCGAAACTGCTGGAAAACGCCGAGTTACGAATACAGCAGCTGTTTGCAGCGACTACGCATGTGGAACGGGAAGAAAAGCGCGGCATGAGTGCTGCCAAACAGCGCGGCATCAGCCTGGTCGAGCTGATCATGTTCATCGTCATCGTCAGCGTCGCGCTGGCGGGTATTCTGCTGGTGATGAATACGGTGACGCGAGGCAGCGCCGATCCGCTGATCCGTAAACAGGCGCTGGCGGCAGCGGAATCGTTGCTGGAAGAGATCGAGTTGCAGGACTTCATTTCCGCCTCCGGTGTGACAGCCGCAGTGACGCAGGCGAATCGTGCATCCGCTTATCACATCGTCAGCGACTACAACACTTTTGCTACGTCCGGCATTTTTCCGGTTAGCGGCGTAGCGCCCATCACCGGGCTGGGAAGCTATAACACGAACGTAACCGTCGCCAATGCAGCTTTGGGTGGGATTGCGGCAGGGAGCGCGGTGCTGATCACCGTGACCGTGACTGATCCGCAAGGCAATCCGATTGAAATTTCCGGTTACAGGACGGCTTACTGATGTGTACGCGGCACAACCGGCAATCCGGCTTTACCTTGGTCGAGATGATCATGGTGATCGTCATCACCGGCATCATCGGCGGTATCGTCGCGGTGTTCCTCAAGGCACCGATTCAACAATACATGGATGTCGCGCGCCGCGCCGAGCTGACCGACATCGCCGATACCGCGCTGCACCGCATGGTGCGCGATGTGCGCACTGCCGTGCCGAATAGCGTGCGGGTGACCGGCGTGGCGCCGAATTTTAATATCGAGTTTTTGCCCACCAAGACCGGTGGGCGTTATCGGGCGTTTGCAGCCGGTGGTGCGGGTGGGTGCGGTGGTGCGGGCGATGAACTTGCTTTTGCGCCGGCACCGGCGGATACCTGCTTTGAGGTGATCGGGTCACCAATAGCGGTTGCTGCTAATGATTACATCGTGGTAGGCAGTACGCAGTCAGATGCCGTGCCTCCGTATGATACGAGTGCGACAGGGGTACTGCGCCAGGCAACTGCGGTAGGCGCGGTGGGGGCTGTTCAAAATATCACCATGGCAGGTGCGGCATCGCTACCCGCCTTTGCCCAGTTGGACAGCCAGCGTTTTCAGGTGGTGGACGGCATCCAACAGGCGGTCACCTTCGCGTGCGAAACGGTCGGGACATCGGCTGCGGGGGATGGCACAGGCAAGCTGATGCGATATTGGGGTTATGGCTTTACCCATACGCTGGGCGCCACCAAGGCGTTGCTCGCCGACAAAGTCAGCGCATGCACCATCGACTACGACGTGACCAATCAGCGCTTCGGTCTGCTGGCGGTGCGGCTGACGCTTACCAGCGGCGGCGAAAGCGTCAGCCTGTACAACGAAATCCATGTGAATAACGCGCCATGATCAGAAAACAAACCCTCTCCCCCTGCACCTCTCCCAAATTGGGAGAGGGGAGATATTCCCTCTCCCGTTCGCGGGAGAGGGTTAGGGAGAGGGTGCGTGGATTCAGCCTGGTCTCCGCGATCTTCCTGCTGGTGGTGATCGCCGCACTCGGCACCTTTGCCGTGACGCTTTCCACTACGCAACAGCAGAGTTCCGCACTGGATGTGATGGGCGTGCGCGCGTACCAAGCGGCACGTGCGGGGATAGAGTGGGGCGCGTATCAGGTGTTGCCTGCGTCCACAGCCGCATTTGCGACCAATTGTCGGGTGGGCGCGACCTCACAGGTAGTTTCTCCTTTACCGAATACGTTGGCTGGGTTTAACGTAAACGTACAGTGCAGTGCAACGGCGCACAGCGAGGCCGCGGCGACCATAACGGTGTATCAATTGACTTCGACTGCAACGCAGGGCACGGTGGCTACGCCGAGCTACGTCGAACGGCAGATGACGGTTACAATCGCGCAATAATTATTCAGGCGGTACAGTGGGCGAAGTGCGGCCAGATCAGATGGCTTGGTTAGGTGGAGAGAAGGTATATGAAGGCAATGCAGCGTAATATTTTTGGCACGGGTAGTGCGGGCAACCCAGCGCACTGGCTGGTGCGTCGGGAATAGCCATGAGCAGGCTCGCCAAGTCGTTTGCACTATTGCTGTCGTTCGCCGGCTTGCTGCTGCTGTTCTCGCCATCTGCATTTGCAGCGGCCTACTTCACGAGAGTGGCTGGCCCGGTGAACTGGAACGCCAACGGCTCTTGGTCAACCGTCGCCTGTGGAGGGGCATCGGCGGGCGCTGCGTATCCCGGCTCAACCAACACTGCGGATACGGCAACCATTTGCCCGGGAAACACCATCACGCTAACAGCCGCGCCACCATTTACCATTGCCTCCCTCACCTTCACTGCGGGCGCCACACCAGGCAATCTCACAATGACCGGTCAGACACTGACTGTGAGCGGTGCGGTTTCGATGACAGCCCCGACTGTCAATAGCACAAGCATCCTTAATGTCGACACCGGTACCCTTAATGCAGGAAGTATTGCCATTACCGGTGCTAACGGGAGTCGCATTGCCCAGGTAACGGTAAGCACCGGTACTATCACCACCACCGGCAACATCACCTTCGCCGGGACGGCAGCCAATGCCCAATTTGTTTCAACGGGCGCCAGCATGGTGAATGTGGGCGGAAATTTCGCCAGCGGCGGCACGCTCACCACCACCAACACCGGCACCATCAATTTCAACGGCACTGTGGCGGCGCAAAGCATGGGTACGTACACGACCTACAACAACGTCACCATCGCCAACACCAACATTGCCGGAGTGGTAACTATGCTTGGCAATTCATCCATGACCGGGGCGCTGACGGTGACATCTGGAACACTCGCTAAAAACACACGCACACTGGGCGTTGCTGGGAATTTAGTGGTGAATGGCGCAATCACCGGCACAACGGGAAATATCACATTGAGCGGCACCGCGGCGACGATTGATGGCACGGGTTCGATCACCACCACGACGGGTATTCTCTCGATCACTACCGCGAAAACTATCCTGGCTACCGCCAACCTGACCATCGCCAGCCCGACCACCCTCTCTGCTGCAACTACCGTCACCAACAATGGAATAATAAATAAAACCACAACCGCCGCGTTGACCGGAGCCAATGCGACAACATCCATTTGGGTCAACGCGGCAGGTTCGACACTGAACTACGCCGGCACGAACGCACCGATGGCTACGGGGGTGCTGAATGCGAGCGCAACCGGCAATACGGTTAATTACAACGGCGCGGGTCAAACGGTGGAGCCGCCCGGCGGTGCAACACCCGCGTATTACCGCTTGACGCTCAGCGGTAGCGCCGCAAAAACCATGGGTGCTACCGCTATCAATGGTAATTTCACCATGTCCGGCGCAGCGACCACCGCACCCACCGGCGCACTCACGGTGGGCGGCAATTTCACCATCGGAACCGGCACCACTTTCACTGCGGGTACTTTCAATCACACAGTCAGCGGTAATTTTGACGCGACCGGGACATTTACCAACACCGGGTCGACAGTGACGTTAAATGGCGCAACCGCGCAAACCATCAGCGGTGCCAACCCTGTCGCCTTCAATAACTTGGCGGTTAGTGCAGTGAGTCCAAACATCACACTGGCAACCAATGTGACGGTGGTTACTGTTACCACCGGCACAGTCACGCTTACCTCCACCTGTCCGATCGATTACACGCTGATCTCTACCACTCCGGCTCAGGTGCTGCATAGCTGCCCTCCAGTCACGCCCCCCGCTAATTTTGATTGCGTTGAAACGGGAGTGACTTACACGCCCAATCCCGTCTCTCCAACGCGAAATCCCCTCTACACCAAACTCGCCGGAACAGCTTTCAGCTTCGATGTGGTTGCCCTGAAAGCGGATGGTACGGTGGAAACGACCTACGCCTCTACCGGCAATAAGGATGTAACGGTAGAGCTGGTGGATGGCGCCGGCGCAACTGTTTGCGCCAGTCGTACCATCCTTACCCCCGCTATTTCACAGACCCTTACTTTCACTGCAGCCAATCTGGGGCGCAAGACGACAGCCAGCATGACGGTCGGCAAGGCCTATGCTGACCTGCGCTGCCGGGTGACAGATGTTGCAACGTCCATTAAGGGTTGTTCGGCGGATAATTTTTCGGTGCGCCCCGGTGCCGCGACATTGACGACTACAGCGAATGCAGTCGGACCTTCAGCCACGGCCACCCCGGTCATCAAGGCGGGTACGGCATTCACTATCGGTGCCACAACCACAACCGGCGCGACCGATGCCTATACGGGCACGCTGACGCTGGATACCACCAAGCTGACCGCGCAATTGCCTAGCAATGGCTCGACGCAGCAAAGCGGCGGTGCGGTGGGAAGTCTTACGGTCAGCCCGGCAGTGCAGGCGAATGCTTCGCCGGCACAAAGCAATAACGCCACTTGGAATGAGGTCGGTTACTTGTATGCCGCTGCGGGGGCATTCCGTGATGATGGCTACACCAGTGTTGATCAGCCTCTCGGCTGTGCGGCCACCAATAGTTGCGATTGCGTGACCGATACCGTCGGTAATGCCAACTTGGCCGATACATTTGATGTCAACAATAAAATCGGCTGCTCAATTGGCAACAAGATAGCAGTTTCATTTGGCCGCTTTATCCCTGATCACTTCGACGTGGCAACAAGCAGCAACGGTACGATGACCGCTGCCTGTGCTTCCGGTAGCTTCACCTACACCGGACAGGCGATGGGTTACGGCGCTTTGCCATCGCTGACCATCAAGGCTATAAATGCAGCCACGGGTGTAATTGTGACTCAGAATTACCAAGGCGTTTTTCAGAAGCTCGCGGCTGCCAATGTCACAATCACCGCGCCGACAGCAGATGGCACTCAGAACGGTAAAGATGGCGTGACGAAGACGGTGCTGGCCGCTTCGATGTCGGCTGGCACGCTTGCCAACAGCAGCGGAACCTTGACCTATACCCTTGCGGCAGGTGACCAATACATCTATACGCGAGACGCTAACTCCTTGGTGGGCGCATATACCAGCAACATCCCGCTCGTTGTGGCTTCGGTTAGTGACGGAGAAGTGGTATCCGCAGGCACGTTGCCGACGCTAAATCCTACCGGCGTTTCCCTGCGCTTCGGGCGGCTGAAACTTTCCAACGCGTATGGCTCAGAATTGCTCAACCTGTCGGTTCCAATCCAGACACAATATTGGAACGGCACGGCGTTTGTGATTAACGCTGCGGACAATTGCACGGCACTGGTTGCGAACAATATTAAGCTTACCTCTCCGCCTCCAGGCGTCAGCGCCACGGTGGGCGGCGCATTCTCTTCGGGCGCGGGATCGCTGACGCTGACCAAGCCCACACCAGCAGCGAAGGGGGTTGTGGCTTTGTGCGTTGATCTGGATAGCGGCGCAACCGGCGATACAACTTGCCAAGCCGCGATACCTGCCGCGAAACTTTATTTGCAGACCGGAGCGGCTTATGACAAAGACCCGACCGCACAAGCCACTTTCGGCGTGTATAAGGGCAGCAACCAGTTCATCTATATGCGTGAAAATTACTGAAGCGGCTGTGCCGCTTCAGTAATTCCAGTGGAGGCTAATATGCGAAGCATGTTATGCCGGAACTAAAACTACGGTTGTCATGCAGCGTGTTGTCAGCGAAGGCTCTTGTACCCGTCAGGGTGAATACGCGTAAACACGCTTGCTGGAGCTAAAACTGCTGGTGAGATGCTGAACTGCCAATCCACTTGGATTGGCAGTTTTTGTGTGTGGCGGGGGGAGGGTGAGCTAAAAAAGTGCGAAAATTTATTGACAACAATGAGTTATTGAATTAAGTTCACGTCAATTATGGAAATCCCGCTCATTTCCTCGCTATTCAAGACCCCAGGCCACGCTGACGGTTGGTTTGCTATCGGTTTGGGCTCACACGGGGTTTATCTGGCGAAAATCAAGTTTGTCGGCGCGATGCCGAGCGTGGTGCGTTGCGAATACCACGAGACCGGCACGGTGTCGGCGGCTTCATTGGAGAAGCTGCGCCGCGAAGCGAATCTCGGCAGTCACGATTTCACCACGCTGCTGGCTCCGGGCGAATATCAGCTGTTGCTGGTCGAGGCGCCCAATGTCCCCGCCAATGAGCTGAAGACGGCGATCCGCTGGAAAATCAAGGATGGTTTGAATTTCCACATCGACGATGCCACGGTGGATGTGTTGCAGATTCCTGCCAGTAAATATGGTTCGGATCGTGCGCAGTCCATGTATGCGATTGCCGCGGCGAATGACACCATTCAGAAACGCATCGCGCTGTTTGAGCAGGCGAAAATCGAACTCGATGTGATTGATATTCCCGAAATGGCGCAGCGCAATATCGCCGCGCTGTTCGAGCAGGATGATCGGGCTTTGGTATTGCTGGCTTTCGACGACAACGGCGGTCTGCTGACGTTTACGGCAGGGGGGGAGTTGTACTTGGCGCGGCGCATCGAAATCAGCATGGGACAGTTGCGGGACGCCAACGAGAATCTGCGCGAACAATATCGCGGCCGTGTCGAGCTGGAGTTGCAGCGGTCACTGGATTACTTTGACCGCCAGTTTAATCACATGGCAGTGAGCCGCGTGCTGGTGAGCGCGCCTGATGATGCCGGGCTGGTGGAATTCTTGGCATCGGTGGGCGATGTGGAAGTGGAGAAGCTGGACTTGTCGCAAGTGATGGACATCAGCGCGGTTCCGGCACTGTCTGACAGCGAGTTTGTTGCCCATGCCTTGCCGACGCTGGGCGCGGCATTGCGTCACGAAAGCCGCGTCTTATGAGTCAGCAGATCAATCTGTTCAATCCGATTTTCATGAAGCAGCGCAAGTATTTTTCGCTGCTGGCCATGTTGCAGGCACTGGGCATGATCATCGCAGGTTCGTTGCTTTTCTACGGCTATGCGATTTACCAGGTCGGTCAGCTTCACAAGCAATCGGAAGAAAGCAGCAAACGCCACAACGCCGAGCAGACGCGTCTGGCGCGCTATGCTGCCGAGTTCTCTCCGCAGCAAGCCAATCAAGCCTTGCAGGATGAGGTGCAACGAATGGAAAAGCGGGTTGCCGAACAGGCTGAATTGATCGAGACCATCAAATCCGGCGCGGTAGGCAATACCACCGGTTATTCGGAATACATGCGCGCCTTCTCGCGCCAGATAGTGCAGGGTTTGTGGTTGACCGGCTTTAAGGTGACCGGTGATGCGGCGCAGATCAGCTTGAGTGGCGCGGTAGTCAATCCGGAATTGCTGCCGGCGTATATCCAGCGTTTGGGCAAAGAAAGCATCATGCGCGGCAAGACTTTCTCCACCTTGCAAATGCAGCAGCCTACCGTGGGGGCTGGTACAGGTGCAGGCGCAAGACCTGCCCCCACGGCACCCGCGCGTTACGTTGAATTTACTTTGTATTCCAGTCCGGACAGTGAGGTCAAAAAATGAGGCGTTACTGGGAGCTGGCGCGCACCAAGATAGACGATATGTCGCTGCGCGAGCGTGTGATGATTTTTGCCGCCGCTGCCTTCGTGGTGATTGCACTGATGAACGCGACGTTGCTTGATCCCTTGTTGACCAAGCAAAAAGCGTTATCGGCACAAGTGGTGCAACAGCAGGAAAAAATGAAGGAGCTGCAAGCGCAGGTGCAAAACCTGTTGCAAGCCAAACGCGATGATGAACATTCTCCATTGCGCAATCGGTTGGCGCAGCTCAAGCAGCAATTACAGACGCAGGATGACTATTTGCAAAGCCGCCGCGACCGCATGGTCGAGCCGAACAAAATGGCCGGGCTGCTGGAGCAGGTGCTGAATAAAAATGGTAAGTTGCAACTGGTTGCGCTGAAGACCTTACCGGTGAGTTTGCTGATCGAGAAACCCCAGGCTGCGGAGGGCGCCGCACCACCTGCAACGGCAGCGAATGCCAATACTGGCCAGAAGCAGATTTTCAAACACGGTGTGCAAATCACCGTGCGCGGCGGTTATCTGGATTTGTTGCAATATCTCGCCATGCTGGAAAAGATGCCGACACAGATGTTCTGGGGGGAAGCGAATTTGAGCGTAGAGCAATACCCCGATGCAGTGCTGATGCTGACCTTGTACACCTTGAGTCTGGATAAGATATGGCTGGCCGTTTGACCTGCCTGGTTGTGGCGGTACTGTTCTCGGCGATCGCGGTTGCCGAAGAATTGCCCGATCCAACCCGCCCTCCCGCCAGCATTGCCGCACCGGTTGCTGCGAAGGCAGGCGGAGCGACCGAGAATCAGCCGTCGGGTTTGCATTCAGTCATCATTTCCAAAACCCGCCGTGCTGCGATTATTGACGGGGAAACCGTTGAATTGGGCGGCAAACATGGCGATGCCAAGCTGATTGAGGTGAACGAAGGCAGTGTAGTATTGCAGGGCGCGCAGGGCAGGCAAGTGATGACGCTGTTCCCGGATGTGAAAATGACCAGTGTAAAAATTACGCAAAAAGAAATTAAGGCAAAACCGCAATCGCCCGCAGGCAAAGTGCAATCCGGCAAACAAACAACCAGACCGGACAAACGCAAGGAGGAAAAATGAGAATCATGATGTGGCTGAGCGCAGTGCTGCTGTTGGCAGGCTGTGCGACACCGAGCAACCGCAACGTAACGGCGGAGGCCATCCAGCGTGAAATGAATCAGGCGGCGCAAGACAGCGTGCAACCGAGCAAACCTGATGCGGTAAACAATGCCTTGCTGCCCCCGCTGTCAGTAGTCATGCCGAAGGCGGAAAACAAGCCGCTGGAGACCAAATTCGACTTGACGGTGAACAATACGCCGGTCAATCAGGTGTTCATGGCGATAGTCTCCGGCACACGCTACAGCATGTTGCTGCATCCCGAGATCAGCGGCAACATTTCGCTGAATCTGAAAGACGTGACGGTATTCGAGGCGCTGGAAACGATCCGCGAACTTTACGGCTACGATTACAAGGTGGATGGCGCACGCATTTACATCCAGCCGATTACGCTGCAGACACGGATTTTTCAGGTGAATTACCTGACTGGATTGCGGGCGGGAACTTCTTCGTTGCGTGTTACATCCGGTTCGGTGTCGGACAATCCGACCGGTGGCACGGCAGGATCTGCACCCGTTACGACCACTACCGGACCGGGAGGGACGCGCCCCCAGGACAGCAGCAAGGTGACCACGACCAGCAGCGCCGATTTCTGGGTTGAATTGGGGCAATCGTTGCAAGCCATCGTTGGCAATGAAAAAGGCCGCAGCGTGGTGGTCAGCCCGATGTCCGGGGTGATCGTGGTGCGTGCCATGCCGGACGAATTGAAAAATGTCGCAGCCTATCTCAAAGCCTCGCAGATTTCCATCGAGCGGCAGGTGATACTCGAAGCCAAGATCGTCGAAGTGCAGCTGAACGACGGCTTCCAGTCTGGTGTAAATTGGGCGGCCTTCAAGAACAGCCCTAATAGCCGGACATCCATCGGACAAATTGCACCGGGGGGAACGATGGTGCCGGGTGTGGCTGGCGCAGGCGTACTGACGCCGGGCGCGCTAACGGGCGGAACGAATCTGGGGGCTAATACGGTAGCGAGAAGTATGCTCAACCCCGTTACACCGGGGACCAATTTGGCTGGCGGCGGCGCAGCTGGAACGCTGTTCGGATTGGCATTCCAGACCAGCAACTTCGCTGCCTTGCTGGATTTTCTGGAATCGCAGGGCAATGTGCACGTACTGTCCAGTCCGCGTATCGCCACACTGAACAACCAGAAGGCGGTGCTCAAGGTCGGCACGGATGAGTTTTTCGTCACCAACGTCTCGACCACCACCACTACCGGTACGGCAACCACCTCCACACCAAGCGTGACGCTGCAACCATTTTTTTCCGGCATCGCATTGGACGTGACGCCACGCATCGATGAGAACGGCGAGATCATCCTGCATGTGCATCCTTCGGTGAGTCAAGTCAGCACTGTGACCAAGACCGTGGATTTCGGTGTCGTAGCCGGTTCGCTCAGTTTGCCGCTGGCATCCAGTTCGGTTTCGGAAACCGACAGCATTGTGCGCGCGCGGGATGGGCAAATCGTGGCGATCGGTGGGTTGATGCGCCAGGCGACTTTTGACGATCGCTCCGGCTTGCCCGGTTTGTCGAAGAGCCCGCTGTTCGGGCAAACCAACCAGCGCAATGAGAAACGCGAGTTGGTGATTTTGCTCAAGCCTACCGTGGTGGATAACGACAAGGATTGGTCGAATGACATCACGCAAAGTCGTGACCGTTTCAACGGTATGGCAGGTTCCGCTGCCAAGCAGTGATGTACCTACAACACTTTGGTCTGCGCGAACCGCCCTTCGGCCTGACTCCTGATACCAGCTTTTTTTTCGCTTGCTCGAGTTATCAGGAGGCTCTTAATACCCTGCTGGTGGCGGCGCGCAACGGAGAGGGTTTTATCAAGATCACCGGTGAGGTGGGCAATGGCAAAACGCTGCTGTGCCGCAAATTTCTCGCCACGCTGGATCAGGGACGGCAATCCACCACGCTGATCGGCACACAGGATCAAGCGGCAGATGCGCCGCCCGCACCGCGTTTCATCACCGCCTATATTCCCAATCCTTATCTCGAGCCAAAGAGCTTACTATTGGCATTGGCGGAAGAGTTCCGTGTGTCGCTGGAAAAAGATACCGATCAACATCTGCTGCTGAAAGGATTGACGCGCGCGTTGCTGGATTGTGCGCGCAACGGCCAGCGTGCGCTGGTGTGTCTGGATGAGGCGCAGGCGATGCCGCTGGAAAGCCTGGAAGTGTTGCGCCTGCTCACCAATCTCGAAACCGAGAAGCGCAAGTTGCTGCAGGTGGTGTTGTTCGGGCAACCGGAGTTGAATGAGCACCTGCGGCATAACTCGATCCGCCAGTTGCGCCAGCGCATCAGCTTTCAATACGACCTGCAAGGGTTGCGCAAGGATGAGCTGGAGCGATATCTGCGCCATCGCTTGGGGGTGGCCGGATTTACTGGCGAAACGCTGTTCGGCAAAGGTGCGGTAGGCAAGCTGCACCGCATTACCGGCGGGACACCGAGGCTGGTCAACATCGTGGCGCACAAGGCATTGATGCTGGCATTCGGCGAGGGCAGGCAGCAGGTGCTGGCCAGGCACATTCGCGATGCGGCAGTCGATACGCCGGAAGTGCGCCGCGATTGGCTGCCTTGGGCGATGGCGTTAACCGGCGTGGTGGTGGCTGCCTCGCTGGGGGTCGCGTGGATGGTGCTGCAATGAGTGGCCACTACTCTCACCTGCAATGAGCGGGATATTGCGATGAGCGTTATCAATAAGGTGCTCAGCCAGCTCGAACAGCGCGGTGCGCACACCGCATCGGAACAGACCATGGTGCGTGCTGTGCCGCATAGCAAGCGCAAGTCCGCCATGCCTTTACTGGCATTGGGGTTGGCGCTGGCAGCCGGGATTGCCGCATGGCAATGGCGGGTACAGCCGCACAAGCCGAATGTTGCAGCAGGGAGCATTGCGCAGCATCCGCCTGCCGTCGTAGCGGTAACTGTGCCGATATCTGGCGTTTTAGCTGAAGAGCATCCGGTAGAAAAGCTTGCGCCGGCCTCGCTTCTGAGCTTTGAATTGAGTTCGGTGCCGCTGCCTTCAAGTTTGCGGGACAAGCCGGTGCAGCCGGTGATAAGCAGTGTGAGTCCCAATCCGGTGGTTGCAACCGGCATGCCGCAGCCGTTGGTAATCGATGGCAGCAATTTTGCGAGAGACTCGACGGTGACCTTGCGCACGTCAGACGGGCAGGTTTACGCGAAGCGGCCTGTCAGTTCGCAGAGTACCACGCAGATTGTCATCAACCCGAATTTAGGGAAGTCGCCAGATACGTGGATGGTAGAAGTAATCAATTCGAGCGGTGCTTCGTCGGGGCTGTTTGCATTCACGGTGCAGGCTCCGCTTGCTGCAGAGGAACAGAGTTTCGGCCAATCGCCTGCTCCCGCAACCCCCGCAAGGAGTACACCGAAGGTAGGTAATCTGCTTTCAGCAAAAACTGGTGCAGAATTGGCACCGCCGGTGGGTGCCCCGTTGCCTGCGCCAAGACCACCCAAAGGGCAAACGTCTGGCGGCGCCCCCTTTACGGGGGTGCGCAGTGACCCTCTCGCAGGGGGAGGTAAAGCAGCGGTTGACGCACCGGCAGGCGGCGAGGGCAAGCCGATGAAACATATCAGCCTTGTGCAACAGGCCGATGCGGAGTTTCATAAAGCGGCTGCGTTGATGCAGCAGGGGCGCATCGCCGATGCTGTGGCAGGATACGAGGCAGCGTTGCGTCTGGATGCGGGCCATGATGCGGCGCGCCAGGCACTGGTGGCTTTGCTGCTGGAGGGCAAGCGCGGTGTGGATGCCGAGCGCGTGTTGCAGGAGGGGCTGAAGAACAGGCCCAACCATGTTAACTTTGCAATGCTGTTGGCGCGCTTGCAAGTCGAGCGGGGAGCGGTTGAGCAGGCAACGGTGACTCTGGAGAAGACCTTGCCTTATGCAGATCGGCAGGCTGATTACCAGGCGTTCTTTGCTGCATTGTTGCAGCGTCAAAATCGGCACAAAGAGGCGATTACCCATTACCAGATTGCGCTGCAATTTGTCCCGGATAATGGTATCTGGCTGATGGGGTATGGCATTTCCTTGCAGGCTGCACAGCGTGCCGACGATGCCAGAGATGCGTTCAGGCGCTCACTCGAGTCGAATACACTCAACCCGGAATTGCAGGCGTTTGTGCAGCAGAAACTCAGGGGGCTTTGAGGCAGGATTGAGCGAAAAGCGGGGCCGTGGTTTTTGCTCGATTCTCAATCCTCGCTCCTCAATCCTGAACGTGGCAGCGTTCTCGCCACCACCCACGCGCTGATTTCAACCGCACCACGTTCCTGCACTGCCTCGGCGAGCGCGTTCAGGCTGGCTCCGGTGGTCAGCACATCATCTACCAGCGCGACGCGCTTGCCAGCCAGATCGGTATCGCAGCGGAACGCATCGTGTACGTTTTTCTTGCGTTCCTTCCACGGCAAGGCGGATTGCGGCGGGGTGTCGCGTACGCGCCGGCAGGCATCCGGCAGCAAATCAAGATCAAGCTCGCGGGCGATTTTGGCGGCGAGCAGTTGCGATTGATTGAAGCCACGTTCACGTAATTTGGCCGGATGCAGCGGCATCGGAATGACGCAATCGGGCAGACTGTTTTTGTCGATGCGGTGCGCCAGTTTTTCCGCAAAGGCGTATGCCAGCACGAGCTGTTCGCCATATTTCATTGCCTGGATCAGCTTGTCGAGCGGGAATGCGTAACCGAATACGGCAGTGGTACGGGTGAATAATGGCGGATGCTTCAGGCATTGCCCACATACTTCGCCAGCCGGGGCCGGCAGGGCACAGGTTGGGCAATGCGCCGCATCGAGATAGGGTAAGGCGCTGCCGCAGGCCGCACACCACAATCCGTCTTGGCTCATGCTGCCGCACAGCACGCAGGGTTGCGCGGGCAGAATCTGCTCAATTCCTGCGCGGATGTTCAGAATAGCGTTGCGAAAAATTGACAAACTGTTGCCCTTTCAAGGATGATGCGCCGCTGCCGTTCAACCCGAATCATACCCAGTTAAGCCGCCATGAATACACAAACTATAGAATTCATCCGCCCCACCAAAAAGGCGGTCACACCGCAACGCTGGAGCGTGCCCGATGTGGAAGCCCTGTTCAAGCTGCCGTTTGCCGATCTGCTGTACCGCGCGCAGCAAGTACACCGCGAGTATTTTGACCCGAATGCGGTACAGCTTTCCACCCTGCTGTCGATCAAGACCGGCGGTTGCACCGAGGACTGCGGCTATTGCCCGCAATCGGCGTTTAATTCCGCCGGCGTGGAAGACCGCAAGATGCTTGAGGTGAGCGCAGTGGTGGAGGCTGCGCGCGCCGCGCAGCAAAAAGGCGCGGGGCGTTTCTGCATGGGCGCGGCATGGCGTGAACCGACCGATGAAGATATGGAGAGCGTGGTGGAGATGGTCAGGGCGGTGCGCGACTTGGGCATGGAAACCTGCGCCACGCTGGGTATGCTGAACGACGAACAAACCGAGCAATTGCGTGCAGCCGGGCTGGATTACTACAACCATAACCTGGATACCGCGCCGGAGTTCTATGGCAACATCATCAGCACGCGCGACTACCAGGACCGGCTGGATACGCTGGAGCGGGTGCGCAAGGCGGGGATGAATATCTGCAGCGGCGGCATCGTCGGGATGGGCGAAAGCCTCACGCAGCGCGCCGGGCTGGTCGCACAACTGGCCAACATGAACCCTTACCCGGAGAGCGTGCCGATCAATAACCTGGTCAGGGTCGAAGGCACGCCGCTGGCGAACGCGGAAGAACTCGACCCGCTGGATTTCGTGCGCACCGTTGCGGTGGCGCGCATCACCATGCCGACGGCGCGCGTGCGCCTTTCCGCCGGGCGGCAGCAGATGTCCGATGCCGTGCAGGCATTGTGTTTCCTCGCCGGCGCGAATTCCATCTTCTATGGCGAGCAATTGCTCACTACCGGCAACCCGGATGTGGAGAAGGATCGCGCATTGCTCGATAAACTGGGCATGTATCCGCTGGCCGATCAACATTAAAGGCGATTCGGCCACGGATTGACACGGATGTTTACGGATAACCATACAAATGGATTTTTGCAGACGCTTATTGGCAGGATGAGTCATGTTTGTTGCGCATGATTTTTATCCGTGCCTATCCGTGTTAATCCGTGGCTCAATGCTTTTTTAAGATAAATGCCGCTCACGGAATTACAACGTGAACTCGACGAGCGCGCCGCGCAGGGGTTATTGCGCAGCCGGCGCACGCTCGACAGCCCGCAGTCGTCGCACATCATGGTGGATGGCAAACCATACCTGTCATTTTGCAGCAACGATTATCTCGGCCTGGCCAACCATCCGCAGCTCATCGCCGCATTGCAGCGGGGTGC
>DASTNS010000051.1:0-4106 GCA_035720625.1 Gallionella sp. | reverse complement strand
TGTTCCAGCGCGTCGAGGTATTTCAGGAACAGCAGCCACGAGGTCTGCTCGGTGTAGTCCAGCTCGGTGGTGCAGCCAGCTTCTTTTCTGAGGGCGTCGTCGATATTCTTGAAGGTTTGTTCGAACATAGATGGTTTTGTTCAGTATAAATAGTGCAGTTTTATTTTTCTTTCCACGGCGCAAAACCGATGGGGCGTTTCTTCCTGGGTTCCAGCGGGGTCATAAGTTCGCGTATGGCATCGAAAACAGCCTTGAACTGGATGTCGTATTTCTTTTCGAGTGTGGCCAGCTTGCGGGAAAGCTCGGCGTTGGAGGCCAGCATCTGCCGCAACCGCACGAAAGCACGCATGATTTCGATGTTGGCCTGAATGGCGCGTTCGCTGCGCAGGACGCTGGAGAGCATGGAGACACCCTGTTCGGTAAATGCGTAAGGCGCTGTCCGAACACCTCCCCAACTTGAAATCCCAATTTGTGATTTCAAGTTGGAGAACTCCTCGGAACTCAATTGGAACATAAAATCTTCCGGGAAGCGTTCGATGTTGCGTTTGACGGCTTGAACCAGAACCCGTGGCTCGACCTCATACAGTTCTGCCAAATGCATACTGAGCATGACCTTCTGCCCACGAATAAGAAACATCTTCGATTCGATTTGCTCTACAGACGCAATCAACCTTTTATCAGTCATCACACCTCCCCTTTGCGGCATTTTACACAATCATCAACATGCCAAAGGCGCGTTGTCATACCAAAGGCACCGGAGTCGAACCGCTTCAATCAACAACAGATTCCGCGGGGTGGTAGTCTAGCCCAAATGCCTCGGCAACTTTCCGGTGCATCACTTTCCCATCGATGATGTTGAGGCCATTGAGCAGTGCGGTATTTTTGCGGAGCGCATGTTTGCAGCCCTTGGCGGCGAGTTGCTGCACATAGGGCAGGGTCGCGTTGGTCAGCGCCAGCGTCGAGGTGAGCGGCACGCCGCCGGGCATGTTGGCGACGCCGTAGTGGACGATGCCGTCGACGATGAAGGTGGGGTCCTCGTGGGTGGTCGGGCGTATCGTCTCGACACAGCCGCCCTGGTCGACGGAGACGTCGACGATGACCGCACCGGGACGCATCGCCTTGAGGTCTTCGCGCAGGATCAGCCTGGGCGCCGCCGCGCCGGGGATGAGCACCGCGCCGATGATGAGGTCGGCGTTGGCGATGTGCCGCAGCAGGTTGTGGCGGCTGGAGTGGATTAGTTGCACGTTGGCGGGCAGGATGTCGCTGAGGTGGCGCAGCCGCGGCACCGAGATGTCGAGCAGGACGACTTGCGCGCCGATGCCGGCGGCGATCTTGGCGGCATTCTCGCCGACGGTGCCGCCGCCGAGGATCACCACCTTGCCGGGCGCGACGCCGGGGACGCCGGCGAGCAGCACGCCGCGCCCGCCATGCAGCTTCTCGAGGTATTTCGCGCCTTCCTGCACGGCCATGCGCCCGGCCACTTCGGACATCGGCGTCAGCAGCGGCAGTTCGCGCGTCGGCAGTTCGACGGTCTCATAGGCGATGCACGCCGCGCCGGAAGCGATGTGCGCGCGGGTCAGCGCCTCGCTCGCGGCGAAATGAAAGTAGGTGAAGATGCACTGGCCGGGGCGGATGCGCTTCCATTCCGGTTCGATCGGCTCCTTCACCTTGACGATCAGGTCGGCCGCTGCCCAGACCGTGGCGGCATCCGGCGCGATCTGCGCGCCTGCCTCGCGGTATTCGGCATCGCTGAAGCCGCTGCCCTGCCCCGCGCCCGTTTCCACGATGACCATGTGCCCCGCCGATGCGAGCGCCGCCGCACCGGAAGGTACCAGCGCAACGCGGTTCTCGTTGGTCTTGATCTCTTTTGGTATGCCTACTTTCATGGTTGCCCTCTGTCAGTTATAAAAATGAACGTGGGTCAGGCTTCAGCCCGAGATGTCGGGCTGAAGCCTGACCTACAATCTTCGATCAACCTGCTCAGCGAGCTTACGCAGCGCGGCGGCGATCTGCACCGGATAATCGCAAGGTTCCTGCAGGCGGCGCAGCGGCTCCGGCAATCGCGCGAGGTTGGCCGCCGCGTTGCTGCGGCTTTCCGCGAGCGTCGTTGCACCGATACGCCGTCCGTTGAGCATCACCGGCTTTAGCAGCGGCTCGCCCGGCTGCGCATCTCCCTCAACGGTCACGATATCCGATGTCATGCGGCCAGCGGCATCGTAGTTGCGGTACGCCTGCTTGCGCCCCGGCCAAGTCTGCTTACCTTCGGAGTGCTTGCGGCGCGCCTTGCCGGCGTATTCCTGGAGCTTGTAGGCGCAGTCGAGGTAGGGCACATCGCTCGACGTATCCATGCGCGTGCCGACGCCGAAGCCGTCCACCGGTGCGCCCGCGGCGAGCATGTCGCGCAGCAGGTATTCGTCGAGGTCGCCGCTGGCGAAGATCGTGACATGCCGGAGCCCGCCCGCGTCGAGGATCTGCCGCACCTGGCGCGCATGGTCGGCGAGGTTGCCGGAATCGATGCGCACGCCCTTGATGCGGATGCCGCTGCGCTCCAGGTCTGGCGCGAGCGCTGCCACCTTGCGCGCCGCCGCCTCGGTGTCGTAGGTGTCGATCAGCAGCACCACGTTGTCCGGCTGGGCATGGGCGAAATGTTCGAAGGCGAGCGTCTCGCCGTCGTGGGCCTGCACGAAGGAATGCGCCATCGTGCCGAACAGCGGGATGCCGAACTGCATGCCCGCGAGCACGTTCGACGTGCCGCTGAAACCCACGAGGTAGCTGGCGCGTGCCGCGAGCAGCCCGGCTTCCGCACCATGCGCGCGGCGCAGACCGAAATCCACCAGCAGCTTGTCCGGCGCCACCAGCTTCATGCGCGCCGCCTTGGAGGCGATCAGCGTCTGGAAATGCAGCAGGTTGATGAGGCGCGTCTCGACCAGTTGCGCCTGCGCGATCGGCGCGGTCACGCGCAGGATCGGCTCGTTCGGGAAGAACACCGTGCCTTCGGGCATCGCATGCACGTCGCCGGTGAAGCGCAATGTTTCGAGCTGTGCCAGAAATCCGTTATTGAAGTGCCCGGTGGACGCGAGCCAGGCCAGCTCTTCCGATGAGAAGTGCAAGCCTTCGAGGAATTCCAGCGCCTGTTCGAGGCCCGCCGCCATCAGGAAGCCGCGCCCGGGGCGCAGCTTGCGCACGAAGAACTCGAACACCGCAACCTCCTTCATGCCGGAGTCGTGATAGCCCTGCAGCATGGTGAGCTGGTAGAGGTCGGTGAGCAGCGCGCTGCCCGCAAGGTTCCCCGCAGGGTTCAATGGTGGGGTCATGTGGCGATCCCTTCCACGGTGATGCGCTGCGCGCCGAGGCTCAGCATCTCCTGTTCGGCGCGCTGGCCGTCGCCGGGCTGGACGTCCACCGCGCGAATCGCGTCGCCCAGCAGCCACACCAGGTAGCCGAGTCCCAGCGCATCGCGCACGGTGTTGAGCACGCAGTAGTCGGTGGCGAGCCCGCCGATGAACAGCCGGCGGATATTGGCGGCACACAGCTGCGCATCGAGGCCGGTACCCTGGAAGCCGGAATAGGCATCCTGTTCCGCGGTGGCCGCCTTGGAGATGACCACGGCGGAAGGCGGCAGTTGCAGCGCCGCCGCGAATTCCGCGCCGCGCGTCCCCGCAACGCAATGCGGCGGCCAGATGCCACCCTGCGCGCGAAATGAGCAATGCCGCTCAGGGTGCCAGTCGCGCGTGGCATACACCGGCAGGTTTTGAAATACGCGCAGATAGCGGTTGAGCACCGGCACCACCTCGTCGCCGCGCGGCACCGCAAGGCTGCCGCCGGGCAGGAAATCGTTCTGCATGTCGACGATCAGCAGGGCGTCGCCGAGTTGCGGCTGGTAGTCATTCCGATTTGGTGTAGTCATCGTGTGCACCATAAACAGGGCGTTGAAAAACGTAGCGAGAGGCGATCAGGCAAGGCGGAAGCTGGCGAAAAAGCGGAGTTTACACAAAGTAAATGAGCATTTTTCGCCAGCTTCCAACGCAGCATCATCGCCTCGCAGTAGTTTTGCAACACCCTGTTATCCTTTGATGCAGACCAGCGGCACCACCCGCGCGACCTTG
>DASTNS010000050.1:0-2795 GCA_035720625.1 Gallionella sp. | reverse complement strand
CAGATGTTCGCCCACGGCGTGTATCCCGGCCAGCACGCCTGCTTCAAACTGCCCGTCGCGGAATGCCGCCTCCATCTCGCGGCAGGTCGCTTCCCAGGTTTCCGTGCCGAGCCTCACATGGATGCCGCGGTCGGCGATGATTTCCACGTCGCGATCCGCCAGCAGCAAATAAATCAGCACGCCGTTGTTGTGTTCGGTATCCCATACGCGCAATTTGGAAAACACCTCGATGGCGCGTTCCCGTGCCGTCTGGCCCGCCAGCAGCGGCGGCAGGTCAAGCGCAGCCTCGACCGCAAAGCGGATCTGCCCGTTGTGCCGCGCCTCGGTTTCACGGATCGCGCGCTCGATCGCATCCAGCGCATGCGGCGGAAAGGCACGGCGCACCGCCGCGCGGCCGCTGGAAAGATGTTGCATCACTCGATATAAATTCATCTCATTTCCAGATTGTAGGGGCGCAATTCATCGCGTCCTTTTGGATGCGGTAATAGATCAGGGCGCGATGAATCGCGCCCCTACAAATAAAATTGATCACCATCGCCCCGAAGCGCCGCCCCCGCCAAATCCGCCGCCACCACCGCTGAAGCCGCCTCCTCCGCCATAACTTCCACCACCAAATCCACCCCCGCCATAGCCGCCGAAGCCGCGCCCTGAGCCACCCAGCAGCACGAACACGAATGCCATCAGCCCGACCAGCAGCGCCACCAGCAACGGCGCGACCATCAGCCAGGCCAGCACCCCCAGCGCCCCGCCCATCAGCACCGCGGCGGGGAAACGCCCGAGCATCGCGCGCAGCATGCCGCCCACAACCACCACCAGCCCGATGGCGATGAACAGCAGCGACCCGATATCGTAATTGTCGCTGGCGGCGGCGTGCTTCGGCGGCGGCAACGGTTCGCCATCGATCACCCGCATCATCGCCGCCATGCCGGCATCAATCCCCGCGTAAAACTCACCGCGCCTGAAAAAAGGCGTGATGATCTCGGCGATGATGCGCTTTGCCGTGGCGTCGTTCAGCGCGCCTTCCAGGCCGTAACCCACCTCGATGCGCAGTGCGCGGTCATCCTTGGCGACCAGCAACAACGCGCCATCGTCCACGCCCTTGCGCCCAAGCTTCCACACCTCGACGACGCGCATGCCGAACTGTTCGATGGTTTCTGGCTGCGTGGTCGGCACGATCAGTACCGCAAGCTGTGCGCCCTTCTTTGCTTCAAATGCGGCGAGACGCGATTCCAGCACTTGGGTTTGTTGTGCATCCAGTGTGGCAGTGAGGTCGGTGATGCGATGCGTGAGCGGCGGCACGGCCACTTCGGCCTGCGCCGCTCCACTTAGCAGCAACGCAAGCAAAACGGCCCATGTCGCCTTCATTTATTTTGCCGGTGCGGCAGGGTTTGGTGGAGTTGCTTTTGGAGCATCGAAACTGACCGTCGGCGGACGGGAAATTTCCTTCTCGTTCTCCACCGTAAAGTTTGGCTTGACGGTATAGCCGAACAGCATTGCGGTGAGGTTGCTCGGGAAGGAGCGCACCGTAATGTTGTATTCCTGCACCGCCTTGATGTAGCGGTTGCGCGCCACGGTGATGCGGTTTTCCGTGCCTTCCAGTTGCGCCTGCAAATCACGGAAATTCGCATCAGATTTCAATTGTGGGTAATTCTCCGCCACCACCAGCAGGCGGCTCAATGCCGAAGTCAATTGGCCCTGCGCGGCCTGGAATCTGGCGAAGGCCTGAGCGTCGTTGATCAGCTCGGGAGTAGCCTGAATGCTGCCTATCCTGGCGCGCGCCTCGGTAACGCCCAGCAGCACGGCCTGTTCCTGCGCGGCATAGCCCTTGACGGTGTTGACCAGGTTGGGGATCAGGTCGGCGCGCCGCTGGTACTGGTTCAGCACCTCCGACCAGCTCGCCTTGATCTGCTCATCGGTGGTCTGGAAGGTGTTGTAACCACAGCCGCTCAACATCAACGTCAGTAAAACAATCCATAAGGTACGCATCGTTGGTTCCTCCGGGTTGAATGTCAAAAGATGCGCGGAAACTATAGCACTAATAGGCACGGCAAATATACCGCTCTTTATGATGAAACCCGCCATGCCCGTTCCCCTCTCTCCTAACTCTCTGGATGAAACAACTAGCCATTCGACTAGGCTGCAAACAACCGCGGCCAAGTCGCTGGTTATCCCGCGAGCGGGCGAGAGGGACGCGGCATCGCTACGCGAGTTTCACTTTATACCGCTTGCCCGGCGGCATGACCCGAGGCCCAGGCCCACTGGAAATTATGGCCGCCGAGCTGCCCGGTCACGTCCACCACCTCGCCGATGAAATACAGGCCGGGCACATCGTTGCATTCCATGGTCTTCGACGACAGCGCACGCGTATCGATTCCGCCGCAGGTCACTTCCGCCTTGGTATAGCCCAAAGTGCCGGATGGGGTGATCTGCCAGTCGTGCAAGGCTGCGGCGATTTGCTTGCGTTGTTTGTCGTTGTATTGATTGAGTGGTTTGTTCTCGATGTGCCGATGCTCGCCCAACTGCGCACACCACACGTCGGCGAAGCTCTTCGGGAACCATTGCGTCAGGAAATTGCTGAGCAATTTCTTGCTGCCCTTCTGCTCATCCAGCAGGGTCGCCATGTCGCAATCCGGCAGCAGGTTGATGTGCAACGGCTGGCCATGCTGCCAGTAGGAGGAAATTTGCAATATCGCCGGGCCGCTCAGGCCGCGGTGGGTGACCAGCATGTTCTCGCGGAATGACTGCTTGCCGAAGCTCGCCGTGACATCGAGCGAAACGCCGGTCAGGTCGGCGTA
>DASTNS010000049.1:0-31433 GCA_035720625.1 Gallionella sp. | reverse complement strand
GCGTGCTGAAGCAATTCACTCACCGGCTCCTCGTTGCCGCGATACAGGCTGACGCCGATACTGGGCGAGCTGTGATGCTCGTGCCCGTTGAGATCATAGGGGCGCGCCAACGATTCGCGGATTTTTTCGGCAACCAGCCCGACCTTGCGCGAAGCCTCGTCCCGGTCATCGCTGATTTCCTCGACCAGCACCACGAATTCGTCCCCGCCCAATCTTGCCACGGTATCCATTTCGCGCACGCAGGACTTGATCCGGGCAGCCACCTCGATCAGCAGCAAATCGCCGCAATCATGGCCAAACGTGTCGTTAAGCACCTTGAAGTTATCCAGGTCGATGAAACAAACCGCGCCGTAGTTATTGTGGCGCGCGGAAACCGGCAAGGCCGCGTGGAAACGGTCGATAAACAAACGACGGTTGGGCAATTTGGTCAGCGCATCGTAAAACGCCAGGTTGCGGATCTCCTCCTCGGCCCGCTTGCGTTCGGTGATGTCGCTGAAGATGGCGACATACTGTGTGGTTTCCTGCCGTTCATTTTTTATGGCGGTCACCGTCATCCACTTCGGATAAATCTGGCCGTTTTTACGCTTGTCCCAAATCTCACCCGACCATGTGCCGGTGCGGATCAGTTGTCGCCACATCTCGGCGTAAAAAACCTTGTTTTGCCGCCCGGAATTCATCATGCGCGGGTTCTTGCCCAGCACCTCTGCGGAACTGTAACCGGTGATGTCCTGAAATGCCTGATTGACGCGGATGATATTGGCGCTGGCATCGGTGATCATGATGGCATCCTGCGTCTCAAAGGCCGCCGCCATAATGCGCAACGCCTCATCGGCCTGCTTGCGTCTGGTGATGTCGCGGCCTGAAGCAAAAATGAAGCTCTGCCCTTCCAGCTCCATGCCAGAAGCGCTGATCTCGACATTAATCAGCGTACCATCCTTGCGGCGGTGCAAGGTCTCAAACATGGCGCTTTTACCGATAATCTCTCTGAAGCGCGCGCGCAACTCCTCAACCGACCATTGTGCATCCCAATCGGCGACATTGAGCCTGGCCGCTTCTTCCCGGGTATAACCCAGCATATGGCAGAAGGCATCATTGGCATCCACGATGTTGCCCTGGATATCCATCACATGGATGCCATCCATGGAGGTCATCATCAATGTCTGGTTGCGCTGCAGCAGCACCTCGGTTTCCCGCTGGGCCCGCTCCAGTTCAATGGTGCGCTCCTTCACCCGCTCTTCGAGGTGCGCCGACAGATCTTGCAGGCGCGCTTCATTTTCACGGGACACTTTGAGCAACGCGCTGAATCCGTCGGCCATTTCGTTGAAACTATCACCCACCTGGCCGAGCTCATCGCGTGCACCAAGATCGATTCGCTCGCTCAGATCGCCGCCGGCAAAGGCATGCGCCGAACGGGCAATCGACTGGATATTGCCGATAATGGCGCGGATGATGCCAGCCGAGAAATACGCCACCGCCAGGAACAGCAGGAAGGCGATGCCGACGCTGAAGCGCAATGCATTTTGCGCCCGCGCGATGCGCGCCTTGAGGAGCGTTTCGGCCGCCGGCAGCAGCGTTTCATGCAGTTGCATATAACTCCTGTCGATTGACGCCGTGGACATCCCGAAAAAATCGCCGGGAAGCGTAGCAAGATGCCCGGTGAATATGTCCGATTTCACGAGACCGGTAATCTGCTGCACCGAATCGGCAATGTCTCCGGACGCCGTCGAGATCAAACCCTGCAGCGCCGGGTTGTGGCGGCCGGTCTTGTCGAGGTTGGTATTGAGTATTCCAAGTGCGTCATCGAGTCCGCCAATCAGGATATTCAATTCGATCTGCTGCTGCGCGGTGATCTGTTTGCTGGCCAGGACACCGGTGCCGTATGCGCGCAACTGCCCAAGATGCTCAAGCGCATGCGGCAGTTGGTTAACGATGGTATCGATCAGGTAGTACGTGTTGAGCTCGGGATCCAGAATCAGCGCGTATTCATCGGCAATCATTCCCTCGAATGACTGTATCAGGTCGATCAGGCGGGTATGCGCGGCAAAGTTTTCCGCCGCCGTCCAATTGAATCCCTCCTTGCGCAGGCGTTCCCAGTCTGTCCTGATGCGCCGGAAGTCTTCGCTTGAGGCCAGGCCGGGAGGCAGCTTTTCTTCCATCGCCTTGAATGCCTCGGCCGCTTCGTTTTCCGTGACGGCACAACGATCCCGTATGGCCTCATCGCCGCCAAGAAGCCCGGCGGAAAGCCCGCGGTGCCGCTGGAGCATCCGTACCGCATGGGGAAACGGCTTGATCAGTTCGAGACCTTGCAGTTCCCGCTGCGAGAAGCCGATGTCCCGCTCAAGACTGACAAACAGGCTGTACATCACCACCGCCATCGCGGCCAGCGACATCAGCCCCAGCAGCATGAATTTTCCGGCGACATTCAGGCGTCCCATCATGGCCACGGCAGGGGAAAAGAATGCCTGCAGTAATTTATTGCTGCCGTTATTGTCTGCCATCACCATGTCTCCCGCATGACTTGTGCCTGCGCATTGTAGTATGTATTACACCCACTGAGCCAAAGCCTTCCCGTAGTCGGGTTAGCAGTTTTGCATCGTTCCCGCGGTCTGATGAAACTACTGGTGAAACAACTGGCCGCGGAAACATATCATCCGGGATCGCGGGCGTCTCGCCCGCATGCGGACGGGGACGTCCGCGCTCCCGGGAACGATAACCACTGTCCCTCAGGGTGACAAATAAATTCGTTTTACCGCACAGCGCGTTTTGCATAATTTGGCCTGATGCGCGGTGAATGCGCTTGGTTTGGGTTCTGGATTTGGGGGTTCTGGCAACTTGTTAATTACATTGTGTAATGATTGCAAAACTACGTGGTGTAGCTATTCATGTCAACAACAATTTGATTACACTGCGCCGCTATGGTTGAGATGAGAAAAACGGCGGACATCGCGCCCTTTGGCTTGCGGTTGCCGCCGGCAATAAAGGATGATCTATTTAAGGCGGCCCGCCACAACGGGCGCAGCCTGAACGCGGAAATCGTGGCACGGCTGATGTGGTCGCTGCAATACGAAAAGACATCGCTCACGCAAAGAGAGCAACATCAACCCATTCAGCTGAAAACGAAACAGAAGGAAAAAATCTACAGTGTCGAATTCAGCGAACTGGAAATTGCGCTGCTGGAAACATTCAGAAAAATGCCCATGGAAAATCAACTCGCGCTGCTGACGTTGTTCAAGTAGCGCTCATCTCCCTACCCCGCCATCGCCCGCACCTCCGCCGCGTTACCGGTTCAGCCGAAAATTATGGGAGGAGGTGCGATGCGGGTGTTCCCGCACCGAAGGCTGCGCCTCACCGTGTCGCGCCCGCACCTCCGCCGCGTTTTGGCTTAACCGAAAATTATGGGAGGAGGTGCGATGCGGGCGTTCCCGCACCGGAAGGCTGCGCCTCACCGTGTCGCGCCCGCACCGCAAGACACAAATCCTGCCACGCCTTGGCCTTCTCCATCGGGCTGCGCAGCAGGTACGCCGGATGATAAGTGACGAGCAATGGTATGCCGTTGAAATCGTGCAGCTTGCCGCGCAGCGAGCCCAGCGTCGCATCGCGCCCCAGCAAAGCAGTCGCGGCGGTCTTGCCCAAGGCCACGATCAGTTTGGGTTTTATCAATTCGATCTGGCGTTGCAGGTACGGCAGGCAGGTCGCGATCTCGTCCGCCTCCGGCGTACGGTTGTTGGGCGGACGGCATTTGACGATGTTGGCGATGTAAACATTTTTCCCGCGCCTGAGCTTGATCGCCAGCAGCATGTTGTCTAGCAGCTTGCCCGCCTGCCCGACGAACGGCTCGCCCTGCGCGTCCTCATCCGCCCCCGGCCCTTCGCCGACGAACAGCCACTCGGCCTGCTCGTCGCCCACGCCGAACACCGTCTGCGTGCAACCGGCGCGCAGCCTGCAGGCGGTGCAGTCGCGCACCATTGCCTTCAGTTGCGGCCAGTCGAGTTCGCCGATGCGTTGTTCACGGCTCTTGTCGGCGCCCCCCATGGGAACGACAGCCGCGCGCTCCTCTCCCATGACTGAATCGCCGGCGACTTGGCTCCCGGCTTTCGCTGGTGAGATCGATTGGCTGGGGAATTGACCGGATGGATCAGATGAAACGGAATGAACAGCCTCAACAGCCGTTTCAACGAGCGCAGGCTCGCCGCGCCGCTGCCACAGCGGATACAGGTTCAACTCGCGCAGCACCGCTTCGTTTCTATCCATTCGTTTCACCCATCATTTTGCGCACCATCCTCGTGGTCATCGTGCAATTCCGTACGGGCACGGCGCGCCGTGCCCCTACGCACGCCAATTCGTCTTGTCTGGCAACTCGCACGCCATCACCAGCGCATCCTCGCTGCCGTTCGCATTTTGATAATAGCCGTGCCGCATACCGATTTCGCCGAAGCCCGCACTGCGATACAGGGCGATTGCGGCGACATTGGAAGGGCACACTTCGAGGAACACGCGGCGCAACTGCTTTGCACGCGCTACGTCCAGCATCTCCGACAACATGGCACGCCCCACCCCCTTGCGCTGCTCAGCCTGCACCACGCCGATAGTCAGCAACTCCGCTTCATCCGCCGCCGGCATCAATATCGCGTAACCGCGAATTCCGCCTTCTTCCGTTTCATCCACGCGGCACAGGTAACCGCTATCCAGCGCATCGGCAAAATTGCCGCGCGTCCACGGAAAGCGTTGCACCGCCTGTTCGATGGCGAGTACCGCATCCACATCATCCTGCGTCATCAAACGCATCCGTAGGGGCACGGCGTGCCGTGCCCCTGCACGTTCACCTGCCACTGCACGTTCATTAGTCTTCAGCGCCACCTTGTCGCGCAAATACAGCGGCAATGCCTCCGCCGCATCCACACCGTGCCCCTGCGCGAGTTGAGCCGCGCCGAGCGTTGCTATTGCGGCGGCCTGCGGCACGGCAGCGCCATCCACGCCCAGCAGCTGCCCGGCATAGCGCTCGCTCAATATTTTGCCATGCATGGCAAAACCGCTGCCCGCGCCGAACCAGTCATCGCCCGGCAGCAGCGGCGCCTCTTCCGGTTTGCACAAGCG
Organism: Gallionella sp.; assembly: GCA_035720625.1. Taxonomy (GTDB): domain Bacteria; phylum Pseudomonadota; class Gammaproteobacteria; order Burkholderiales; family Gallionellaceae; genus Gallionella. The sequence continues at coordinate 26,339 of DASTNS010000049.1, read as the reverse complement.
TGGCTCGCTCACCGCCACCCAGGCATCGTCGCGCTTTTCATACGCGGCATGATAAATCTCGCCCATGCGTGCATCCAGCGCCGCAATCACGCGAGGCTTACCGGAAGCCTCTGCCAAAGCTTGCAAGGTGCATACGCCGGCCACCGGCAGGCTTGCGCCAAACGCCAGCCCCTGCGCCGCCCCGCAGGCAATGCGCACCCCGGTGAACGACCCCGGCCCCATGCCGAAGGCAATGCCGTCCATATCCTTGATCCCGAATCCTGCACCCTTGAGCAGTTCATCCAGCATCGCAATCAGCATTTCGGAGTGTTTCTGGACGGCCAGACCGCAGCGGTCGATGACTGTGCCGTCCTGCCATAGCGCGACCGAACAGTATTCGGTGGAGGTTTCTAAAGCGAGAACGCGCATCAGTTATCGGCAAGCAACAATACGACAGCCTGCGCCGCGATCCCCTCGCCGCGCCCGCTGAATCCCAGTTGCTCGGTGGTGGTCGCCTTCACGTTGACGGCGTTTTTTTCCACGCGCAGATCGGCGGAGATATGCGCCACCATCTGCGGGATATGCGGCGCCATCTTCGGCGCCTGCGCAATGATGGTCGCATCCACGTTGCCGACGCGATAACCCTGTTCACGCACCAGATGCAGCGCCTCGCGCAACAGGATGCGACTGTCGATGCCCTTGAACTCCGTGTCGGTATCGGCGAAATGCCTGCCGATGTCGCCCAGCGCCACCGCACCGAACAGCGCATCGCAGATCGCATGCAGCAGCACGTCCGCATCGGAATGGCCGAGCAGTCCCCTGTCATAGGGAATCTCCACGCCGCCGATGATGAGCTTGCGCCCTTCGACCAGTTGGTGAACGTCAAAGCCTTGTCCGATTCTCATGTTCGATTTCCTTGTTGATCCAGCAGCAATTCCGCGAGCAATAAATCCTGCGGATAGGTCACCTTGAAATTGCTCGATTCGCTCAATACCAGTTTGGGCCGCAAACCCAATGCCTCGATCGCTGAAGCCTCGTCGGTGACATGGCTGCACCGCTGCAACGCCTGCGCCAGCAGCCCGGCGCGGAACATCTGCGGCGTCTGCGCCTGCCACAATCCGACGCGCTCTTCGGTGCGGGCGATGCGCCCTTCATCATCTGCACGCTTCAGCGTATCCGCCACCGGCACGGCAAGGATGCCGCCTACCTCATCGCCGCGCAACTCGGCGATCAGCTTGACCAGGTGCGCCTGCGTCAGACAGGGGCGCGCCGCATCATGCACCAGTACCCAGTCGTCCGGCTCCAGCTCGGAAGCCAGCAGGCCGTTCAGCACGCTCTCGGCGCGCGTCGCACCGCCGCAAAACAACGGCTGCAGCTTGTCGCCGAAGCGCGACCAGTCATAGGTGTGGAACAACGTGTCGCCGGGCGCCAGCACAACGAACACCGTGGCGATCTCCGGGCAAGCACATAGCGTGTTCAGCACGTGGAAAATCAGCGGCTGCCCGGCCAGCGGCAGGTATTGTTTGGGCAACTCATGCCCCATGCGTGCGCCGAAGCCGGCGGCGGGAACCAAGGCGTGGAATTCAGACATGACGCGATTGTAAATTAAAAGGTTGCCCGCGCGCATGGCTTATAATGTGCACCTCTGTTTCAGGCAGTTCGTCGTGCTTCTCTCGTCAAAACATTCCCGTCCTCGCTACACGCAACTGCACGGCTCGTCCGATGCATTGGCGCTGGCGCAATATGCCGTGCAGCACTCCCCGCTGGCGGTGATTGCCGCGAACGCGCTGGAGGCGCAGCGCCTGCTGGAGGAAATCCCGTTCTTCGCGCCGAATCTGCGCGTGCACCTGCTGCCGGACTGGGAAACGCTGCCCTACGACCATTTTTCCCCGCATCAGGATCTGATCTCGGAACGCCTCGCGACACTGCACCATATCCGCAGCAATGCGGCTGATATCGTCATCGTGCCGCTCACCACCGCGCTGTACCCGCTGCCGCCGGTCGAGCATCTCGCTGCCTACACCTTCTTCCTCAAGCGCGGCGAGCGGCTGGATGTCGCGCAACTGCGCGAGCAAATGACTTTTGCCGGATACAGCCATGTGCAGCAGGTGCTCACCCCCGGCGAATACTGCGTGCGCGGCGGTATCATCGATCTGTTCGCGATGGGCAGCGTACTGCCGTACCGCATCGATCTGTTCGACGACGAGATCGAGACCATCGCCACCTTCGACGTGGATACGCAGCGCACGCTGTATCCCGTGCCGGATATTCGCCTGCTGCCAGCGCGCGAATTCCCACTAGACGAAAAAGGCCAGGCGTGCTTCCGCCAGAGCTTCCGTGAACGCTTCGAGGGCGACCCGTCCAAGTCGCGCATCTACAAGGACGTGAGCAAGGGCATCGCCCCGGCGGGCATCGAGTATTACCTGCCGCTGTTCTTCGACCAGACCGCGACGCTATTCGACTACCTGCCGAAGAATGCCACGCTGTGCCTGCATCATGAGGTCGACGAGGCCATTGCGACCTTCGCCAAGGATGCCGCGTCGCGTTACAACCTGCTCAGGGGCGACCCGCAACGCCCGCTGCTCGAGCCTAAGGAATTGTTCCTGGACGCGGAGCGGTTCTTCATCAGGGCGAAAGAGTTTGCGCGCATCGACATCGTTGCGGGCGAGAGCGGCGCAACACTCACCCCCTGCCCCACCGCCGCCATTCCCGCCATCGCGGTGAACCGCCGCGCCGAAATACCGACACAGGCGTTTCAGGATTTCCTGCAGGGCTACGCCGGGCGCGTGCTGCTGCTTGCCGACAGCCTCGGGCGGCGCGAGATCATGGCGGATTACCTGCACGAATACGGTCTCACCCCGGCGATATGCGAGGGCTACGCAGAGTTCCTGCAACGCACCGAGCAATTCATGCTCAGTGTCGGCCCGCTGCAGAGCGGCTTCATCCTGACCGATGAAAAGATCGCCATCGCCACCGAAAGCGAGCTGTATGCGACGCAACCGCGTAGCCGCGCCGCGCGCGCCGCAAAGAAGAGCAACGTCGAGGGCATGTTGCGCGACCTGTCCGAGCTCAAGACCGGCGACCCGGTGGTGCATGAACAACACGGCATTGCGCGCTACCGCGGGCTGGTCAACCTCGACCTCGGCGAAGGCGAGAACGAATTCCTGCTGCTGGAATATGCGGGCGAGGACAAGCTCTATGTGCCGGTGGCACAACTGCATGTCATCAGCCGCTACAGCGGCGGCGCGCCGGAAGCCGCGCCGTTGCACAAGCTGGGCAGCGGCGCTTGGGACAAGGCAAAGCGCCGCGCGATGCAGCAGGTGCGCGACACCGCCGCTGAGCTGCTCAACCTTTATGCGCAGCGCGCCCTGCGCAAGGGCCATGCATTCAAACTGACGCCACACGACTACGAGGCGTTCGTTGCCGGGTTCGGCTTCGAAGAAACGCCTGACCAGGCCGCCGCGATCGAGGCAGTGGTCACCGACCTGCAATCCGGCAAGCCGATGGACCGGCTGGTGTGCGGCGACGTCGGTTTCGGCAAGACCGAGGTGGCACTGCGCGCCGCATTCGTCGCAGCGATGGACGGCAAGCAGGTCGCGGTACTGGTGCCCACCACGCTGCTCGCAGAGCAGCATTTCCAGAATTTCTCCAATCGCTTCGCCGACCTGCCGGTGAAGGTCGCCGAGCTGTCGCGCTTCCGCTCCGCGAAGGAACAGACACAGGCGCTGAAGGACATGGCAGACGGCAAGCTCGACATTATCATCGGCACGCACAAGCTGATCCAGAAAGGCGTGAAGTTCCATAACCTCGGGCTGGTCATCATCGACGAGGAGCACCGTTTCGGCGTGCAGCAGAAGGAGCGCCTGAAGGCGCTGCGTGCCGAGGTAGATGTCTTGACGCTGACTGCCACGCCGATCCCGCGCACGCTGGCGATGTCGCTGGAAGGGCTGCGCGATTTCTCGGTGATCGCCACCGCGCCGCAGCGCCGCCTGTCGATCAAGACTTTCGTCAGCCAGTACAGCCAGGGCGTGATCCGCGAGGCGGCATTGCGCGAACTGAAACGCGGCGGGCAGGTGTACTTCCTGCACAACGAAGTAGAGACCATCGCCAACATGGCGGAAAAGCTGGAGACGCTGCTGCCGGAAGCGCGCATCCGTGTGGCACACGGGCAGATGAGCGAGCGCGATCTGGAAAGTGTGATGCGCGATTTTTACCAGCAGCGCTTCAATGTGCTGCTGTGCACCACCATCATCGAGACCGGCATCGACGTGCCGACCGCCAATACCATCCTCATCAACCGCGCCGACCGCTTCGGCCTCGCGCAACTGCACCAGCTGCGCGGCCGCGTCGGGCGTTCACACCATCAGGCCTACGCCTACCTGCTGGTGGAAACCGAAGCGCTCACCGCACAGGCGAAAAAGCGCCTCGAGGCGATCCAGGCGATGGAGCAGCTCGGCAGCGGCTTCTTCCTCGCGATGCACGACCTGGAGATCCGCGGTGCGGGAGAAGTGCTCGGTGAATCGCAGAGCGGCGAGATGCAGGAAATCGGTTTCAGCCTGTACACCGACATGCTCAATGCCGCGATCAGCTCGCTGCGCCAGGGCAAGGAACCAGACATGGCGTACCCATTGGGCGTCACCACCGAGATCAACCTGCACTGCGCTGCACTTTTACCAAATGACTACTGCGGCGACATCCACCAGCGGTTGGTGATCTATAAACGCTTGGCCAATTGCGCCACGCTAGAGGAACTTGACGAGATGCATCAGGAACTGATCGACCGCTTCGGCCTGCTGCCGGAACCCGCACAGACCCTGCTCGACAGCCACCGTCTGCGCATCCTCGCCAAACCGCTCGGCATCAGCAAGGTGGATGCGTCTTCGGAAGCCATCCAGATCCAGTTCGTGCCGAACCCGCCAATCGACCCGATGAAAATCATCACCCTGATCCAGAGCAAGCGCCACATCAAGATGTCCGGACAGGACAAGCTGCGTATCGAGCTAAAATACGGCGACCTGCACCAGCGGGTACTGGCGATCAGGAATTTTTTTGCGGAATTACATTAAGGCTGCCACATTTAGTTTGTAGAGCCGGCAGGTTTCTGATTGCCCTCATTATTCAATTCCGTTTGGGCAGAGGTCAAATCGCGCAGGCTGGTGCGGAATGATTCCAGTTCCAGGGTCAACTCCCTGAAATCGGCGGAAGACGCCCAGAGCAGCCTGATTCGCCCGCGCTCGCGCTCGACGCGGCCGCGCAGGCGCGGCTCCCGCTCCCTGGACAGCCGCTGCGCCGTCCACACCCCGCCCATCCGGTGGTAGCAGTCGTTCTCGCGACAGCCGGTGACAAACACACCGTCGGCCTGATTTTCATACAGCGCATATTCGATAAAGGACGGCGGCAACATAGCCGTGCATGGCAGGCTCATGACGGCCACGCCTTCGCTGCGCAGCTTCGCGATGTCCGCCGCGTTATCGCAGCCGAACACCATGACTCGCGCGCCGCCTTTCAGCTTTGCCAGATCATCCGTCATTGCGGCGCGCAGCCCGGCCATCGGCATGGAGGGCATTTCGATTCCGCTTACATAGCCGGCATCGCTCCTGAAAGGGGTCGAGGAGGGACACGCGCCGGCGCAGATACCGCAACTGACACAGCGATCCGGTATGACAACCGCTTCTTCCATCAAACGCATGCCATCGCTGCGAGGCTGCATCACCACCGCCTCGTAGGGACAATCGGCAACACAACGCCGGCATCCGTTGCAATTTTTGAGGCTGACTTCGGCAATCGGTATCTGCTTGTTTCTGGTTGGCAGCCACGGTAGTACGCTCAGCAGTCCGGTCAAGCCGAAAACCAATGCCCATACCGCGCCAGGAGACCATATCTCCTGCAACGGGTAAATAAACAGATAAAACCAGTCGATTTCGATATTGCGCGGCTCAATTCCCATATCTGCCGGCCCTTGGCTCAGCACCGGCTTGACCAATGCCAGAACCAGCATCGCCAGCAGCATCCCAAGCGCGAGCCTGCGCCTTGGATTAACCACAGGGTAGCTGATACGCATGATATGCACCCAGAGGAGAAACAATATAAACACCGGGAGGGTCACATGGGCGAACGATATCAGCGAAAAAAACCTGTCGTTAAGGACTTCCTGTGAAACAAAACTTTGCGACATCGGTTCACTGAATATCGGCAGCCAGTCAAACCATTCCATGGCAGCCACGGTGGAATATTGGGCCAGTGTGTCCCACACCATCCAGTAACCGTTGGTGCCGGAGGCATATATCAGCCAGATCAGCGGTATGCCGGTAATCCAGGCAAACCAGCGCGCCCCCCGGTAGCGCCCCAGGATGAACTCTCGCAACAGATGCAGCGCCATTACCACCACCAGCGCATCGGAAGCGTAGCGGTGCAGGCTGCGCATGATGCCGCCGAGATACCATTGTTCTTTGGTGATATATTCAACAGAAGGATAGGATAGTTCTATGCCTGTCTTATAGAAGGCGTAAAGATAGGCGCCGCTGACGGCAACTACCCAGAAAAAATAGAATCCCAGCGCACCCAGATAGTAAAGCGGGTTGAGGTCATTACCTAAGATTTTATTCAGGACGCCTTCAAGCCGGAGCAGCGCCTTGCGCGCAAAAGACTCGGTGTGGTTGGAAGTAGTCAAGGAAGAGGTGCCTTATATCAATGCTGTCTGCAATACATTTTAAGAAAAACGGTTAAATTCATCTGCTCAAAGCGTGACGGCATAATATAATAAACAGGTTATAAATATTAATGGAGGAATGAACTTGGAAGTTATTTATTACACTCTGGTGGCTGCCGGCCTCTACTTCATGTCCGACTGGTTACTCGATCGCATCGAGGTTTCACGCGGGGAGCGTTTCAAAAATCGCAACATTATTTTCTTTATCATTATTTTGATACTGGCATTTATCTCTTTCAGCATCATCAAATATCTTTTACTTACCTCAGAGATAACTCCTCAATAGGTCATGGCGGATGACTCACCGGTTGAGCTAAACCACTAAGGCATAATCCAACCGGTGTGCCAATGCCGCTTCTCACATGGCGCATGCTGCAGGCTTTTGGAAATACCGTGCAGAAATCGCTTAACTCTGTCTCACAAAGGTTTTGGCGAATCCAAGCGATCTGCTGCTTTGTTGTCACGCACAGAATCAGCGCTTGTATCTGAAGGGGGCTGAGCCCACCCAGAGGAATTCAGCCCGAATGACGAAAGTGGAAGTGTTATGGGTATCCTTACGCTGGCCGACGCATGGCTTTGAAAACCACCACCAGGAACATGATGCCGCCAACAACGGCGACCAGCCCGCCCAACCCCATCAATCCCATGCCTGCCGTCTGCGCAAAACCATGCAGTCCTTGTGCCGCCCCCGCCACCTTGCGCTGCACGCCATATCCACCGGACCACAGCAACCCGAGAATGTGGAGCAGTTGCCCCGCGCCATATACGTAAGGCATCAATGTTGCCCATTTCAAATCCGGCTCACGATAGCCGAGGCGCGGCAGCAGATGAAAGGCCAGCCCCATGAAGGCCAAACTGACTGCCCCTCCGGTTCCATGATAGTGCGCGGTAATGATCGTATTGCTGTCCCCGATCATCAGGCTTATTCCTCCGCCGATGGCGAACAATATGATTGACGAGAGCAGTGCCGCACGCTGGGGATTTGTCGCCGCAGTGCCTCTTCCCACCCCCATCCCGTAAAGCACTGCCAAGCCGAGCGGGACCGGTGCGAAGGCGCCGCCAACTTTCATCAGTTGGGTGAACTGCACCATATAATCGCCCAACGTGTCGCCAATAGACAGGTAAATAACTGGAACGTAGAACACTGGCAACAACCCCAGTATAAGTAAAATTGACGCTACTCTCGGGGTCAGCGGAATTTTTGCACCGCAGGCATCGGCCAGCCACAGCCAGCCAGCCAGCATTAACAGCGAATAGGTAAACTGCAGCACATGGCCGCCGCCCCAAAACAGCAGGTCATAATATTGCGTACTTTCAAAAACGTCCGGTATAAGGGCATAAGACCAGCCAAAAGAAATCAATGCAAATACCGTGGCAATGGAAGCCGCATAAAAACCGATGCGTATTGAGCCTTCCCCTTTCTGCCACAGGTCGGCGGACGGTACCGCTATCAGGCTGCGCAACACCAATATTGCTATGCCCACGCCGAAAAAGATCAATCCCGAAAAAAATAAAGTGTTTTGGATGACCGGCACATAATTGCTCATCAGTGGTTTGCCTGCCCCAACAAAGGGGGACAAGACAATCGCGGCAGCCCCACCGGCAGCCAGCACCAGAGCCAGCCAGCCAATGCCCGTGAATCTGGATGATGAATTCAGGCTCCACAATACCCCGGCGAATGCCATGAACCACAACAGCACTGACAAATCCACATGCACCACAAGTGCGCTATGGAAGAAATCAACCCAAGGGAAGATATCCTGAATATAAGGAGTACGCGAAAGCACCAGCAGAATGGCAAACAGTCCGGCGCCTACCAGCGATGCAATGCCGAGCCACAGCCAGCCAGAAGCCAGTTTGCGGCTGGCATCCGACGGCATGGAAAGGGTAAATCCACCCCTACGTTTTTCCCCTCCAACCACGTCCGGACCTTGCTCGGCATCTACTTGCTGATATGTTGAGCTCATTTGCTATCCTTGGATTGCATTTTTGTTCTTGAAAATAAACCCACCGGTCTCTGCCTTGAAATCAATCACCAAGATACGTCCCGGCGCAAGGTTAACCGTCTCCTCGCTTACATAGTTAAAATCATCTCCAGGATGATCCTTCAGGCGCGCCTTCAAAACATGGACTCCCGCCTTTACAGGAATGCGCCGGTAAATATTGGCATTACTGCTGTGCGCTACGCCGGTCGGCCTCAATATTTCATGATAGAGGCGCTTCCCATCCAATTCCAGCTCAACCACTACATCGGCCCGCCCGCGCGGGCATACCGTAGTCCCCCCTTTACGCTGGTATGCAGGCAGTTTGGCCATCTCTTCCGGGGTACGTTCCCGACATGCTCCCACGTGCTGGCCGGCATGCTTGAAGCTCAGCTTGATCAATGTCTCGTCCGGTTGCAGGTGAGTGTACGCCGGGAAAGTGGAGAAATAGCCGATCACTCCCATAAACAAGGCATAAAACAACCCTTGACCGATATATTGTATTGGCTTAGCCATGTGTCACCCCCTCAGATGATACTGATGCTTCCGCAACCGGAGCTTTGTAACAGGAAACTGAAAATGCATCAGAAAAATACTGATCCTCCGGCAACCCCTTGTCCATGAATGGCGCACGACCTGCCTTGACCATCTCGGGCGAACCGCAGGCATATACCTGATAGCCGTCAAGCTTTGGGTAATCCTGCAAAATGGCTTCATGTACCAAGCCGGTCCTGCCCTGCCAGCCATGTTCCGATTCTGGTTCGGACAAAACCGGTATGAATTTGAAATTGTCATATTCCTGCTGCCATTTCTCCGGCAAATCCGAGTATAAATCGGCTGGTGTTCTGGCGCCCCAGTACAACACCATAGGGCGGTTAGACCCGATTTTAAAGGCATGCTCCACCATGCCCTTGATGGAGCCGAAACCACACCCGCCTGACATGAAGATGATAGGTTTGTCACTGTCTTCATGCAGGAAAAAACTGCCGAGGGGGCCTTCTATTTGCAACACATCGCCCTCTTTCATTCCATTGAAAACATGGCCGGTGAATTTGCCACCTGCCACCAGACGGATATGCAATTGCAAATGATCGGATTCATGCGGGGCATTGGCTATGGAGTAACTGCGCTTGGTGCCGTCATCCAGCAGCACAGCAACATACTGTCCGGCGATAAAGTTCATCTGTTCATCACCCTCAGGCTGCAATTCGAGCAGCATCACATCCGGCGCGGCCCGCTCCATTCTTTGCACCCTAAAATTCATAGTCTTTACCGGGAATCGCCCAAGCTCATTGACTTCATGGCATTCTATGTACAAATCAGATAGCGGTGTCGCACAGCAGAATAGCGCCTTGCCTTCCGTTTTTTCCGCCTCGGTGAGTACCCCATTCTGGTAAGTGCCGTAATCGACCGTGCCTTTCAATATCTTGCCCTTGCAGGCACCGCAAGCCCCGTCGCGGCACACATACGGCAGATTCAATCCTTGATGCAAGGCCGCTTCGAGTATGGTCTCACCTTTTCTGGCGGTCACCGTATGGCCGCAGGGGACTGTGGTGATCTCATATTCGTTTTTGCCGCGTTTTCCCAGGAACGGTAGCAATAAAAGGAAACCGGTAACGCTTCCCACCACTATCCAAACCTTGGCTGCCCCCCAGGAATAGAGTAGCGGAAAGGCCCACAAATAGAACCAGTCCAGATTCAAAACGGCCGGTACAGAATCCAGAGTCGAGTGTCCCTGGCTTACTGCCGGCTTAATCAACGCAAGTGCGACCATAGTCATGATCACCCCGATCGTAACCACTCTGGGCGGAGAGGTCTTGGCATTCGGCACGCGCTGCGTATGCAGCCAGATCAGGGCAAAAGCGCCCAGCGGAGCGCCGATATGAAGAAGCGAAAGCAGCGAGAAGAAGCGATCGTTTACGCTGCCCTGCTCCAGAAAATTGCGCGCCATGGGAACACTGAAAATCGGCAGCGCATCCAGCCATTCCGAAGTTGCCACGGCGGCGAACTGTGCCAGTTTATCCCAAGGCAGCCAATACCCATTGATACCCGATATGTAAATCAGGACCAGCACTATGATGCCCGTATACCACGAAAACCAACGAAAACCCCGGTAGCGATCAAACACAAAGTTGCGCAACATGTGCAGGACACCGAACAAGATCATTCCGTCGGAGGCATAACGATGCAGGCTGCGCAATATGCCGCCCAGATACCATTGCCCATGGGTTATTTTTTCTACTGAATTGAAAGCTTCATCTACGCCGGTATCGTAAAAAAAGTATATATAAAAACCGCTGACGAAGATGACCCAGAACATCAAATAGGTAATCGCACCCAGATAATAAAGTGGGTTCAATGTTGAACCAAAAACGCCATTGAGCATACTCTCCAGGCGCAAAAAAATGCTCTGACCAACACGATGTATGAGTTTAATCACCGAAAACTCCCAGAAAAATAATTCCAGATAAAAGCATAAAGTACATCCAACCCAAATATCTTCGACCTGACAGATATCTCAACCATGGTTCGGGTGGTTCCGCCTTGGAGCGCGGCGCCATTCAAACACTAACCAAAATATGACAATCAACGAAACAAGCACACCCGCTCCAATTCCAACGAAGTAGCTGTAATCCACCCGGTAATTCCCAGTTTTGGTGTCGTAAAATGTACAAAACAGCTTCACTTTGCTCGACAGGCCAGCCAGCCCGGGCTGCGCCGTCTTAATGTTGTAGACCAGATCCTTCAAGGGCTGCAGCAGTGTCTTGTTGTCAAATTCCTCCCCGTAAACATGAAGGTAGACTTTGCCCTGCCCGTCAACAAAAGTTGTCTGAGTTGTGTGATTGAATCCGCCTTCTTCAGTTGGAATAAAGACGAACCCCAAATCCTTGCTTAGCTTATTAATCGTATCCTGATCAGCACTGACGAATTCCCAATTAGGCAGGTTCACATCCATCCGCTTGGCAAAATCATCCATCGCCTCCGGAGTGTCATTTTCCGTATCAAAACCTACCGTCAATACGCCAAAACTATTCGCTCCCAGCGCATCCTGAGACTGCTTGATTGCACTCAAGCTGCGCGTTGTAGTCGCACAGACAAACGGGCAATGGGTATAGATCATACTGATCACCAGTGGCTTGCCTCGGTAATCGGATAAGCGCACGGTGCGGCCGCTACGATCGGTAAAAGTGTAATCGCCAAGCTGGTTGCCTATCGCACCCTGGCTTAGCCTCAAAGCCTCCTTTTCATCGAAAGCCCGAGAGGATGTTTTTTCCTGGGGTGCCTGCGACTTTGCCGCTGCAATCGAGGCTTTGTACATTTTCACACCACTAATATCGCGATCCTGCGCCAATGCTGGCAGCGCCACAGATAAAAGGATCGACAAACCCAGCTGCAACAGGTGATAGTGCATATTATGCTTTTATGAAATTATGGCTATTCAAAACGGCAACGTCTGAGTTCAGCGGGAAGGAATAATGCTGCATTACAGTCCACTTAAGAATATACCCGAGTATTTTAATTGGTTATATCTAAAATGCAAGCTAAATTATATTTAGCTAATATACATTTTGAGAGATTACAAAATAAAAAACCCGGCTGAGCAAAGCACAGACGGGTTTCACTTAAAACATGGAAAATCAGGCGGCGAAAATGACTTCCAACATCAAGGCCAACATCAATATGCCAAATTGTATCAGCGATGCAAAAAAATTCGCCATGGCTGTTTGTTTTGTTGGGTTATTCAGTAGCTGTACACTTTTGATAATGAAATAAACCCCTCCCAGCAAGGCGCCGGAGAGATAAATCCACCCCAATCCATAAAATACCGGCAGAAGGGAAGCCAACACCAAGAGGATAGTGTGCCCCAAAATGATGCGTGCCGCTTTCTGGTCACCCTTTACCACCGGCAGCATAGGAATACCGGCTGCTGCATATTGATCACGAATAGCAATTGCCAAACTCCAGAAATGAGGGGGGGTCCACAAGAACAGCACCAAGGCCAACAACCCGGGGAGCGGTCCGAACGATGGATCGACTGCCGCTGCGCCAGCAAGCACTGCAAAACTCCCCGCCAATCCACCGAATACAATGTTCAGCCAAGTGCGTCGCTTCAACCAAGCCGTATAAACAATAGCGTAAGTAAACGCACCAAGGAAAATATTGAGTGCTGTCATTGCATTAAATGCGAGGGCAGCGGATGTTACCGAAATTGCCAGCATCAACCCGATTATCGCCAGCCATTTATGGCCATGCTCAAAAAAACCGCTTACAAAAGGGCGATTCTTTGTGCGCGCCATTTTTGCATCGATATCGCGCTCGAAGTATTGATTAAATGCCCCAGCAGCGGCTGATGCCATCATAACCATCAACGACAAAGCCAGAACTTTCCAAATTGGCAGTGATTGCCCAGGGGTAATCGCCATACCGCCCAGTGCGGCCAGCGTAATCACGAAACCTATGCGCAATTTGAAGAGATTAATACATTGCTTGACTATTACCATCTTACGACCGTGTCCTTCCTCTCTCCATTGACAGGAGCAGGTATAGTTAATTTTCCGAGCCTTAGCTACCGAATACTTCTAACCTAAACCGTACAAACTGGCGAACCAACTACATCTCTGTGTTTGTCGCACAAGCCAGGATTGCACATCACGGGTTTAGGTTAGAGGTCTCCCTCTAACTTTGAATCTTTATTGTCTTCATGCAAGAAATCAGGGAAGGATGCCAAGGCACCCTTCCCATCATCTTATTTCCTTAAGACATAGTCCATACTGTGGACAAGTACTTGAAGTTAATGAAGTAGTACAGCACGATGGTTACAAACAAGACCAATGCCAATATGAAAGTACCCGGTGCTTCGAAGCCACCCGCACCGACATGCTTCTTGCCGGATTTTGCGAATGTAACATCGGCATCTTCCACCTTCGGCCATGGTGCGGCATTTTCCGCAATGCGCTCACCCGTAAAGATGGTTGCCAGCACGACCAGAATAAACATGATCGCGCCGACCGCCATGACCATACCGAAGATCTCACCCAGATCCATCAGGCCCTTGGCGATTTCCGGATACTCATAAGCCAGTGGTTGACCGGCAAAGGTGATATCCGCGTGACGGCGTTGCACACCCAAGGTACCGGCGCCCATCAGCGCAACACCAAACACCGCAGCACCACCGGCAAAGACGTAGGGCTGCAGTTTTGCTACCCCGGCCAACGCGAGCTTGCGCTGGAACACTACTGGAAGCAGATAGTAGGTGACCGCCATAAATGCCATGGTCGTACCAGATACGATGGTGCCATGGAAATGGCCCGGCAGGTACATAGTGTTGTGGATGATCATGTTGATCTGTTCCACGCTCATCACCACGCCGGTGACACCGCCGATAAAGCCAAAGCCGAGCAACGACAGGAACATGCCGGAGAAGACCGGATTTCCCCAAGGCGCCTTGCGAAGCCAGGTAAACAAGCCGGTATCCAAGCCTTTCTTACGCTGAGCAACTTCAATGGCACCGGGAACAGTCAAGCCGTGGATCATACTGGCCAATACTGCGAGGTAAACCATGTAACTGGTGTTGAACACCTTCCAGGCAGAAGTCAATCCCGGATCGGACAGCAGGTGGTGCACAGAACCAAGCTGCAGAAACAGGATGTACAACAGGAACGCGCCACGGCTCACCTTTTCGGACATCGGCTTGGCGCCGAATACCAATCCTGCGATCAGATACCAGATGGAGATATGGGCGGTCACGTTGATCTGCTGCGAGGAGTGACCGAATGCCCACCAGATAACCCGGTACATCATCGGATCAATGTGCCCGATCAAGCCTATCGACCAGAGGAAAGTGGGGATCAGGATCAATGCGCCGGAAACCAGGGTGAAAATGGCAATCGCGGTAGCGACTACGCCGCCGTATACCACCAGCGGAAGCGATCCCTCGTATGTTTTTTCTCTCTTGGCAACCACCAAGGTACCGAGAAACACGAAGCAACCGATCAATGCGCCCACGGCAAACACGATCAACCCCAGATAGAAATGCGGAGCCGCTTGAAGTGGCGGGTAGGAGGTCATCATCACGCTGGAACCGCCTTGCAATACTGCCACGGCGACCATGGCCGCACCGATGAGCATCAGCCAGAACTGCGTCCATGCCCAGCCCGGCGTCGCCAACCGGTTACCTAACATATGCGCGCCGAGGAAATATAGCACGGCCATTTCAAAGAAAATGATCCACACCGCCAGGCCAACCAAGCCATGCGCCGTCAGCGCCATGTAAAACAGTTCCGGACTGAGCAATTGCACGCTCGGCATACGGGTAAGCGCCACCCCTACCCCAAAAATCCCAGCCACCAGCAAGAATACTACTGCTGCAAACGCATTCCATTGAACTAGCTTATTAGCCGTTCTGTTAATTTTGAGACCGGATACGGGATCAACGCGGAAATCAGACATTGTTGTCGTCGCCATTATTTTCTACTCCTTTACGTAAATTCTGCCCAGCATCGTATGATGCCCCATGGCGTTGACGCCGCCACAGTATTCACCGCACGCTATGCTGAATTGGCCAGATTTATTCGGGGTCAGGTTAAGAACCTGTTCATAGCCGGGATAAACCTGAAAGTTGATGTTCTCGGGCTGCAGCGAGAATCCGTGACCTACATCGAGGGAAGACAGGTGAAAGCGATACATTTTCCCTTTTTGCAGCTCAAGAATAGGCCGCCATTGCCACTGCATGCCAGCCAGATAAACATCACTGCCCGGAGGCGGCGCTATGACATCTTCACCGGTAGCCGCATCCTTGCGCACAGCATACTTCGCTGCCTGATCAGCCAGATGTTTGGAATATTTTTCGGGCGTGGTTTGGTATGCCTCGTTTCTCATATTCTGATTACCGATCCAGTGCCAAGCAATCATCCAGCCAAACATGAACAGACACCATGAAAAAGCAAGCGTAATCCAGATTATTTCGGTGCGCTCAATCGGTTCACGCCACCAATGCGGATTTGTTGGAGGGGTATAAGACGTTCCCATAGTTGTATTTCTCCTTTAATTTAATTAAACAAACACGGCGTCCTTATGAACCTACCGGTATGTTGATTACGTCCCAGAGACCCCACAGCGTATAAATCACCATAGGTACCAATGTGCATAGGATTACCATAAGCCATTGGTTATCCAAAAACGTTTGCATAAAATGAATGCTTGTACCACTCCCTGAAGTTGACTCTGACATCGCTTACTCCTCCCTAAAAATTGATGGCTGGCGCCATTAACGGTTAACACAAAACAACTTAAACAACTTTTTAAGTTTCTATCTTCGTTTCCGCATGTTGCGATTACTACTGACACTTTCCAGCGGTGGCTAAATATCTAAAACCCAGATCAGGACGTTTAGTGCCTAAGCAACACAAAAAGACCGATAACGAAATAGGCAGCCGCACTAACAGCCATGAACACGGTCAAAAGCAGCATATTGTTGTGCATCATCTGCCGCACAAAGGAAACTGGCGCATTCCCAGTATTGGACGATTCCATTTGGATAACCTCCCGTTTGATTATATTTACGACGTATCTCACGCAATTGCTCTGCGACAATTTGACGCGCTTCTGAATTCTGTCCCAACCGGCAGGACGTGTCAAGTATAACCATCGAGTATTTTAATCAAGTATCTTTGTGGCGCAGCTTCTTAATTGTTACCGCACACGCCCGTCTAGCCAAAGCCCAATCAAATCCAATTAGTTATTTACAAATCCAATTAGTTATTTATTTTGCAAGGGTGTTTTTCAGCGCCATGCTCCACCAAAATGCATGAAACCGTAATTCTCTCGAAATTACTAAGGTTTTCTTAAGCCTTCCATAGCGTCCAAAGGCCAATAATGACAAAACCCGCTCCGGCAGCATAGTGCAAATACTTTTCGTTGACGTAGTTCGACAGTGCGCTGCCAACCAGCACACCGATACCGGAAGCAGCGATCAATGCCAGCGACGCACCGAGGAAGATCGTCCATTTACTGACCTCTTTGTCTGAGGCGAACAGCATGGTGGCGAGCTGCGTCTTATCGCCCATTTCGGCAATAAATACCGAAACAAATACGACGCTGAGTATTTTCCAGTCCATAACAGATTCCAAAGAAATTATTTCAGTCCCAATACATCCTGCATGTCGTAAATTCCTGCCGGATTGGACTTCAAATATCTTGCGGCACGCAGCGCGCCCAACGCGAAGGTGGCGCGGCTGCTGGCCTTGTGGGTAATTTCGATGCGTTCGCCGGTGCCAGCGTAAAGCACGGTATGGTCGCCGACGATGTCGCCGCCGCGCACCGTGGCAAAGCCGATGGTGGAAGGGTCGCGTTCGCCGGTCACACCTTCGCGGCCATATACGGCGCATTGCGCCAAATCTCGCCCCAGGGTGCGCGCAATGGCTTCACCCATGCCTAGCGCGGTACCGGACGGCGCGTCCACCTTGTGGCGGTGGTGCGCCTCGATGATTTCGATGTCGTAGCCATGCGCCAGCACGCGCGAAGCGGTTTCCAGCAGCTTGAACACCAAGTTCACGCCGACGCTCATGTTGGGCGCGAACACGATGCCGATGTGCTGCGCCGCCGCGCCGAGTTGCGCCTTTTGCTGCGCGTTCAGGCCAGTCGTGCCGATCACCATGTTCACGCCCAGCCTGCGGCAGATATCGAGGTGAAGCAGCGTACCTTCGGGGCGGGTGAAATCGACCAGCACATCCGCGCCTTGCAATGCAGCTTCCACATCAGTACTGATTTTCACGCCGCAGGCCGCGCCGGAGAACTCCCCGGCATCCTTGCCGAGCAGCGCACTGCCGCTATATTCCAGCGCGGCATGCAGCACCAGATCCTCGGCTTGCGCCACACCTTCCAGCAAGGCGCGTCCCATGCGTCCGCCGCTGCCGGCGATGGCGATTTTGATTTTGCCCATATCAAATCCTTTATTTAGCAGTCTGCTCGGAAGCGATCAGCCACGCATCGCCGACCTTTTCCAGTTGCAGTGTCTTGTGCGTGCTGTCCTGGTAGAGATCGGAACGGTAGCGCTGTGTGAATGAAACAGATGCATGGCTGTCATCCTGCACGCTGACGCGGACTTCGCTCAGCTCGACTTCAATTACCTTGGGTTTGCTGATGCGCTCCAAGCGCTGCTTTTCCCATACATCGCGGCTCATGCCTTGCGGCTTGTAGTCCGGCATATATGCGGCCAGGTAGTCGCGTACATTCCTGGCCGACCAGGCTGCCGACCAGGCTTGCACGCTATTCAGCACATCCGCGGCGGGGTCGGCCTTGGCAGCGGGTTGCGGAGGCTGGGTCGCGACGGTAGCTGAGGCCGCAGGTTGCTGCGCCATGACCGGCATAGCTTGCACAGGCTGGCCACCATCATCCATGCGCACCAAATTATCTTTGTCAAAATATAGCGTCAGATGCTGCTTTTCGACCACTTCACCGCGCTGTTCCAAGCGATAAACGTAATCCCAGCGGTTGCCGTGAAAGGCATCGCTGACCATCGGCGTGCCCAGCACATAACGCACCTGCGATTTCGACATGCCGAGCCTGAGTTTCTCACGCATCTCCGGTGTAACATAATTCCCCTGGCGGATGTCCATCTTGTACGGCGACAGTACCGGCGAGGAAAGATAACTGCAGGAAGCCAGCAGCGTGGAAAGCAAAACCAGTTTGATACGCATAGTAATCTCAGTTAATTCCAAAGTCTTAGCCGCCGCATGATACCTCAAGCGGCCATGCCCAACATCTCCGCCGCATGTTTGCGCGTTGTGTCGGTAATCTTCACGCCGCCCAGCATGCGCGCAATTTCCTCGATTCGCTGCTCGCTGTCCAGCACAGCAATGCAACTCAGCGTGACGCCGTCTTCCACTGCCTTGCTCACTTGCCACTGATGGTCGGCGGCAGCGGCTACTTGCGGCAAATGCGTCACGCACAACACCTGATAATCCTTGCCCAGTCTTTTGAGCAAATGCCCGACGATTTCCGCGACGCGCCCGCCGATGCCGCTGTCCACTTCGTCAAAAATCAGCGTCGGCACGCTGGCGACCCGGCTCGCGGCAACCTGGATCGCCAGGCTGATGCGCGACAATTCACCGCCCGAAGCAACTTTGGCCAGGCTGCGCACCGGCACGCCGGGATTGGCGGCAACCTGGAACTCTACCGTTTCCAGGCCATGAGCATTCCCGTCAGCCAGCGGAAGCAGCGCCACGGCGAAACTGCCACCCTGCATCGCCAGCGTCTGCATCGCCGCAGTGATCTCGCGCGCCAGCTTGTCAGCGGCTTCCTTGCGCGCCGTTGTCAATTTCTGCGCCGCCGCAAGATAGCTTTGCTGCGCGGCTTTTTCCTGTTGTTCCAACACGGCCAGATCGGCGTCGCCGCCCAGTTCCGCGAGGCGCGCCACGACGCGCTGCAAGGCTTCGTCCAATAACTCCGGCGCGACGCGGTGTTTGCGCGCGGCATCCATCACATTCTGGATGCGCTGTTCCTGCTCATGCAGGCGTTGCGGGTCGGTATCGAGGCGTTGCTGGTAATGGCGCAGGACATACACCGCCTCTTGCAACTCGGCCTGCGCGCTTTCCAGCATACGCAGCGTTTCGCCCAGGCTCGCATCATGCGCCATGCCGTCGCGCAAGCGCGCCGCCAGCACGTTGAGCTGAGCGAGGCACGCGTCGTCCGCCTCGCTCAGGGTTTCGATACCGAACGCGGCGGTTTCCAGCAGGCTCGCGGCATGGGCAAGGCACGCGTAGTCGGCCTGCAGTTCCTGCCAGCCTGCCGCATTGAAACCCAACCCTTCCAGCTCATCGCGCTGGAACTGCAACAACTCGCGTTCGGCGGCCACCGCCTCGGCATTCTCGCTGAGACTGATACGGCGGCGGCGCAAGACTTGCCAATCGCGATACAGAGTTGCGACTTTCTCCGCATCGGTCGTCATGCCTGCATAACCATCCAGCAACATGCGCTGCGCATCGGGCCGCACCAGCGATTGATGCGCGTGCTGGCCGTGGATATCCAGCAACTGTTCACCCGCGTCGCGCATCTGTTGCAGCGTGGCGCTGCGCCCGTTGATGAAACCACGCGAACGCCCGCCGGCATCCAGCACGCGGCGCAACAGGCACGCACCCTCATCGCCCGCCAGTTCCTGCCCGGCCAGCCAGTCCTGCAAATGCGGCAACGCGGTGATATCAAACTCAGCGGCGATCTCGGCACGCTCGCAGCTGTTGCGCACCATGGCCGCATCGCCGCGCTCGCCGAGCGCCAGCGACAAGGCGTCGATCAGGATGGACTTGCCCGCGCCGGTCTCGCCGGTCAAGGCGGTAAAACCGGAAGAAAAATCCAGCTCAAGCGAGGAGACGATGACGAAATCGCGGATGCTCAGGAACTTCAGCATTTATAGGGTTTGATTCCAGAGCAACTTCTCGCGCAGCGTGTGATAGTAGCTATGCCCCACCGGATGCAGTAGGCAGGCAGGCTCAGGATGGCGCGTGACGATGATCTTGTCGTGCAACTCCAGGTCGTAGTTGGTGTGGCTGTCGAAGCGCACGCGGATATCGCCGGTGCGATGCATCAGGATTTCCAGCACCGACGAGCCTTTCACCACGATGGGGCGGTTGCTCAGCGTATGCGGGCATACCGGCACCAGTTCCAGCACATCCAGGCTGGGATGCAATATCGGTCCGCCAGCGGACATCGCATAGGCGGTCGAACCGGTGGGCGTCGCCACGATCAGCCCGTCAGCGCGCTGGTTGTAGAGGTACTCGCCATCGATGCGCACCTCGAACTCGACCATGCTGCTGACATGATTGCGGTGTACCGCCACTTCATTGAACGCCAGCCCGCTGAATACTTCGACATCGCCGCGCAGCACGCGCGCCGACAGCAACAGGCGCTGTTCGGTGACGAACTTGCCGTCCAGCATCGCCGCCATGCTGTCCTGCATGTTCTCCAATGTGAGGTCGGTGAGGAAGCCCAACCTGCCCTGATTCACGCCGACCAGCGGCACATGGTACGGCGACAGCGTGCGCGCAATGTTCAGCATGGTGCCATCGCCGCCGATCACGATGGCCAGATCCATCGCATGGGTCATCTCGTTCAGATTCATTGCCGGATAAGGGCTGGATTCGATTTGCTCGGCAGTCAGGCTGTCCACCACCACATTCAGTCCCCGTGACGACAAAAATGCAGCCAGGCGCAGCAACGGCCCGGCGATTTCCGGAGCCTTGTGTTTGCCGATCAGCGCGATGTTCTGGAAGGGGAATTTCATGAGCGCGATTAAACCACATTGCCCATGCAATGACAAAGTTGAGGATTACGTTTCAAATTTATGCGCGTGCGGAAATCAATCCGACTCCGATGCCTTTGGTTTCTAAATTTCTTGCTCGACAACTCTCCTACATAAGAGGGAGAAAGCATTCAATCCTCTCTCACCCTGAACCACGCCGCATACAGCGCGGGCAGGAACAGGCAGGTGAGCAGCGTGGCGATGACCAGCCCGCCCATGATGGACACGGCCATCGGCCCCCAGAACACTTGGCGGGTCAGCGGGATCATCGCCAGGATGGCCGCGGCAGCGGTCAGTGAAATCGGGCGGAAGCGGCGCACGGTGGAGCCGATGATCGCCTCCCATTGCGTCTTGCCCGCCTCCTCGTCCTGGCGAATCTGGTCCACGAGGATCACCGAATTGCGCATGATCATCCCCGCCAGCGCGATGAAGCCGAGGTTGGCGACGAAGCCGAACGGCACCTGGAACACCAGCAGCGCGAGCGTCACGCCGATCAGGCCGAGCGGCGCGGTAAGCAGCACGATGACGGTGCGGCTGATGCTCTGCAGCTGGATCATCAAGAGCGTAATCACCCCAACCAGCATCAGCGGCACCACCGCCTTGATCGCGGTTTCGCCCTTGGCGGATTCCTCGATGCTGCCGCCCATTTCGATGCGGTAGCCGATCGGCAGCGTGGCGCGCAGCGCGTCGAGTTGCGCGTTTAGCTCCATCGACACGGTGGCGGGCTGGGTCTTGTCGGCCATGTCGCCCAGCACGGTCATGGTCGGCAGGCGGTTGCGCCGCCAGACCAGCCCCTCTTCCAGCACCGGCACCAGTTTCGCGACCTGCGCCAGCGGCACATGACGCCCCTCCGGCAGCGGGATGTCGAGTTCGGGCAACCTATCCAGCGAACGCACCTCACTGTCGGCGGTGCCGCGCCACACGATGTCGATCAACTGGTCGCCCTCGCGGTACTGCGCCAGCGCCACGCCGTTCAGCCAGCCCTGCAGCGCCTGCGCAATCTCCCGGCTGGATGTGCCGAGCCGGCGCGCCTTGTCCTGATCCACCTCGACGCGCATCGCCTTCACCTTGTCGTACCAGTCGAAGCTCACATCCTGCAGGTGCGCGTTGGCGCGCATCAGGTCGGCGATCTTGTCGGCGATGGTTCGCACCTGTTCGACGTCCTCGCCCATCACGCGGAATTGCACCGGGTAACCGATCGGCGGGCCGTTCTCCAGGCGTGACACGCGCGCGTGGATATGCGAGAAGCCGCCTTCCGCCGAGTCGAACAGCTCCGTCAGCCTGCGCTTGAGCTCCTCGCGCTCCTTCAGCCCCTTGGTGAGGATCACGATCTGCGAGTAGTTGTCGCTGAACAGGCGCACGTCGAGCGACAGGATGAAGCGCGGCGCGCCGTTGCCAATATAGGAAGAATAGCTAACCGCCGCCGAATCGCTCGCCAATATCCGCTCGATGCGTTTGGTCTCGGCCTCGGTCGCCTTGAGCGAGGCGCCCTGCGGCAGCCAGACATCGACGATCAGCTCGAGGCGGCTCGCGGCCGGGAAAAACTGCTTCTGCACGAATTTGCCGAATGCGGCGATGGACAACACGAAGATCAGCACGGTCGCGAGGATGACCTTCCAGCGGTTGCGTAGACACCAGGTCACCAGCACGCGGAAGCGCCGATAGAACGGCGTGCCGTAGATGTCCGCGCCATGCTGCTGCGCCTTTTCCACGAGTTTCTTCGGGTCGAGCAAGCGATAGCCGAGATAGGGCGTGAACACCACCGCGACGATCCACGAGGTGAGCAGCGCGATGGTCACCACCTGGAAGATCGAGATGGTGTATTCGCTGGCCGCCGACTTGGAAAAGCCCACCGGCGTGAACGCGGCGGCGGTGATCAGCGTGCCAGTGAGCATCGGGAACGCGGTCGAGGTATAGGCGAAGGTCGCGGCCTTGAAGCGGTCCCAGCCCTGCTCCATCTTCACCACCATCATCTCCACCGCGATGATCGCGTCGTCCACCAGCAGGCCGAGCGCGATCACCAGCGCGCCGAGCGAGATGCGCTGCAGGCCGATGCCGAACACCTTCATCAGGAAGAAGGTGATCGCCAGCACCAGCGGGATGGAGAACGCCACCACCGTGCCGGTACGCCAGCCGAGGCTGAGGAACGATACCGCGAGTACGATCAGGATCGCCTCGGTCAGCGAGTTCTCGAACAGGCGGATCGAGCCCTTCACGACATCCGGCTGGTTCGCGACCACATGCACATCCACACCCGCGGGCAGATCCGCCGTGATTTTTTTCATCGCCTGGTGCAGGTTCTCGCCGAGGCGGATCACGTTGCCGCCCTTGTCCATCACGACGCCGATGCCGATGGCAGGCTGCCCGCCGACGCGCATCTGCGGATTGGGCGGGTCGGCAAAACCGCGCGACACCCTGGCGATGTCGCCGAGGCGCAGGTGCTGCCCGTTCACCAGCAAGTCGGCGTTGCGCACGCGCTCGACACTGTCGAAACCGCCGGATACGCGCAGTTGCACGTGGTCGGTAGCGGTTTCGACGAAACCCGACGGGCTCACCATGTTCTGCTTCTGCAAGGCCTCGCCGATCTGTCCGGGCGTGATGCCGAGATTCGCCAGGCGGTGCGGAGAAATATCGAGATAGATTTTTTCGTCCTGCACACCGAACAGCTCGACGCGCCGCACGTCAGGAACCCGCTTCAGCTCCAGCGCGATCCGGTCGGCATAGCGGCGCAGCGCCGCGAGGTCGAAGCCATCCCCGGTCAGCGCGAAGATGTTGATCTGCACGTCGCCGAACTCGTCGTTGGGGTACGGGCCCTGTACACCGTCCGGCAAGGTGTGGCGGATATCGTCCAGTTTCTTGCGCACCTGCCGCCAGGCTTCCGGCACCTCGGTCTTGGGCGTGTAATCCTTGAGCATCACGAAGACCATCGAGTCGCCCGGCTTGGAAGCGGAGCGCAGCACGTACACCCAGGGCGTTTCCTGCAGCTTCTTCTCGATGCGCTCGGTGACTTCCCGCTCGACCTCCTGCGCCGTCGCTCCCGGCCACAGGGTGCGCACCACCATGACCTTGAAGGTGAAGTCCGGGTCTTCGGCGCGCCCGAGGTTGAAATAGGAGATCACTCCCGCGCCCGTCAGCACGATGATCAGGTACAGCACCATCTGCCGGTGCGTCAGCGCCCAAGCGGAAAGATTCGGCCCCTTCATCCTAGATTCCGCATCTGAACCACGAAGAACACGAAGGCCGCGAAGACGAACAACATGTTGCTCCAGGAAAGTGGCTGGCTCTACCGATAACACGCCATATCATGCAATTCCCTTCGTGTTCTCTGTGTTCTTCGTGGTGAGGTGTAGTCATTGATTTCATTGCGTGCCGCTGTTCTCGATGATGCGGATCTTTTCCCCTGCCGCCAGCCGGTGCACGCCGTTGCTGACGATGCGCTCGCCCGCCGCGAGTCCGCCGGCGATAACGGCGCCATCATCGCGGTATGCGGCAACCTGCACCGGGCGCAAGCTGACGGTGCGGTCGGCCGCGACGATCCACACCGCCGCCTGCTTGCCCTGCTGGAAAATCGCGCTTAGCGGGATCAGCAGGCCATCGCTCTTTTTGTTTGCAGCGAAACGCACCCGCACCGTCATGCCCAGCGCAACATCCGGGCTGGCTTGGGTCAGCGTCACGCGCGCCGCATAGGTACGGCTGGCCGGATCGGCCGCCGGGGACAGTTCGCGCAGGCGCCCGGCCAGCGGCGCCGCGCTGTCGCCGGCAGTCAACAGGACAATCTCGGCGGCGGCGCCGGTCTTAAGATTGGCCAGTTGCGATTCCGGTATCGCGATCGCCACCTCGCGCTCGCCATCCGGCGCCAGGCGCAGCACCGGCTGCCCGGCGGCGACCACCTGCCCGGCCTCCGCCAGGATGGCGGCGATCACGCCCGCGCGGTCGGCATGCAGCGTGGTATAGACAGACTGGTTGCGCGCCAGCCCGGCCTGGGCGGCCGTGGCCTTGAGCGCTGCCTCTTTGGCATCCAGCGCCGATTGGCTGACAAAACCCTTGCTGCGCAGCTCGCGGTAGCGTTTCGCGTCGGCCTCGGCCAACTGGTACTGCGCCTCGGCCGAACCGAGCTGCAAGCCGGCATCGCCGGGGTCGAGGCACATCAGTGCCTGCCCTGCCTTGACCCGCGCACCCGCGTCCACCAGCCGTTCAATAATTTTCCCACCGATGCGAAAACCCATTTGCGTCTCGTGGCGCGCGCGAACCTCGCCGCTATAGGTATTGCCGCTATCGGTTGCGGCAGAACCCACCACCAGAGTCAAAGCCGGCCGTTCTATTCTGGCTGTTGGAGTTGATTCCTTGCTGCATCCGACGAACAGGGGCACAAGGGCGAGTAACAGAATGCTGCGCTTCATGATATTGATTTTGGGCGATACGAAGAAGGATGGGCAATGTAGGGTCAGGGTCGAGCACTGTCAACAGCGCCGTACTAAGTGTGCTGCAATCGCAAGGCGAAACGCATCGCGGCTCCACCGAATCATTCGGTTATGAGGCGGATCGCCCGCAAGCAGCATCTGCCTACACTGCTGAAGTTGACACAGGATAAAAATGCAGCATCGCCGGAAGTAAAATTTCAAGATAACACGATTGGACCAAACCATAAGTAAAACTTATTATGCTTATAAAAACAATTGACTATCTCTTATATGACAACCTATCTTATAGTCATGGCCGATTCAATTACAAATGATTACAAAATCTATTACGGCATCCCAGCAGAAAGGTTTGAACTTCACTACAATACAACAGTCTTCGACGGACAATTGATTTTGCCGGAACAACCTTTCTCAAGAATATTCTGCCGGAGCCTCCATTATGACTTCATCGCCCTTTCACTCCGGTGAGCTGGACGCGCAGCAACGCTGGGGCAACCCGGAGCTGTGGACCGAGGCGCGCATCAGCCAGCTTATCTGGGATCACATCCCGGAGCAAATCCATGCCCGGATCGAGGCGGCGCCGTTCTTCTTTCTCGCCACCAGCTCTCCCGACGGCCGCTGCGACTGCTCGTTCAAGGGCGGCGGGCCCGGCCTGGTCAAGGTGCTGGCGCCGAACCGCGTGGCTTTCCCGCATTTCGAAGCGCGCGTGAAAGGCAACGGCGCCTATATGAGCCTTGGCAACATCCTACTCAACCCCTATGTCAGCATGCTGTTCATCGATTTCGCCGACGGCGCGCGCCTGCGTGTGAACGGGAAAGCGTCCATTCATGAGAACGCGGAGATGATGGCATCATTCCCGCAGGCGGAATGCGTCGTCGTCGTGGATATCGAACTGGTCGCACCGAGCTGCCCGGCATATGTTCCGCACCTGGTTCCTGCCGAACCGCTTCCCG
>DASTNS010000048.1:0-30042 GCA_035720625.1 Gallionella sp. | reverse complement strand
ACCCTGCGCGGATTGCGCTTGCTGCAACTTTTTGCGGGCATCCAGGAGCAGGCTCATGGTCAGTGTTCCCTAAGGTTTGCCGTCTGCCGATTCTTTGAAGAAATTCTGATCCGGCAGCGTATCGCGGTACGCGCTGAAATCCCCGTTGATGCTGGCATCCTTGATGACCATCGGGCGCAGGAAGATCACCAGCTCGGTCTTGGTGGTTGTGTCATTGCGCTGTTTGAATAGCTCGCCGGCAAGTGGGATGCTGGATAAGCCAGGCACGGCATCGGTCAAGTTGTTGATTTCATCCTGCATCAACCCACCCATCACCGCGATCTGGTTGTTATCGATTTTTAGCACGGATTCCATTTCGCGTGACCGCGTTTCGGGAATAAGGTTGGCTGCGTTGGTTGGGTCAGGAACCATCCGAGTGACTCTTGAAATCGAAGGCTTCAGATTGAACAGTACTGAATCATTGTCGCTGATCTGCGGCGTAACGCTCATGGTGAAACCGACCGGCAATACGTTCGGTGATGCGTTGGATATGGCTGGTGATAGTTGGTTACCAGTCGAGGAAAGTACTGCGGGGGTGGTAGTGACCGTGAAATAGACTAAGTTGTCAACCACTTTGATGACGGCGGTTTGATTGTTCAGTACGCTTAGCTTGGGGCTGGATAATACTTTCACATTGCCAAACGATTCCAGTAAGGTGACTTGCTGATTGATGGTTGTAGCGGTGGGATTGGTGATAATGCCGAATACGCCATTGCCAACTCTGGTATCAACATTGGTGGGTAAAGGTAAGGCTTGTGTTCCACTACTTTGCACCAGCTTGAATTGTTTGCCGCCGGCTTTAATCAAGGCTGACCAATTGATGCCTTGCTTGTAATTGTCGCTCAAACGCACTTCGACGATGGTGGCTTCGATCATCACCTGACGGCGCGCATTGTTCATCACTTGGTCGATGAACTCCCGAATCTTTTCATGTTGCCGTGCGGTGGCACGCACCGTGATGATGCCCGTTTCGGGGCTGGCGATCACCGAGGCGGCTTCGCGGAAAGTACTGCGCCGTGTGACGGTCATGCCGCCTTCTTCCACGCTGACCGGATTGGGGCTGTTTTCTATGCCACCCTTGGGGGCAGCCTTTTTGCTGGTTGTTGGTTGCACGCCGGTGCCGGTACTGCTGGCCGCCCTGAGTTGTTGCACCGAGGTTTCGCTGGAACCCTCGGGCAATATCTTGTCGGTTTCGTGCAGGATATCTTTGATGTTCTGCGTCAAAGTATCCCAAAAACGATTTTTTGAACTATCTTTGATGCTGGTCGAAGAGTTGTTTGTTCCGCTACCGACGGCAGTGCCGCCTGCGGTTGTCGCAACCATTGCACTGGTGACGATGTTGCTCTCTAAATCACGCGTCATGTTCACATAGTCGATCTTGTAATGGTGCAGATAGGGCGTATCCGGCATCACGATCAGGTTGCCGTTGTCCAGTTCATAGCGCATGTCGATTTGTTTGGCGATGCGCGTGAGGATTTGCGGCAGGGTCTGGTTGATGGCGTTGAGTGTGACCACTCCCTGAATGCCGGGGTGAATGTCCAGGTTGATTTTCGCATCGCGTGCCAGCGCGAACAGGATTTCCTGCGCGGAAACATTGGTGACCACGACGCTGTAAGTTTCAACTTTGGCAGCCGGTTTAGGTGGGGGAAGGGTGGCGCTGCGCTTGATTGGTTGTGGAATACTGGTCGTGGCGGCGGGCTGATTGCCCGGTCGCTGAATGTGTTTGTCAGACGGCTGAATCGGCCGGGTACCGCAACCGGCGAGAATCGCACCGACGGCACAGAGATAAAACAGGTTGCGTGAACGCATTCTTCTTTCTCCCCTTTTATTTGAGTCACAGCCTAACAGCTTTATGGGACTGACTCAATATATCAACAGGCCTATTTTCACGTCAGTATATATAGATGGATGTAGCAAACGCTTCTTGATAACGTATTGGCAAATCTTTGACCGCATTGCGCGCCGCATCAACCGATGGGTATGCGCCGTAGAGTACGCGCAACCCCTCTTTGCTGCCAAATTTGGCGGGCAGCAGATAAATTTCGGAGAGTTTACCTAATTTGTCGGCACGCCGGAGAAAACCTTCGATGCGTGTGGTTTGTATCTCGTCGTTGTAGAACAATTGAATACTGGCAATGGTTTTTTTCTGGTCAAGCAATTGTTTGCCTGCCACCAAGCGTTGTTCAAGCAGACTTGCTTTGCCGGTTGCCGGGTTGCTGCTCGCTATCGAGGTGGGCGGGGTCGTTGCCGCTGCGCCGATTGCAGCAAGGTCTAGTTCTGGCATCGGACTGGGAAGCACGGGTGCTGCGGATGGTGCTGCCTGATTTGTTTTTACGCCGATTGGCTGCGTAAGCGGGTTATTCTGTGGTACCGCGATTGCAGGGGCTGGTGGGGCCGATGTGTGGTTAGCCTGGGCTAGTTGCAGGGACGCTTGCGGTTTATCCAGCATCCACCAAGCCGCAAGGCCTATTAAAAGCAGTACGGCAGCCGCGCTTCCCATCAGTAGCTTCTTGTCAGGCATGGAGCGGGTGGGCTTGAGTTCGCTATCACGCATCGCCGCTTGTACATGGCGTGCTTCGATGTTGTGGGTGTCTTCCACAAAGGCGGCCAATAATGATTTATCCGCGAGGATATTGACTCGGCGCATCAGTCCGTTAGACGCATTGCCGATGAGCTTGATGGCGTTCGGCGAAAAAATGTCCGGGCCGCGGTAGCCGGCTGCACGCATCCTGAACATCAGGTAGCTTTCAAGGACATTACGCGACAGCGGCTGCATGTGGAAGTGATGGACGATGCGATCCTTGAGTTGGCGCATGTTCGGTTGGTCCAGTTTGTCGTTTAATTCTGGCTGCCCGAACAAGATGATTTGCAGCAGCTTGGAGTTGCCGACTTGCAGGTTGTAGAGCAGGCGTAATTCTTCCAGTGTGTCCAGCGGCATCGCATGCGCTTCATCCACCAGCACGACGATACGCTTGCCTTCGCGTGCCTTTTCTTCGAGCTTGTTCTGGATATTCTGCATGATGATCCCGACGCGCTCACCGCTGATGCTCAGGCCAAGCGCATCGGCGATCGCATACAGCATCTCCTCGCGCGACAGGCTGGGGTTGGCGAGATAAATGGTCTCGATATGTTTGGGAAGTTTTTCAAGCAACATGCGGCATAGCATGGTTTTGCCGCTGCCGACTTCGCCGCTGACTTTGATGATGCCCTCAGCCTCGCTTAACGAGTAAATCAGTGCGTCAAGAATTTCGCCGCGATTGGCGCCGGAAAAAAAGAATACCGTCACGGGCGTGATTCTGAATGGCGGCTCGTTGAGCCCGAAATGTTCCAGGTACATGCCTATATCCTATTGGTTGAGTTTCTCATGTGTATCCATGCGGCTGTGCAGCGTGGTGCGGTTGATGCCGAGCAGCCTGGCAGCCTCGCTGATGTTGCCTGCGGCAAGTTCCAGTGCAGCAGCGATATAAAGGCCTTCCTGTTCGCGCAGATGCCGGTCCAGGTTGAAGTTGCCTGCCCTGAGTTCGTTGAAGCGGCTTTGTTGCGCCTGCCCCATGTCCTCTGTCGCGGATATTTCCAATGGGTCGAATTCTTCCTGTAGTTGTGCGGCGCTGACCATTTGTCCGGGATATTTTGCGGACAGGCGGATAACGATGTTGCGTAATTCGCGGGTGTTGCCGGGAAAACTGTAGCGTTCCCAGCACTGCAATGCTTCCATGTCCAGTTCGAAAGGCGCCTGCCTGATTTGCTGCGCGTAATAAGTGCGGAAATGGTTGAGCAGGACCAGCTTGTCCTGGCCAAGCTCGCGCAATGAAGGAACGGTGATTGAAAATACGTTCAGGCGGTGATACAGGTCATCGCGAAATGTTCCGGCCCTGACTGCGCTGCGCAGGTTGCGATTGGTCGCGGCGATGATGCGTGCATGGCTTTTGCGCGTGGTGGTTTCACCGATGCGCTGGTATTCGCCGTTCTCCAGAACTCTCAACAGCTTGGTTTGGAGTTCCGGTGGCAATTCGCCGATCTCATCGAGGAACAGCGTGCCGCCGGATGCGTCCTCAAAAAAGCCGGCTTGCGCGCTTGTTGCGCCGGTGAATGCTCCCTTGCTGTGGCCGAACAGGGTAGGCTCGATCAGTGTGGGGGAAATTGCGGCGCAGTTGAGCACTTTGAATGGCGCATCGGGGTTGCCTGACAGCTTTTGTATCGCGGCGGCAACCAATTCCTTGCCGCAACCGGATTCCCCCTCGATAAGTACGGGATAAGGCATAGCGGCATACATCATGATCTGGCTGCGCAGGGCCTGTATGGCCGGGCTCTGACCGACGATGCCAAGCGATTGCCGGTCCCGCTCATCATTGCCGTATTCGCTATCCCGGATGGCCAGCGCATCGTCCAGGTATTCCCTGATTTTTTCCGGCACGCAGGGCTTGGCGATGAAATCTATCGCGCCTAGTGCGCGCGCATGGCGCGCATTGCCCTGTTCGTCCTGCCCGGACAGGACGAAAATCCTGATTCCCGGCGAATGTGCCAGTAATTCGGCAATTAGGTAAAAACCCTCATCCGGGCGGTGCGGAGTGGGCGGCAGCCCCAGATCAATCAGCGCCAGTTGCGGGGGGGCGGGTAATTTACGCAGCAGGTCAATGGCTGCGGCACGTGATCCGGCCTGATGTATCTCAAAGCTGTTGCCCAACGCAGCCGCCAATCCTTCACAAATCAGCGGGTCGTCATCGACGATCATCAGACTGGGATGTGTCGGAAGGGTGTTCAATTTGTGCTCACGGAGATAGGCATCGAGTGCTGAGCATAGCGGTAAGCGCTTCCAAGCTCAATAGGGAAAAAGCATAGATATTCATGGACGTGACGATTTGTTGAGAATTAGCTGTGCTGTGGTTTAGAATACGCCCTCCCGGTTTTCTGGATTTCAACTTTGCCTTCATCTGTTCTGGCCGAAATTTGCGGCCTTAATTTCGCCTACGATAAACGCCCCGTCCTGCAGGGCATCAACATGGTTTTCCCGAAGGGGAAGCTGATTGCCATCATGGGGTTGAGCGGCTGCGGCAAAACCACGCTGCTGCGCCATATCGGCGGCGCGCTCAAGCCGACCAAGGGTTGCGTCAGGGTGGATGGGCAGGTAATTCACGATCTGGATCAGGACGGGCTGTACGCCATGCGGCGCAAGATGGGCATGCTGTTTCAGTTCGGTGCGTTATTTACCGACATGTCGGTGTATGACAACGTGGCATTCCAGATGCGCGAACATACCGACCTGCCGGAAGAGATCATTCACGATCTGGTATTGATGAAACTGCATGCGGTGGGGTTGCGCGGCACGCACAACCTGATGCCTTCCGAATTGTCAGGCGGCATGGCGCGGCGTGTGGCTCTGGCGCGCACCGTGGCGCTTGACCCGATGCTGATCATGTATGACGAGCCGTTTGCCGGACTGGATCCGATTTCGCTGACGGTGGTCGGCGATCTGATCCGCCGCCTGAATGACGCGCTGGGTGCGACCTCGATCATAGTCACGCACGATATACAGGAATCGCTGAAGATTGTGGACTACGTTTATTTTATGGCCAATGGCGTGATCGAGGCGGAGGGAACGCCCGATGAAATCCGTGCATCGGGCAAGGAGTTTGTGCATCAATTTGTGCATGGCGAAATGGATGGCCCCGTGCCGTTCCATTATCCCGGCGGTGATTACCGCCAAGACCTGAATTTGAAAGACTGACACAATGCCGGCAGTTAAAGCGATCAAGGGGATTGGCCATCGCACCATCAATGCGGTGTGGCGCATCGGTGTGGCGACACGCTTTTTTCTGCTCACGCTGACGCACTCGGGCAGCGGTTTCCGGCGTTTTCACCTGATTATCAAGGAGTTGTTTTCCACCGGTGTGATGTCGCTGATCATCATCATCGTGGCGGGGCTGTTTGTCGGCATGGTGCTCGGCTTGCAGGGCTATGAGACGCTCAAGCGCTACGGCTCCGAATCGGCGCTGGGCAGCATGGTGGCGTTGAGTCTGGTGCGTGAGCTGGGGCCGGTGGTGGCCGCGCTGCTGTTCGCCAGTCGCGCTGGTTCGGCGATGACGGCGGAAATCGGTCTGATGAAGGCGACCGAGCAGATTTCCGCGATGGAAATGATGGCGGTCAATCCGATTGCGCGCATCGTTGCGCCGCGTTTCTGGGCGGGCGTGATCTCCATGCCGTTGCTGGCCGCACTGTTCAGCGCGGTGGGAGTGTTTGGCGGTTACTTGGTCGGCGTGGTACAGATCGGTGTGGACGAGGGGTCGTTCTGGTCGCAGATGCAGTCCGCCGTGGATTTTCGCGAGGATATCCTGAATGGCGTGATCAAGAGTTTTGTATTTGGCATCGTGGTAACGGTGATTGCACTGTTCGAAGGCTACGATGCACCGCCTACGGCGGAAGGTGTATCCGGCGCGACGACACGCACCGTGGTTACCTCGTCGCTGGCGATTTTGATGCTGGATTTTATTTTGACCGCAATCATGTTTAGAGGAAATTGAGTTATGGAACGCACAACGGTTGATTTGTGGGTGGGGATATTTGTAGTAGCGGGTATTGCCGCATTGGTGATGCTGGCGATGAAAGTGGGGAACCTGGGCACTTACAATGTGTCGGAGGCTTATCGGGTGCATGCCTATTTTTCGAACATCGGCGGCCTGAAACCCAAGGCATCGATCAAGAGCGCGGGGGTGCTGGTCGGGCGCGTGACGGAGATTACGCTGGACACGGAACGCTACGAGGCTAAAGTGGTAATGAGTCTGGACAAGCGTTACCGGTTTCCCAAGGATACGTTCGCCAACATCCTGACTTCCGGCCTGTTGGGTGAGCAATACATCGGCCTGATGCCCGGCGGCGATGAGCAAATGCTGAAGGATGGGGAGCAGTTGAAGAAAACACAATCTGCCATGGTATTGGAAGACCTGATTGGCAAATTCTTGTACAGCAAGGCCGAAGAACCGGCCAAATAATCGAGGAGTTTTTGAAATGAAGGGGTTGTTGAAGATTGTTGCAGGTTTGTTGTGCATGATTGGTTTTGCGCAGGCTGAGATGGTTGCGCCGGATGAGTTGATCAAGGCTACCGCGCAAGACGTTCTCGCGATTGTCAAGCAGGACAAGGATATCCAGGCGGGCAACCAGAAAAAAATCCTGGATTTGGTAGATGCCAAGGTGCTGCCGCATTTCGACTTTGTGCGCATGACGAGGCTGGCGGTGGGCAAGCATTGGCGTGCCGCAACTTCCGAGCAAAGGCAGGCGCTGGTGACGGAGTTCCGCAATATGCTGGTGCGCACTTATACCAAGGCATTCACCGTGTATCGCGATCAGACGGTGGAAGTAAAGCCGTTCAAGATGGCTGCCGAAGCGACCGAAGCGACCGTCAAGACCACCATCAACAAGCCGGGCGCCCCGCCAGTCCCGGTCGATTATGAAATGGAGAAAACCGCCGACGGCTGGAAGGCATTCGACGTGGCCATAGAAGGGGTCAGCATGGTGACCAGTTATCGCGGCACCTTCGATACGCAGATCCAGCAAAATGGCATCGACGGCCTGATCAAGATGCTGTCCGATAAGAATGCCAATGCCGCCAATGTCGCGTTAAACAAGGCGGAGACAAAGTGATCGCACGCGAGGATGGCCGCCTGGTGGTGCGCGGCCGCCTGACCATCGCGACTGTGCCTGCCCTGTTTGAAGCCGGTTTGCAGCATCTGACCAGCGAAGATCTGCTGGTGGATCTCTCCCAGGTTGAGGCAGTTGACTCCGCAGCGGTCAGCATGTTGCTGGGCTGGTTGCGCGCCGCACAGCGCAGCCAGCGCACCTTGCGCGTGACCGGCCTTCCCGATGATTTGCTCAGCTTGGCGCGCCTGTATGGCGTGGCCGAGTTGCTGCCCCGGTAATCCGCCTGATTTTTTCAGGCGCGCGGCGCACGCGGCGTCGCGCGCATCTCCCGCTAGTTTTTAGTATCATGCGCAACCTTTGGGCAAAGCACGTTTTTGCAAACCCTATTTCTCAATTAACAAATGGCAGGATTGGTAATGGTCACTCCGGAAAGTATTCAGCTCAGCATCGCACAAGGGATGGTGACTGAATATTTAAGCGTGGACGGCGATGGGCATCACTTCGAAGCGGTGGTGGTCAGCGATGCCTTTGCCGGCAAAAACCGCGTGCAACGCCACCAGCTGGTGTATCAAACCCTGGGTGACCGGATGCGCGAAGAAATTCATGCACTGTCGATAAAAACCTATACGCCACAAGAGTGGCAGAAATAACAATCATAAAACTGGTCAGCCACGGATTAACACGGATAACAAAAAATATATGGCGCGGGTTTTGTCGGTGTAAATCCGTGTCCATCTGTGGCTAAAATGCTTTAGGGCTATCAATGCAAAAACTGGCAATTCAGGGCGGCAGCCGCCTCAATGGCGAAGTGCGCATCTCCGGCGCCAAGAACGCGGCACTGCCAATATTGTGTGCCAGCCTGTTGACCGGCGAGCCGCTGCAACTCGGCAATGTGCCGGATCTGAACGATGTCACCACGATGCGCAAGCTGTTGCAGCAGATGGGCGTGGCGATAGAGGCGGCCGGCGGCCGGGTTGTCTTGTCGGCGGCGCATATCGACAAGCTCGAAGCGCCTTACGATATGGTGAAGACCATGCGCGCCGCAATCCTGGTGCTGGGACCGCTGGTGGCGCGCTTCGGCGAGGCGCGCGTTTCCCTGCCGGGAGGCTGTGCCATCGGTTCGCGTCCGGTCGACCTGCATATCAAGGGTTTGCAGGCGATGGGCGCGGAAATCCATATCGAGCACGGCTACATCCATGCCAAAGCCAAGCGGCTCAAGGGCGCACGGATATTCTTCGATCTGGTCAGCGTGACCGGCACGGAAAACCTGATGATGGCCGCGACACTGGCGGACGGCGCAACGGTGCTGGAAAATGCGGCACGCGAGCCGGAAGTGGTGGATCTGGCACACTGCCTGATCGCCATGGGCGCCAGGATCGAAGGGGCGGGCAGCGATACCATCACCGTCACCGGCGTGGACAGGCTGCACGGTTCAGCGCATCGCATCATGCCGGATCGCATCGAGAGTGGCACATTTTTGGTCGCGGCGGCGGCAGCAGGCGGTAGCATCACATTGACCGAGACGCGTGCCGACATTCTCGATAACGTATTGGAAAAGCTGCAGGAGGCCGGCGCAACTGTCCAGGTGGCTGGGAATACGATCAGCCTGCAAATGAACCAGCGTCCCAGGGCGGTGAATGTGCGCACCGCGCCCTACCCGGCGTTCCCAACCGACATGCAGGCGCAGTTCATGGCGCTGAATTGCATCGCTGAAGGCAGCGCGATGGTGGTCGAAACGATTTTCGAAAACCGCTTCATGCACGTGCAGGAACTGCGCCGCCTCGGCGCGCAGATCGACGTGGAAGGCAATACCGCCGTGATCAGAGGCCGCGCACAATTGGAAGGCGCGGCAATCATGGCGACCGATTTGCGCGCTTCGGCGTGTCTGGTCATCGCCGGACTGGTGGCGCAGGGCGAGACCATCGTGGATCGCATCTACCATCTGGATCGCGGTTATGAACACATCGAGGCTAAACTGTCGGCGCTCGGCGCCCAGATACGCCGGATCAAATAAATCGGAGAGTGTATGAAAACCGCTAAAAACCGTAGCGAGCAGTTCGAGAGCAAGGCGCACGGAGCACAGCAAACGAGACATACCCTATGGGTAGGCGAGGAGCGAGCACTGTGCAACGCCGCTATCGAATTGCGCAGTAGGTTTGTAGGGGTTTTTAAATGATTACCATCGCACTGTCCAAAGGACGTATTTTTGAAGAGACCCTGCCGCTGCTGAACGCGGTGGGCATCACCACGCCGGAAGACCCGGAGTCCTCGCGCAAGCTGATTTTGCCGACCAACCGCGCCGATGTGCGCCTGATTATCGTGCGCGCTTCCGATGTGCCGACCTATGTGCAATATGGCGCGGCGGATATCGGCGTGGCGGGCAAGGATGTGCTGAACGAGCATGGCGGCGTCGGCCTGTATCAGCCGCTGAACTTGAACATCGCACGCTGCCGCATGATGGTTGCGGTGCGCAACGATTTCGATTATGAGTCCGCGGTGCGCCAGGGCGCGCGCCTGCGCGTGGCGACCAAGTACGTGCAGACCGCCAGGGATCACTTCGCCGCAAAAGGGGTGCATGTGGATTTGATCAAGCTGTATGGCTCGATGGAACTGGCTCCGCTGGTGGGACTGTCGGATGCGATTGTCGATCTGGTGAGTAGCGGTGGCACGCTCAAGGCCAATAATCTGAAGGCGGTTGAGGAAATCGCCGCTATCTCGTCGCGCCTGGTGGTGAATCAGGCCGCCCTGAAATTGAAATATGACGCCATCCAGCCGATGCTGGATGCCTTTGCTCTTGCAATCAAAAAATAAAAGAGTCATCCGAAAATGAAAATCCGACAACTTTCCAGCCGTGCTGCCGGCTTTGATGAAGAGTTGACCAAGTTGCTGGCCTTCGAGGAAACCGCGGACGAAAAGCTGGAAGCGACCGTGGCTTCCATCCTTGTCGATGTGCGCAAGCGCGGCGATGCAGCCGTGCTGGAATATACCGCCAGGTTTGACCGCCTGCCGCTGGAGCATGCCGCGGCGATGGAATTGCCGCAGCATGAGTTGCGCATGGCGTTTGAAGGTTTGCCCGCCGAACAGCACAGCGCGCTGGAACAGGCCGCGCAGCGCGTGACTGATTATCATTGCAAGCAAATACAGACTTCGTGGAGCTATACCGAAGCCGACGGCACGCTGCTCGGCCAGCAGGTCACGCCGCTGGATCGCGTCGGCCTGTATGTGCCGGGCGGCAAGGCGGCCTACCCGTCTTCGGTGCTGATGAACGCGCTGCCCGCCAAGGTGGCGGGTGTGGCTGAACTGATCATGGTTGTGCCGACCCCGGATGGCGTGAAGAATCAACTGGTGCTG
This sequence comes from Gallionella sp., assembly GCA_035720625.1. Taxonomy (GTDB): domain Bacteria; phylum Pseudomonadota; class Gammaproteobacteria; order Burkholderiales; family Gallionellaceae; genus Gallionella. The sequence continues at coordinate 19,020 of DASTNS010000048.1, read as the reverse complement.
GCGGCAGCCTACCTGTCCGGCGTGGATCGCGTGTTCACCATCGGTGGCGCGCAGGCAGTGGCGGCGCTGGCCTACGGCACGGCGACCATCCCGAAAGTGGACAAGATCGTCGGCCCCGGCAATGCCTATGTGGCGTCGGCTAAACGGCGTGTGTTCGGTACATGCGGCATCGACATGATCGCCGGGCCATCGGAAATTCTGGTGATTTGCGACGGGCAAACCAACCCGGACTGGATCGCGATGGATCTGTTCTCGCAGGCCGAGCACGACGAACTGGCGCAGGCGATCCTGCTTTCCCCGGATGCCGCGTTCATCGAGCGAGTAGCTCAGAGTGCGAACAAGCTGCTGGAGCAGATGCCACGCCGCGACATCATCCAGACCGCGCTGGAAAATCGCGGTGCATTGATCCAGGTTGCCGACCTCGATGAAGCATGCCTCATCAGCAACCGCATCGCCCCGGAGCACCTGGAGTTGTCGGTCGCAGACCCGCAAAGCCTGCTGCCCAAATTGAAACATGCCGGTGCGATCTTCATGGGGCGCTACACCTCCGAGTCGCTCGGCGACTACTGCGCCGGGCCGAACCATGTGCTGCCGACTTCGGGCACCGCGCGCTTCTCCTCGCCGCTGGGCGTGTACGACTTCCAGAAGCGCAGCAGCCTGATTCAGGTTTCCGTGCAAGGTGCGCAGAAGTTGGGTGCAATCGCAGCTACATTGGCATTCGGCGAGGGCTTGCAGGCGCATGCCCAGTCGGCGCTGTTCAGAAAAGGCACAGCACTCTAAGCCGGTTCGCAATGCAGCTTTATTTTGACAAACCGGCAGGCATTCCCGATAATGCGCGCCGCTTTTGATATTTGCATCAAAACGGGTCGTTAGCTCAGTTGGTAGAGCAGTGGACTCTTAATCCATTGGTCGAAAGTTCGAATCTTTCACGGCCCACCAGACATAAGGACTTGGATGACCTCCAAGTCCTTTTTTGTTGAGTGCGAGGCCGATAAATTTCATTCGGCGTGGATTTTAGCAACCGCTTCATTTATCATGTCGTGTCGATTGAAAGTGTAAAGAGTTGGTGAAAGCATAAAAGAATTGGCGGGCCTCCCCGCATTGCAGGTTGGTCAATCTGGTCAGGTCCGGAAGGAAGCAGCCACAGCCAATTACTGCAAGTGCCGGGGGTAAGGCTCGCCTCCTATTGTGGAACCATTGGAGAGTGTGATGAAAAAAATCGGTTTGCTGATTGGTGCGCTGCTCTTCAGCGGTAGCGTGTCCGCTGTAGATGGCGTGTCCGTTGAATATGGCAATGGCGATGCAACGGATATGGCGCGCGCCGGAGCCGTCTGGAAATGGGATAAACAATGGTTCACCGGCGGGGATTGGCTGGTGACCGGTTTCTGGGAGGCATCGCTGGGCAGTTGGCATGGGCACAGTGCGGTTGGCAACAACCAGACCGTTACGGATGTGGGCATTACGCCGGTGTTTCGCTTGCAGCAAAAGAATCCGGGTGGGATTGCCCCCTATGCGGAGGCTGCCATCGGCTTTCACCTGATCACCCCGACCTTCATTTATGCAAACCGGCACTTTGGAAGCGCTTTCCAGTTTGGCGATCATGTCGGTGCTGGCGTACGTTTCGGCGACCAGCGGCAGTTTGACTTGGGATATCGCTTTCAGCATCTTTCCAATGGCGGCATCAAGAAACCGAACCAGGGCATCAACTTCAATCAAGTCCGCTTTGCCTATCATTTCTGACGTGGTGTAACTTGTCAGCCACAACTGTCCTCGCGCGCAAATGGCGTCCCAAAACCTTCGCGCAATTAGCGGGGCAGGGGCATGTCGTTCAAGCGTTAAGTAATGCGCTTACTCAAAACCGGTTGCATCATGCCTATCTGCTCACTGGAACCCGCGGGGTAGGTAAGACCACTATCGCGCGTATCTTTGCCAAATCACTGAATTGTGCATCAGGCATCACCGCCACGCCGTGCGGGGAATGCAGCGCCTGCAGGGAAATCGACAACGGGCGCTTTGTCGATCTGATCGAGCTTGATGCGGCATCTAACACGCAGGTCGACAACATGCGCGAATTGCTCGAAAGCGCGCTGTATACGCCGACCAGCGGACGCTTCAAGGTGTATATCATCGACGAGGTGCATATGCTGTCCAAGTCGGCCTTCAATGCGATGTTGAAGACGCTAGAAGAGCCGCCGGGGCATGTGAAATTCATTCTCGCCACAACCGATCCGCAGAAGATTCCGGTCACAGTATTGTCGCGTTGTCTGCAATTCAACCTGAAGCAATTGCCGCCGGCCTTGATTGCAGCCCGCTTGCAGTATGTGCTGGAGCAAGAACAGCTTTCCTTTGAGCAAGCGGCAGTCAACCTGGTCGCGCGAGCCGCGCAGGGCAGCATGCGCGACGCGTTGAGCCTGATGGATCAGGCGATTGCCTTCTCCGCCGGCAAAGTGGAAGAGGCGGTAGTGCGTTCCATGCTGGGCGCGATAGACCAGGGATACCTGTTCGATTTGCTGGCAGCATTGCACGAGCGGAACGGCGTCAAATTGCTTGAGATTGCCGACAACATGGCGACGCGCAGCGTGGCGTTTGACGCGGCTTTGCAGGAATTGGCGACATTGCTGCATCGCATCGCGCTGGCACAGACCGTGCCGCAGGCGATTGCCGACGACGAGCCGGAACGGGTGCGTTTGCTGGAATTGGCGCAAGCGTTCGCGCCGGAAGATATGCAATTGTTCTACCAGATCGCCATCCACGGGCGCGACGAAATCGACCTGGCTCCCGATGAATATGCCGGCTTTACCATGACGCTGTTGCGCATGCTGGCGTTTACGCCTGCCAAGGCCATATCACGACCGGCATTGGTTGAGCCTGCGGTTGCCGCGCAACCTGTTGCGCCAGCCGGAAAATCCGGACAGACCCCGGCAGAACCAGCTTCAATTACCCACACTTCGAGCGGCGGGGCTACAGGTAGTGGGGTTATATCAGGCAGTCAGCCGGACTGGGGCATATTGTTGCAGCAATTAAATTTACAAAGCATGGCGCAACAGCTGGCGAAGCACTGCGTGCTGGAGAATTTTGCAGACGGGCAAATCACTTTATGTTTGTCGCAACAGCAAAAACATCTGCAAACCAGGACGGCAACCGACAAGCTGCAGGCGGCACTGAGCGATTATTTTGCCAAACCGGTCAAGTTGAATATCGTGTTGGGCAAAACTGAAACAGCGACACCTGCCATGGTGGAACAACGGACTAAACAACTCAGACAGCAGCAAGCGAACGATACGATCGCACGGGATGATTTTGTGCGCGAGGCCCAGGCGGAGCTGGATGCGAATCTGATTACGGAATCGATTCGGCCGATATAGAAACTCAGGAGGATAAAAAATGATGAAGGGCGGATTGGGTGGATTGATGAAGCAAGCGCAGCAAATGCAGCAAAACATGCAGAAGGCGCAGGCCGAATTGGCCATCATGGAAGTGGAAGGCCAAGCCGGCTCCGGCCTGGTCAAGGTGACGATGACTTGTGCGCATGAAGTGCGCCGCGTGTCGCTGGATGACAGTGTGCTATCCGATGACAAGGAAATGCTGGAAGACCTGCTCGTACTGGCATTTAATGATGCGATGAAAAAAGCGGAAGCTATCTCGCAGCAGCGCATGGGCGGTTTCACTTCCGGCATGGGCCTGCCGCCCGGAATGAAGCTGCCGTTCTAACGGAATTCACCTTGGTGACGCCGTCACATTTGGAAAAATTGATCGCCGCGCTGCGCTGCTTGCCGGGCGTCGGGCCGAAGTCCGCGCAGCGCATGGCTTATCATTTATTGCAGCGCGATCGCGCCGGAGCATTACGTCTGGCGCAATCTCTGGAGGCGGCCGCCAGCAATATCCGGCACTGCAGCAAGTGCAATAACTTTTCCGAACAAGAGGTGTGTGCGTTGTGCGCGTCGGCCAAACGCGATGCGGATTCGCTGTGCGTGGTCGAAATGCCGGCCGACCTGCTGATGATGGAGCAAACACAGTGCTATCGCGGCATGTATTTCGTGTTGATGGGGCGGCTTTCGCCACTGGACGGCATTGGTGCGAAAGAATTGCATTTCGATCGTCTGGTCAAGCGCGTGCAGGAACGGCCTTGTGAAGTGATTCTGGCGACCAATTTCACCGTAGAGGGCGATGCGACGGCACATTATTTGGCGACCTTATTGCAGGCTCAGGGTGTCAAGGTCTCGCGTATCGCGCGCGGCTTGCCGGTAGGCGGCGAATTGGAGCAGGTGGATAGCGGCACGCTGGCGCAGGCCGTGCTGGAGCGGCGCGAAATATCGATATGAACGAACAGGGCGAAAAATTGCAGAAGGTGCTAGCCCAGGCCGGGTTTGGTTCGCGCCGCATGATGGAAGAATGGATCACCGCCGGGCGTGTCAGCGTGAACGGCGAACCGGCTATCTTGGGGATGCGCGTGGTGGAAGGTGACCTGGTGAAGGCGGAGCGCCGCACCATTCGCGTCGGCGAAAAGGAACGCGCCATACGCATATTGCTGTACCACAAGCCGGAAGGCGAAATCGTCAGCCGCGACGATCCGGAAAAGCGCGCCAGCGTGTTTGACAAATTACCCAAGCTGCGCGGACAGAAATGGATCGCCATCGGGCGGCTGGATTTCAATACCAGCGGCTTGCTGATTTTCACCACCTCCGGCGAGCTGGCGAACCGCCTGATGCATCCGCGTTTTGAAGTCGAGCGCGAATACGCGGTGCGCGTGCAAGGAACCATGACGGAAGCGCAGATGGATCAGGCGCTCAGGCAAGGCGTTGAATTGGAAGACGGCCTGGTGAAGTTTGAAAAACTCGAGGATCACGGCGGCGAAGGCTTCAATCACTGGTATCGCGTGATGCTCAAGGAAGGCCGCAATCGTGTGGTGCGCCGCACCTTTGATGCGCTGGGGCTGCCGGTTAGCCGATTGATGCGCGTGCGCTTTGGTATTATCAGCCTGTCGCCGCGGCTGAAGCGCGGCATGACAGCAGAGATGGATGAAATGGAGGTGATGCGGGTGCTGGATTGGGTAGGGTTTACCACCGGCGGCGATGAATCGCAGCAGGACTTACCGACGGCTCCTCGCCAGGCTGGCCGGGCACAATCCGGGAAAACTGGGCACCGTCCGGTTGTTGCAGCAGGAACGGTTCGAGGTGTCGGCCGGGCAAGCGGCGGGAAAAGTAAAACTGGTGTAAAACCCTGATTATCATTAAAATCCGTAAGACTATACCCGGTCAATCGTCCGGGCCTGAATCTTTGGAAAATAACGGGCAAGTTACTGGAAATCTGAATGGAAGATCGCGGCAATAAAACCATCATGTGCAGTGTGCTGTTCTTGGATATTGTGGAATATTCCAAGATGTCGGTGACTGGACAGATTTCGCTGAAGGACAGGTTTAACAGCTACCTTTCTGCCGCCATCAGCAGTGTGCCGATAGCCGACCGGATCATCCTCGACACGGGTGACGGAGCGGCAATCAATTTCCTCGGTGATGTTGAAGACGCATTGAAAGCCGCGCTCAGCCTGCGCGAGAGCATACTCAACGAAGGCCCACATCAGGATCCACCCCTGTTGGTACGGGCAGGGATTAATCTCGGCCCGGTGCGCCTGGTCAGGGATATCAATGGCCAACCTAATATTGTGGGTGATGGCATTAATGTTGCGCAACGCATCATGGGCTTTGCAGAGGCTGATCAGATTCTCGTGTCGCGTTCTTACTATGACGCGGTATCGCGTCTTTCTCCGCAGTATGCCGGAATGTTTCATTTTCAAGGTTCGCGCACCGACAAGCATGTGCGCGAGCATGAGGTATATGCCATTGGCCATCTCGGTGAAAGGACTGCAGATCTGATTGCCACAAATTTACATGAGGTGCAAAAGAACGAGTTATTTGCACGTTTCGTGGCATCTGTCAGGGGGAGCTGGAATGCCATAATTTCCAAGTCAGGTAGCACGATTAAAAATCTCAAGTCACGTTTTGAGCAAGCTGACCGCAGGCAACGCGCTATCTATGCTGGGGCAGTTGCCATACCTGTGGTGCTGATTGGCGTACTGGTATTGAAGTTGGCGCATAAGGGTGAAGCGCCCGCCTTGCCAAGGCCAAGTATTGATCAGGTGCAGGCGGCGAGCGGTATCCAGCCGGTATCCGCAGTTGCTTCGGTGGTTCCTGCTGCGCCGCATGCGGAGAGTAAAGCGGCGGGAACAGGCAGTAAGGCCGTTGCCCAGCCTGATACGAAAAAGAGCGCTGAGGGCAAGACGGGCAGCAAAAAGGCGGGTGACCAAGTCAAACATCCGGCTGCCCAGCCCAAGGCCAAGGAGCCGGCATCGACTGACAAGAAGACTTGGCTTGAGACAATCAAGGGCAGTGCTGAACGAGGCACAGAAGCATACATCTCCATCATCTGCAAAAAAGGAGCACAGCTGTTTGTGGATGGCGCGCTAAAAGGCAAGGTAATCGAAAAGGGATTGAAAGTGGAGGTTTCGCCGGGCAAGCACGCGGTGATTGTAAGTTCTGCAACCGGCATCCTTCATAAACAAGATGTTGATCTGGAGCCGGGCAAGACAGTGCAAGTCAAGCCGAATTTTTGTGATTAATGAAACTTTCCTGATTGCCGGATTCGTATAAATGAAAATCGCAATTATAGATTCATTCGGGTGGTTGCCATGATTAGCCAAATAGGGCGCTATGAGGTGCTTGGTGAACTCGGTCAAGGCGCGATGGGTATCGTCTACAAGGCCAAGGATCCGCTGATTGATCGCGTGGTTGCGATCAAGACGATTAACCTTGGACTCGCGCTGGACGAAAAGGAAGAATATGAAGGCCGCTTCTATCAGGAAGCCAAGGCGGCCGGGCGGCTCAACCACCCGAATATCGTGACCATTTATGATGTAGGCAAGAGCGGCGACGTGGCTTACATTGCCATGGAGTTTCTGCAAGGGCGCGAGTTGCGCGACATTATGAACGGCGAAGGCTTATTGCCGGTCGATCAGGTGCTGGATATTGTCGCTCAGGTGGCGCAAGGATTGGCTTATGCGCACGAGCATGAAATCGTGCATCGCGATATTAAGCCTTCGAACATCATGGTGGTGCGTGACGGCCACGTAAAAATTACCGACTTCGGCATTGCACGCATGGCTTCCTCGGCGGTGCGCACCCAGACCGGCATGGTGCTGGGCTCGCCCAAATATATGTCGCCAGAGCAAGTGATGGGCAAGGCGATAGACCAGCGTTCGGATATTTTCTCGCTGGGGGTGATGCTCTATGAGATGCTGACCGGGCAAGCCCCCTTTAATGGCGAGAACGTCAATGCCATCATGTACCAGACCCTGAATGCTGTACCGGCGCCACCCAGTACACTGAATCCTGCTGTGCCGGAAATGACCAATTTTATTGTGGCCAAGGCCTTGGCCAAAAAATTGGAGGATCGCTACCAGAACGCCAAGGATTTCGCCGTTGATTTGCGCGCTTGCCGCGATACCTTGCCGCGTTCCGGCAAGCAGATCGATGTCTCGTCGGTCGGCGGCGAAAAGAAATTGCCAGATGCGATCGATATCAGCGGGCGTAGGGACATGGAAGAGGAAGCAAAGCCTGGAGCGGCTTTGTCGCAGGCCTTCGATTCTGCCGCCGCGACCATGCGGTTGGCTGCCTTGACAGGCACCAGTGAAGATGTGGATGAATTGGCAAAGACCTTGAAAATAAAGCGTCCGAGTGCTGAGGCGATCAGTCAGGCGGCTCCGGCGGTCAAAGCGCCCCGCCTGGCTCCGCCTCCGTCTGCCGCATCCCGCCCTGCCGTGCGCCAAAGCCCAGCGGAACCACCTGCCCGATCCGGCGGCAGCAATTTAATGCTGATTGCCGTTGTGATACTGGTATTGCTGGGTATTGCCGCAATTCTTGCTGCTTGACCTTTATAGTTCGAAATATGGCGATCAAACCTTCGCCGCGCCTTGCCCTATTGCTGTTGCTGTTTCATGTGATGGTTTCAATCATAGTGTATGCGACCATGATGCCGCTCGCAGCCAGGCTGGCGATGCTCATGCCGATTCTGCTGAGCCTGTTTTATTATCTGGCGCGCGATGCTCTGTTGCTTTTTCCCGATTCGTGGCGTGAGATTTCGTTCGAAAATCACCCTCATCCTAACCTTCTCCCGGAGGGAGAAGGGACGATTGCATCCTCTCCCGCAAGCGGGAGGGGATTGAGGGGAGGGTTAGGCAGTGTGTCGGCGGTCACCCGGGACGGCTCGGGATTTTTCGGCCAGGTCGCAAGCAGGACTACTGTTAGTCCGTATTTTATCGTGCTGCGCGTCAGACCGAAGGGGCGTCGCCTGCCGGTTTTCCGGACCATCTTCCCGGATACACTGGACATGGGTGAATTTCGCGAGTTAAGCGTGCGCCTGAGATTTTCTCAGGTGCCTTAAAAATTTGCGGGTGTCAGGATGGTGGGACGCGGATCGGCCAGCATCTCCGGATAGTCCTTACTGAAATGCAGGCCGCGGCTCTCATGGCGCGACAAGGCGCTTTGCACGATCAGTTCGGCGTTCATCACCAGGTTGCGCAGCTCCAGCAGGTCTGAACTGATATGAAAGTTAGTGTAGTACTCATGGATTTCGTCTTGCAGCAACTGGATGCGGTGCTGCGCGCGCTGCAGGCGTTTGTTGGTGCGCACGATGCCCACGTAGTCCCACATGAAGTGGCGCAACTCCGCCCAGTTGTGCGAAATGACGATTTGCTCGTCCGCGTCCGTCACGCGGCTCTCGTCCCAGGCGGGGAGGGGCGGAGGGGGTTGGTGCGGCTTGTTTAAAACATCGCTGGCTGCGGCATCCGCGAACACCAGGCATTCCAGCAGGGAATTGCTGGCCAGCCGGTTGGCCCCGTGCAATCCGCTGTAGGCGGTTTCGCCTACCGCATACAGATTTTCCACGTCGGTGCGTGCGTGCAAGTCGGCGACGACCCCGCCGCAGGTGTAGTGCGCCGCAGGAACCACCGGGATCGGTTCTTTGCTGATATTGATGCCCAAGCTCAGGCAGCGCGCATAAATGGTCGGGAAATGTTCCTGCAGGAATTCGACCGATTGATGCGAGATGTCCAGATAGACGCAATCCAGTCCGCGCTTTTTCATTTCGAAGTCGATCGCCCTGGCTACCACGTCGCGCGGAGCGAGCTCGGCGCGTTCATCGTGCCACGGCATGAAACGTGTTCCGTCGGGCAATTTCAGGACACCGCCTTCGCCGCGCACCGCTTCGCTGATTAAAAAAGATTTCGCATGCGGGTGGTAAAGGCAAGTCGGGTGGAACTGGATGAACTCCATGTTGGCCACGCGGCAGCCGGCGCGCCATGCCATCGCGATGCCGTCACCGGTTGCCGTGTCGGGGTTGGTGGTGTAGAGATAGACCTTGCCGGTGCCGCCGGTCGCAAGGATAGTATCCTGGGCGGCGATGGTGATAACTTCATCGTTCAAGCTGTTCAAGGCGTATGCGCCATAGCAGCGTTTGTCCGGCAAGCCGAGTTTCCTGCCGGTAATTATGTCAACCGACAGGTGATTTTCCAGCACCGTGATATTCGGGTGTTTCAGCACGCGCGCGGCAAGCGTTTCCTGCACCGCATGGCCGGTCGCATCCGCCGCATGGATGATGCGGCGGCGGCTATGCCCGCCTTCGCGGGTGAGGTGGTAGCCCATTTTATTGGAGCCGTTTTTGGTGAATGACACACCCTGGCCGATCAGCCAGTCGATGGCGGCCTTGCCATGTTCGACCACATAGCGCGTGACGGTTTCGTCGCACAGCCCGGCGCCGGCGGTGAGGGTGTCCTGAATGTGCGCATCCAGCGAGTCGTCTCCGGACAAGACTGCGGCAATGCCGCCTTGCGCCTGGCCGCTTGCGCCGTCCAGCAGGGATTTTTTGGTGATTAATCCTACTTTCCGGCGGTCGGCCAGCTTGATGGCCAGCGCCATTCCGGCCAGGCCGCTGCCGATAATCAGTGTGTCAAATTGCAGCAATTGGATTCCCGATTCATTTGCTTGGAGGTAAGACTATAGCAGACAAGGGATAAATAGCAGCCCTGTCTCCGATTGCAATGAACCTAAAAAACGCAGTTGAAACTTGGAGCGCGTCCTGCGCGCGACCAGACGGCTCGCGCGCAGGACGCGCTCCTACAGGTGGGGCACCCAGCACGCGGGCTTGCATAAAAATGCAAACGGTCAACTGCGGTTTTCAGGATGAATGGGAACTAATCTTTCATTATCAAGTCGGATTGGGCGCATATCGAAGCGAGCTGACGCGCATGAATCGAAGCGGTTATACTTGCCTCCGCAAAATGGCGCGGTAGTCGCGATAATAATCGGAATAGTCAGGGATGTCAGACCGGGAAGTCGATCAGCAGTTGGTAGAGCGCGTCCAGCGTGGCGATAAGCACGCCTTTGATTTGCTGGTATCCAAGTACCAACGCAAGCTCGGGCGGCTCATTTCCCGTTTTGTGCGGGATCCGGCAGAGGCCGAGGATGTCACGCAGGATGCCTTTATCAAGGCATACCGCGCATTGCCGGGGTTTCGCGGCGAGAGCGCGTTTTATACCTGGCTATATCGCATCGGTATCAATACGGCAAAAAATCATTTACTGGCGAACAAGCGGCGTGTGCCGACCAGCACGCCGCTTGATGCGGAGGAAGCCGAGGCGTTCGAGGAAGGCGGCCTCCTGCATGAGGTCAGCACGCCGGAAAATGAACTCATGAGCAAACAGGTTGTCGATGTGGTGCAAACTTCGTTGCAGCAATTGCCGGAGGATTTGCGCAGTGCACTGACGCTGCGCGAAATCGAGGGTCTGAGTTATGAGGAAATCGCCAGTGTGATGAATTGCCCAATCGGCACGGTGCGGTCGAGAATCTTCAGGGCACGCGAGGCGGTAGCAGAGAATCTGCGGCCGCTGTTGGAAACCAGTAAGGGTAAGAGGTGGTAGACATGAAACAGGAAATTTCTGCATTGATGGACGGCGAGTTGTTCGAGGATGAGGCTGAGGATTTGCTCGACCGGGTCAAACGGGATTCCGATGCACACAAGGATTGGGCGGTTTATCATCTGATTGGAGATGTACTGCGCCAACCCGAGCACATCCATTGTGACTTAAGCGCAAAAGTGCGTGAGCGCATGCAGGATGAGCCTACCGTGCTGGCGCCGCGCGGCCATGCAGTAAAACAGAAAATGCGCACGTTTGCGCTGTCGGCGGCGGCCTCGCTGGTGGCAGTCGGTGTGGTGGCCTGGATGTCGTTGCAGATCAGTCCTGAAGTGGCGCCGCAGATGGCGATGCAGCAAAGCGCCTTGCGCCCGGTCAGCGTACAGATTCAACCCAAGTCCAACGATTATTTAATGGCGCACCAGGAATTTTCCCCCAGCACCGACATGAATGGCGGTGCTTCCTATATCCGCACTGTTTCTTACAGCCCAGATGAAAAATAACAGAGATGGAAGATAACACAGAGGGAAAGCGGCAATTGAGCATGTGCGCTGCATTGTGCGGCCTATTGCTGGCCACCGCCGTCAATGCATATGCGGGAGAGCGGCAGGTCAGCCTTGATTGGCTCAAGACAGTGGCTTTTGCAGCCCACCAAACCGATTATAGCGGGGTGTTTGTTTATCAGTATGACAACCGCGTCGAAACTTCACGCATCACTCATGTCGTTGAGCCGGACAGCGAATATGAAAAGCTGGAGAGCCTGGATGGACCCAAGCGTGAAATCATCCGCCATCACGGCCAAGTGTGGTGTTATATCAACCACAAGATGGTGCAAGTGGACAGTCAGCGAGGGCGTGGCAGATTTCCGTCATTGTTGCCGGATCAGTTGTCAGCACTGAGCGGAAACTATCAGGTCAAAGAGGCGGGTTTGGAGAGGATAGCCGGATACAACACGCAAGTCATCTTGTTCCAGCCTAAGGATAACCTGCGCTATACCCACAAAATTTGGGCACACACCGATTCTGGCTTGCTATTGAAGTCCGCCGTGCTGGGTGACAAGAATCAAGTCGTCGAGCAATATACTTTTACCCAGCTGAAGATAGGTGGTGAGGTGGATCGAACCTGGGTTTTATTGAGCAAAACGGGGATCGCACCCGGTACTTCAGGGACGCATGATGCAACTCAGGCTGGTCCCGATTTGGGCAGGGTTGGCACGCCGGTGAATAGCGGTTGGGTGGTAGATGTGTTACCGACTGGCTTCAAGAAAACCATGGAAGTTCAGCGTCCGATGCGCGGCAAACATGCCCCCGTGACGCAGTTGGTGTTCTCGGATGGGCTGAGCGCAATCTCGGTATTCGTCGAGCCCGTTGATGCTGATGAGGATGATGTGGATGGATTGTCCAGTCGTGGCGCGGTGAATTTGTATCGCAAGGTCGTAGATAGGCATTTATTTACGGTGGTCGGTGAAGTTCCGCCGCGTACCGTGATGCAGGTACTTGATTCGGTACGCTATAACGGCCAATAACCCATGGCTCTAAATCGGCGGTTTCTAATTTTTTTAATATAAGGAGGATTTATGCTAAAAAAATTATTTGGTTTTCTTGTGCTTGCCGCGGGGATTGTTCTTGGTGGATCGGCTTACGCCAAGGAGTTGCCGGACTTTACCGATCTGGTGGAAAAACAAGGCCCTGCGGTGGTCAACATCAGCACCACGCAAATCATTCGCAATGCGCACGGATTGCCCAATCTTCCCGAAGGTGATCCCTTCTACGAATTCTTCCGCCGTTTTGCGCCGCAAATGCCGCGTGAGCAGGAATCGCAATCGTTGGGCTCGGGCTTCATCATCAGCGCGGATGGCTACATCATGACCAATGCGCATGTGGTGGACAGTGCCGACAAGATTACCGTGCGCCTGACCGACAAGCGCGAGTTTCGCGCCAAGGTCATCGGTGCGGACAAGCGTACCGATGTGGCCTTGCTGAAAATCGAAGCGACCGGTCTGCCGAAAATCACCGTCGGCGACCCAAACAAGCTGAAAGTGGGCGAGTGGGTGGTCGCCATCGGTTCGCCATTCGGCTTCGACAGCAGCGTGACGGCGGGCATCGTCAGCGCCAAGGGGCGCTCCCTGCCGCAGGATAATTTCGTGCCGTTCATCCAGACCGATGTAGCGATCAATCCCGGCAATTCCGGCGGGCCGTTGTTCAACATGAACGGCGAAGTGGTCGGCATCAACTCGCAAATCTACACCCGCTCCGGCGGTTCGATGGGTTTGTCTTTTGCCATCCCGATCGATGTGGCGACGCAAGTGACCGAGCAATTGCGCACCAGTGGCAAAGTGACGCGCGGACGCATCGGGGTGACGATCCAGGAGCTGACGCGCGAGCTGGCCGAATCGTTCGGTCTGAGCAAACCGGTTGGCGCGCTGATCAGCAATGTGGAAAAGAATGGCCCGGCGGACAAGGCGGGGATTGAGGCAAGCGACGTCATTCTCAAGTTTGACGGCAAACCGGTGAACAGCTCCAGCGATTTGCCGCGCATGGTGGCGGCGACCAAACCCGGCAGCAAGGTGACGATCGACTTGTGGCGCAAAGGCGCATCCAGGCAAGTTGCCGTGGAGATCGCGGAAATGCCGGAAGACGGCAAGCTGGCGCGCGCCGCAAAGAAACTGGCCGATGATGTGGTCGAGGCGATTTCACGCCTGGGCATTGCGGTCAGCGAACTGAGCAAAGAACAGCTGCAGGAAATGCAAATCAATGGCGGGTTGCTGATAGAAGAGGTCAAGGGCCCGGCCGCGCGCGCGGCCGGATTGCAGCGCGGCGATGTGCTGCTGGCAATCGGCAATATCCCGATCCGTTCATTGAACCAGTTCAACGAAATTCTCAAGCAGGTTCCCAAGGGACGCAATGTTGCGTTGCTGGTGCGGCGCGACGATACCGCCTCGTATGTGGCGATCAGGCTCGACGAGAAGTAATCACATCCTGCGTGCCCCGTCTAAATCGGCTAGAATTCGCGCTTTGCGAATCAGCCGATTCAGGCGTTTTATTTAGACCTTCATGCAGTATATCCGTAACTTTTCCATCATCGCCCATATCGATCACGGCAAATCCACGCTGGCAGACCGCATCATTCAATTGTGCGGCGGGCTGTCCGACCGCGAAATGGAAGCGCAGGTGCTCGATTCCATGGACCTGGAGCGCGAGCGCGGCATCACCATCAAGGCGCAGACCGCCGCGCTGCAATACCAGGCGCGCGATGGCCGAATGTATAACCTCAACCTGATCGACACGCCGGGGCATGTGGATTTTTCCTACGAAGTGTCGCGTTCGCTGTCGGCCTGCGAAGGCGCGCTGCTGGTGGTGGATGCCTCGCAGGGTGTGGAAGCGCAGACCGTGGCGAACTGCTACACCGCGCTGGATCTGGGCGTGGAAGTCGTGCCGGTGCTGAACAAGATCGACCTGCCGTCCGCCAATCCGGACAACGCCATCGAGGAAATCGAGGAAGTGATCGGCATCGACGCGCATGATGCGGTGCGCTGTTCCGCCAAGACCGGCGAGGGCGTGCGGGACGTGCTGGAAGCGTTGATCGTCAAAGTGCCCGCGCCAAAAGGCGACCCGGACGCACCGTTACAGGCGTTGATTATCGACTCCTGGTTCGACAATTACGTCGGCGTGGTGATGCTGGTGCGGGTGGTGAACGGCACGCTCAAACCCAAGGAAAAAATCCTGCTGATGGCCACTGAAGCACAGCAGTTGACCGAGCATATCGGCGTGTTCACGCCCAAGTCGCAACCGCGCGAAAGCCTGAGCGCGGGCCAGGTGGGTTTCGTGATTGCCGGCATCAAGGAACTGAAAGCGGCCAAAGTGGGCGATACCATCACGCATTCGGTCAAACCCGCGCAGCAGCCGTTGCCGGGCTTCAAGGAAATCCAGCCGCAGGTGTTTGCCGGACTGTTCCCGGTGGAATCGAACCAATATGAGGCGTTGCGCGACTCGCTGGAGAAGCTCAAGCTGAACGATGCCGCGCTGCGCTACGAGCCGGAGGTATCGCAGGCGCTGGGCTTCGGCTTCCGCTGCGGCTTCCTCGGCCTGCTGCATATGGAGATCGTGCAGGAGCGTCTGGAGCGCGAGTTCGACATGGACCTGATTACCACCGCGCCGACGGTGATCTACGAAGTGGCGCTGCGCGACGGTACGGTGCTGATGGTGGACAATCCGTCCAAGATGCCCGACCCGTCCAAAATCGAGGAAATCCGCGAGCCGATCGTGACCGTAAATTTATACATGCCGAACGAATATGTTGGTTCGGTGATCACGCTATGTACGCAGAAACGCGGCGCGCAGATCAACATGAGCTATCACGGCAAGCAGGTGATGCTGGTGTACGAAATGCCGATGGCGGAAATCGTGCTGGACTTCTTCGACAAGCTGAAATCGGTGTCGCGCGGCTATGCGTCGATGGATTACGAGTTCAAGGAATACCGCGCGGCGGATGTGGTCAAGGTGGACATGCTGATCAACGGCGAGAAGGTGGATGCGCTGGCGGTGATCGTGCATCGCGCCAACAGCCAGTATCGCGGGCGTGAAGTGGCGGCCAAGATGCGCGAACTCATCCCGCGCCAGATGTACGACGTGGCGATCCAGGCGACCATCGGCTCAAACATCATCGCGCGCGAGAACGTCAAGGCGCTGCGCAAGAACGTGCTGGCCAAGTGCTACGGCGGCGACATTTCTCGCAAGCGCAAGCTGCTGGAAAAGCAGAAGGCAGGCAAGAAGCGCATGAAGCAGGTGGGCAATGTGGAAATTCCGCAGGAGGCGTTTCTTGCCATCCTGCAGGTGGGCGAGAAATGATTTAGCTTGTAGCAAGTAGCTCGTAGCCTGTAGCCATGCCCCGGTTTTGCTACCAGCTACAAGCTACCAGCTACAAGCCAAAAATTAGGAGTAGCAATGGATTTTGCACTGATGATGCTGGTATTGCTGCTGGTCACCGGCAGCGTGTGGCTGCTGGATAAATTCATCCTGCAACCCAGGCGCGCGGCGGAGGGAAAAGAACCATGGTGGGTGGAATACTCCAAGAGCTTTTTCCCGGTGATTCTGGCAGTGTTCCTGCTGCGTTCCTTTCTGGTCGAGCCGTTCAAGATACCGTCCGGCTCGATGATTCCCTCCTTGCAGGTGGGCGATTTCATCTTGGTCAACAAGTTCACCTACGGCCTCCGCCTGCCCATCGTGGGCAAGAAACTGGTCGAGATCAATTCCCCAAGGCGCGGCGATGTGATGGTATTCCACTATCCGGAAAACCCCTCGCTGGATTATATTAAGCGCGTGGTCGGCCTGCCCGGCGACAATATTTCCTACCGCAACAAGAAAGTGTTTGTGAACGGCGTGTTGCAGGAGCAGCAGCAGGAGGGCGAATACAATTATGTGGAAAGCGGCCTGAAATTTGTGCATACCGAACGCTACAGCGAGAATCTGGACGGGCATACCCATGCCATTCTGATCAATCCGGAGACGCCCAATGTGCATCTCGGGTCGGTGGCAGAATTTCCGCAACGGGAGGTATGCAGTTACAGTGATGATGAGATGCGCTGCACGGTGCCGGCCGGGCATTACCTTATGCTTGGCGACAACCGCGACAATAGCCGCGACAGCCGTTACTGGGGTTTTGTGCCGGACAACTTGATAGTCGGCAAGGCTTTCATGATCTGGATGAATTTTGGTGATTTGAAACGTATCGGCTTATCCATTAACTGAGGGGATAAATGATGAAAATTATGGCGAACAAGCAGCGTGGCGTGAGCTTTTCCGGTTTCCTGACAACGGTGGTTCTTCTCATATTTGCTGCGCTCATCGGCATGAAGGTGCTTCCGGCATACATCCAGGATAATGAGATCAAGGGGATATTCGACACCATCGCGCGTGACCCGGAAATGCAGGAGGCCCAGATCAGGGATATCCGCGATTCGTTTGCCAAGCGTGCCATGATGAATAACATCACGGTGGTCAACCCGGCTGACATCGAGGTAAACAAGGCGGGGGGAAGGCTGGTGCTGCGCATCAGCTATGTGGTGAAAATACCCCTGGTTGGCAATGCCAGCCTGCTGCTCGAATTCATCACGAGCAATTCATCAAGATAACCTGTTGATGAACCGTGACGCATTGTGCCGCCGGCTTGGCCATGCCTTTACCCAGCCGCAACTGCTGCAGCGCGCACTGACGCACCGCAGTTACAGCCAGACGCATAACGAGCGCCTGGAATTCCTCGGTGACAGCGTGCTGAATTGCGTGATCGCCAAATACCTTTACGACACCTATGCAGGCTTGCCCGAGGGCGACCTGTCGCGCCTGCGTTCCAATCTGGTGAACCAGCAGACCCTGTTTATCCTGGCGCAGCAACTGGATCTGGGCGAGCTGCTGCTGCTGGGCGAGGGGGAGCGCAAGAGCGCCGGGTTCCGCCGCCCCTCCATACTTGCCGACGCGATGGAGGCCCTGTTCGGCGCGGTTTTCCTGGATGCCGGTTTCGCGGCGGCGGAGCAGGTGGTGCTCGGCTTGTATGTGCCGTTCATCGCGCAGACCGACGTGCAATCGCTGGGCAAGGACGCCAAGACATTGTTGCAGGAATACCTGCAAGGCAGAAAGCTGGCGCTGCCCCAATACACAGTGATTGCCACCCACGGCGAGGCGCATGCGCAGTTGTTTCAGGTCGAATGCGAGATCGGGCAATTGAAACTCACCGCGCGCGGCGAAGGCCCCAGCCGCCGCGCCGCCGAGCAGGCCGCGGCGGAAGCGGCCTATCTGCAACTCAATACCAAGCCATGAATTCGGAAAAACAGTTAGCCACAGAGAACACAGAGACCACAGAGAAAAACAAATGGGTTATCCAGTATTCACATTTCACCCAACTACAGGTGAGTGCATGAAGGTTATGAATACATGCGCCCTCTCTGTGATCTCGGTGGCTTGAATTTTAGGTTTTCAGAATGAACAACAGCACTATTTTCCGCAGCGGCTTCATTGCCATCGTCGGCCGCCCGAACGTAGGCAAGTCCACCCTGCTCAACCACCTCATCGGGCAGAAGATCAGCATCACCTCGCGCAAGGCGCAGACCACGCGCCACCGCATCATCGGCATCCTGACCGACGCACACAGCCAGTTCGTGTTCGTGGATACGCCCGGTTTCCAGACCCGCTACCTGAATGCGCTCAACCGCGGCATGAACCGCGTGGTGAGCAGCAGCATGCGCGACGTGAATGCGACTCTGTTCGTGATCGAGGCATGCCATTTTGACGAGCGCGACCGGCAGGTGCTGGAGCTGCTGCCGCACAATGTGCCGGTGATTCTGGTGATCAACAAGGTGGACAATCTGGCAGACAAGAGCGAACTGCTGCCGTTCATCGAAAAACTCGGCAAGGAGCGCGAGTTTGCCGCCATCGTGCCGGTCAGTGCCAGCCAGGGCAAGCAGCTGGATACGCTGCTGGAAGCCATCCGCCCGCTGCTGCCGCAAGGCGAGCCGATCTATGCCGAGGATGAGATCACCGACCGCAACGAGCGTTTTCTCGCCGCCGAGCTGCTGCGCGAAAAAGTGTTCCGCTTCACCGGCGAGGAACTGCCCTACTCGGTCAGCGTGGTGATCGAACAGTTCAAGCAGGAAGGCAGCTTGCGCCGCATCCACGCCGCCATCCTGGTGGACAAGGAAGCGCACAAGGCGATGCTGATCGGCAAAAAAGGCGAGAAGCTCAAGGAAATCGCCACGCAGGCGCGGCTGGACATGGAAAAACTGTTCGACGGCAAGGTATTCCTCGAAGTGTTCGTCAAGGTGAAAAGCGGCTGGGCGGACGACGAGCGGGTTCTGAAATCACTGGGCTATGAATGACAGCAAATAAGCAGCGTCTGGAAGACCAGCAGGCGTTCGTATTGCACAGTTATCCTTACCGCGAAACCAGCCTGGTGCTGGAAGTGTTCAGCCGCCAGCATGGGCGCGTGGCGCTGGTGGCGCGCGGCGCGCGGCGCCCGCGATCGGCATTGCGCGGCCTGTTGATGGGGTTCCAGCCGCTGCTGCTTTC
>DASTNS010000047.1:0-18482 GCA_035720625.1 Gallionella sp. | reverse complement strand
AACGGCGCTTGGTTTTGTTATTGGCATGGGAAACATTGTTCCCGACCATCGGGCCTTTGCCCGTCACTTGACATACACGTGCCATGGTTCTACTCCAACCGATTTCAAAAGAGCGCGGATTCTACCGAAGGAATCCGGAATATTCAACCTGAATTTTTCCTTCGGCATGGGGAACGGCTGTCCGTTGGAGGCAAACGCACTTTGTGAATTTTTTGTTAAATCTGCATTGCCTGCCTTGCGGCGCATTCCGCGTTGCGGATAATCCGCTCCCGAAGTTCCCGCCAGTGAACTTTCCGGTTGACTGCCAAGGCTGGCGATATAGATAACTATTGAGGAGTTTTTATGCGAAAGAAGATTATTGTGCTGGCGCTCATGTCGGCATTTGCCGCCCCGGCGGCGTTTGCCGACACTGACAAGGCCGAGCTGGAGCGGCTGCGCGCCATGGTGCAGGAGCTGGACCAGAAGATTCGCACGCTTGAAAACAAGCTTGAACACAAAAACGAAGCGGCAGCCCCGGTTCAGGCAAGCGCCAAGGCGCCTGCGCCCGCAGCCGCGAGTGCCGTTCCCGGCGTAACGGTTTACGGCAGGATCGACCTGTCCTACGACTTCATCAACAACGGCACCTCCGCCGCAGGCGTTGCGGGTGCCAACAAGAGCAACGTGTCGAGCAACGTTTCGCGCCTCGGCTTCAAGGGCTCGGAAGGGCTGAGCGACGGGCTGTCGGCAATCTGGCAGATCGAGCAGCAGATCAATATCGACAATTCCACGACCAACGCCAACACCCTCGCTTCCCGCAATAGCTTCCTCGGCTTGAAGAGCGACAGCGCAGGCACCGTGCTGCTGGGCCGCCACGATACCCCCTACAAGCTGGCCACGCGCAAACTGGATATATTCGCCGACAGCATCGCCGATAACCGTGCGCTGCTGGGCGGTGTAACCAGCCCCACTACCGTCAAGTCCGCTAATACTGCTTTCGATGGGCGTCAGGGAGATACCATCCTCTACACCACGCCGGCGATGCGCGGCCTCACCGGCATGATTGCTTACGCCAATCTGGCTGAAGCCAACGCCACCGCGGCAGCAGCCAAGGCCAGCCTCCTGAGCCTGGCGGCCGTCTATGATGCCGCACCGTTCTTCGGTTCGCTTGGCTACGAAGACCACAAGCTCGACACGGTTCGCACCGGCGGCAAGGAATCGGCCTGGAAGCTGGGTCTGGGCTACACGATGGATGCCTTTACTCTCGGCTTCGCCTATGAGAAAACCAGCGACAACCTGTGTACCACCGTAGCGGCTGGCGGCTGTGCCGCGGTCGGCGCCGACCGCTATGGCCACAACGCCTACTACCTGTCCGGCAATTACAAGATGGGCATGAATGCCGCCAAGTTTGCCTACGGCAAGGCAGGCCAGTTGGCCTCGACCGCTAACACTGGCGCGAACCAGTTCAGCCTGGGCTATGACTATGGCCTGAGCAAGCGCACCAAGCTGTACGCGATCTACTCCCGCATCAGCAACAAGGTCGCCAGTGATTACGGCTTCAGCCAAAGCACCGCATCGACGGGCACCGTCAATAACATCGGCTCTTCTCCGTCGGTGGTCTCTCTTGGCATGCAACACAACTTCTAATCCTCTAATCCTCCCCTCCGACCCTCGAAGGGCTTTGCGGGCATTCCTGGCATTCGAATGCCCGTTTTTTTCACGCCGGCGACTTGCAAGCAACATGGCAGAAAGGATATTGACCGGAGTGGCATGGAACTGAAAACTTGAATCCGCTCTGTAATAATCCCGTCACACAACTGCCCTAACATGCACGCTCGCAATCGTTGATTTGACCGGCACCCCCGAAGCAACACAACCAAATATGGAGGTAATATGAACAGCAAACTCAGGCAACTCATCATCGGCATCGCCACAGCCGCCGCGCTGATTTATGCCGGTGCAAGCCGGGCAACCGACATCACCGGCGCGGGTGCGACTTTCCCCTACCCGATCTATGCCAAGTGGGCCGAGGCATACAAGGCGCAGACTGGCGTCGGGATGAATTACCAGTCCATCGGTTCCGGCGGCGGCATCAAGCAGATTACCGCCAAGACCGTCGATTTCGGCGCATCCGACATGCCGCTCAGGCCGGAAGAACTCGACAGGAACGGCCTGATGCAATTCCCGACCGTGATCGGCGGTGTGGTGCCGGTGGTCAACATCAAGGACATCGGCGCAGGCCAGTTGAAACTGGATGGTGCGACGCTTGCCAACATCTATCTGGGCAAGATCACCAAGTGGAACGACCCCGCGCTGGTAGCACTGAACAAGGACCTCAATCTGCCTGCCGACAATATCACGGTGGTGCACCGCTCGGATGGCTCCGGCACTACCTTCATCTTCACCAATTACCTGTCCAAGGCCAGCACAGACTGGAAGTCAGGCGTCGGCGAAGGCACGGCAGTTTCCTGGAAGGCCGGCACCGGCGGCAAGGGCAATGAGGGTGTGGCATCCTATGTTCAGCGCATCAAGGGTTCCATCGGTTATGTCGAATACGCCTATGCGCTGCAAAACAAGATGAATACCGTGCAAATGAAGAACCGCGACGGCCAGTTCGTCAAGCCGGATGATGCCAGCTTCAAGGCCGCTGCAGCGGGCGCGCAATGGGACAAGGCACCTGGCTTCTATAAAATCCTGACCGACGAAGCGGGCAAGGAAAGCTGGCCGATCAGCGGCGCGACTTTCATCCTGATGCACAAGGTGCAGGAAAAACCGGCAACCGGCAAGGAAGTGATGAAGTTCTTCGACTGGGCCTACGACAAGGGCGGCAAGCTGGCCTCCGATCTGGATTATGTACCGCTACCGGAAAATGTCGTGAAACTGATTCGCGCCGCATGGAAAGCACAAATCAAGGACGCAGCTGGCAAGGCGCTGGTGCAATAGGTCGGCATTCCTAAGCTATAATCGCGGGAGCCTGAAGGCTCCCGTTATTTTTATTAACGAACTTAAATTATGCCGACGTTTTTACGCGAAGCAAGCCTCAAACGACACACCGTGTTAGACCTGCTGTTCCGCAACCTGACGCGCGTCTCGGCATTTGGCGTGCTGGCGCTGCTTGGCGCAATCATCGTCTCGCTGATTGTCGGCAGCATGCCCGCCATCCGTGCGTTTGGCTTCGGTTTCCTGGCCAGTTCCGACTGGGATCCGGTCAGCGACCAGTTCGGCGCGCTGATCCCGATCGTCGGGACGCTGGTCACCTCCGCGATCGCGCTCACGATTGCCATCCCGGTCAGTTTCGGCATCGCCATTTTTCTGACCGAGCTGTCGCCGCGCCTGCTACGCCGCCCGCTCGGCATCGCCATCGAATTGCTCGCAGGCATCCCCAGCATCATCTACGGCATGTGGGGGCTGTTCGTCTTCGCCCCGCTGTTTGCCGACCATGTCGAGCCGTGGATCAACGACCATATCGGCACGCTGCCGTACATCGGCCCGTTCTTCTCCGGCCCGCCGATGGGCATCGGCATGCTGGCTGCCGGCATCATCCTCGCCATCATGGTGATCCCGTTCATCGCATCGGTGATGCGCGACGTGTTCGAGGTGGTACCCACCTTGCTGAAGGAATCGGCCTACGGGCTCGGCGCAACCACCTGGGAAGTCATGTGGAAAGTCGTGCTGCCCTACACCAGGATCGGCGTGGTCGGCGGCATCATGCTCGGGCTGGGACGCGCGCTCGGCGAGACCATGGCCGTCACCTTCGTCATCGGCAATGCGCATGAGCTGAGCAAATCCCTGCTGATGCCCGGCAACAGCATTGCCTCGGCACTCGCCAACGAATTCACCGAGGCCTACGGAGAGCTCTATACCTCCGCGCTGATCGAGCTCGGCCTGATCCTGTTCTTCATCACCTTCGTGGTCCTGTCGCTCGCGCGCTACATGCTCTTCAAGCTCGGCAAGCGCGAAGGGCAGGTTTCGTAATCATGCTGAACCTGTACACGCGCCGCCGCATCGTCAACGCAGCCGGACTGGCCATCTCGATGCTGGCCATGGCATTCGGCCTGTTCTGGCTGTGCTGGATTTTATGGACGCTGCTGGAGCATGGCTTGCCTGCGCTCACCCCGGTGGTGTTCGCGCAGATGACCCCGCCGCCGGGCAGCAGCGGCGGGTTGCTGAACGCCATCGCCGGCAGCCTGATGATGACGCTGGTCGGCACGCTGATCGGCACGCCCATCGGCATCCTGGCCGGCACCTATCTGGCGGAATTCGGCCAGCGCGGCTGGCTCGCCCCGATCACGCGTTTCATCAACGATGTGCTGCTTTCCGCGCCGTCCATTGTCATCGGGCTGTTCGTGTATGAGATCTATGTCGTCCACGTCAAGCATTTTTCCGGCTGGGCGGGCGCGTTGGCGTTATCCATCATCGTCATCCCGATCGTGATCCGCACCACCGAAAACATGTTGCGCCTGGTGCCAACCACGCTGCGCGAAGCCGCGGCGGCGCTCGGCGCGCCGCAATGGAAAATCATCAATTTCATCACCCTGCGCGCCGCACGCGCCGGCATCATCACCGGCGTGATGCTGGCCATCGCGCGCATCAGCGGCGAAACCGCGCCGCTGCTGTTCACCGCGCTGAACAACCAGTTCTGGAGCAGCGACATGGACCAGCCGATGGCGAATCTGCCGGTGGTGATTTTCCAGTTTGCCATGAGTCCTTATGAAGACTGGCAAAAGCTGGCATGGGCCGGCGCGCTGCTGATCACCCTCAGCGTGCTGACACTCAACATCCTGGCGCGCGTGCTGTTCCGGCAAAAGGCCGCCTCTCATTAACAGGGTTCGCATATGAATGCTGAAAACACCGCCGATCCGAAAATAATCATCCCGAAAATAATCGTCAAAGACCTTAATTTTCATTATGGCGATTTCTGCGCGCTCAAGAACATCAACCTGAGCATCGCCGAAAAGATGGTGACCGCCTTCATCGGTCCATCCGGCTGCGGCAAATCCACGCTGCTGCGCACCTTCAACCGCATGTACCAGCTCTACCCCAGGCAGAAAGCCACCGGGGAAATCCTGCTGGACGGCACGAACATCCTCGACAAGAAGCAGGATCTGAACACCTTGCGCGCGCGGATCGGCATGGTGTTCCAGAAGCCCACACCGTTCCCGATGTCGATTTACGATAACATCGCGTTCGGCGTAAAGCTCTACGAAAACCTCAGCAAGAATGACATGGATGAGCGCGTCGAATGGGCATTGCACAAGGCCGCGCTGTGGGCCGAGGCCAAGGACAAACTCAAGCAGAGCGGCACAAGCCTGTCCGGCGGACAGCAGCAGCGCCTGTGCATCGCGCGCGCCATCGCCGTCAAACCGCAGGTTCTGCTGCTCGACGAACCGACCTCGGCGCTCGACCCGATCTCGACCGCGCATATCGAAAAGCTGATCGACGAACTGAAGGAGGACTTCACCATCGTCATCGTCACGCACAACATGCAGCAAGCCGCACGCGTCTCCGATTACACTGCCTATATGTATCTGGGGGATTTGATCGAGTTCGGCGACACCAGCACGGTGTTCACCAACCCGAAGCGCAAGGAAACCGAGGATTACATAACAGGCAGATTTGGCTAACAGAGTAGCGAGCGATGGCAAACAAAAAGCCCGGATCAAGCCGGGCTTTTTTGTAAGCAAGAATTACTGATAATTAGGTCTGTCTCTGCGGTCTTCACGACGCCGGTCTTGCCGGTCGTCATAACGTCGCTTTTGCGGCTCTTCATAACGCTGGCTCTGTTGGTCATCGATGACGCTCACACCCACGCGGACAGTTGAACCGGGCTGGTACGGCAGAGTGGTGGTGATATCCTGTCCGTTGTAGCGATAGGTCACGTTGTAACCCTTGATCACTTCGCGAGAAGAATCCACCTGGCGGCAACGCTCGACCTGCTCGGTACGTGGCTGGTCCGGGTTGGCGACGCGATCGCCAATCACCGCACCGGCAATACCACCCGCCGCAGTCGCGGCTTTATTGCCTGTACCGCCGCCGATTTGACTGCCCAGCACCGCACCGGCCACACCGCCGACTACCGCGCCGGTTGCGGAGCGGTTGCTATCCGGGTTGGCCACACGATCGCCGATCACCGCACCGGCCACGGCACCGGCACCGGTCGCAGCCGTATTGCCGCTGCCGCCGCCGACCTGGCTGCCCAGCAAGCCACCCGCGACACCGCCGATTACTGCCCCACCGATGGAGCGCTCTTTAGGGGCGACCTGCACGGTCTCCGTCCAGCATTCGCGCTTCGGTTCCGCAACGCGTTCGTAGATCGGGGTACTGGAAATCACGCGTGCGGTATCGGTGAAATCCGCCGCGAATGCGCTGCCATACAAGGAAATCAGGCTCAATACCAACAGACTTTTCTTCATTTCTTCGCTCCTTTGGAAACCCCCGTTGATCACGGGACAGCATTATGACTTGGCGTCCGCCCAAATGTTCAAAAATAATTGTTTCAAAATGTTGGCCACGTGTTGTGGTGCATCCGGCGCTGACGCGCCACCCTCACGCAGCCTGCCTGCGGTGGCGGATGAATTCGCGGATGGCAGGCAGGAACGAGATGACGATGATGCCGAGGATCATCAGGGTGAGATTGTTCTTGATGACCGGGATGTTGCCGAAGAAATAGCCTGCTACAGTGAGGCTGCCGATCCACGCCAGACTGCCAAGCGCGCTGAACAGCATGAACAGGCGGTAGCGCATCAGCCCGATACCCGCCACGAACGGCGCGAAAGTGCGAACGATGGGCAGGAAACGCGCGAACAGGATGGTCTTGCCGCCGTGCTTCTCATAGAAAGCATGAGTCTTGTCGATGTGCTCGCGCTTGATGAGCCCGTTCGTGCGCTTCAGCAGGCGTATCCCGATCAGCCGCCCGATCCAGTAGTTGGTGTTGTCGCCGCCGAATGCCGCCAGCATCAGCAACGGCACGAGCCACTCCAGCCGCAGCGCGCCCAAGCCGCACAGCGCACCCGCCACAAACAGCAGCGAATCGCCGGGCAGGAAAGGCGTCACCACCAGCCCGGTCTCGCAATAGATAATCAAAAACAGGATGGCGTATATCCATACGCCATATTGCTGGGTAAGCGCCAGCAGGTGGGCATCCAGATGCAGGACGATGTCGGTAAATGCGGCGAGCAAATCCATGGCTTAATGTAATACTCGCGCAGCGATTCGTTTGCTTCCTCGCCCGCTTGCGGGAGAGGATTGAGGAGAGTGAACGAACATGGCCAGCCTCATCAACAGGAACGGTTGCTTGTCATGTTCGTTACGGAAGGACTTCCTCGGCCTCGGTCTTCTCCGGCTTGATGAAATCCTCGCGCGACACACCGAGCAGCATCAGCAGCGGGCTGGCGACCAGCACCGAGGAATAGATGCTGAACAGGATGCCGATGGTCAGCGCCATCGCAAAGTAATGCAGCGTCTCGCCGCCGAGGAACAGCATCGCGCCGACCATCATCTGCGTGCAGCCATGGGTGATGATGGTGCGCGACATGGTACGGGTGATCGCGTTGTCGATGATTTCCGCCACGCCGGCCTTGCGCATGGTACGGAAGTTTTCGCGGATCCGGTCGAACACCACCACCGACTCGTTCACCGAGTAGCCCAACACCGCCAGCACCGCCGCCAACACGGACAGCGAAAATTCCCACTGAAAGAAGGCGAAGAAGCCGAGGATGATCACTACGTCATGCAGGTTGGCGATGATGGCGGACAGACCGAACTTCCATTCGAAGCGCAGCCACAGATAGCCGACGATGCCCAGCGACACCAGCAGCAAGGCCAGCGCGCCATTATCCACCAGGTCCTTGCCGACCTGCGGGCCGACGAATTCCACACGGCGCATTTCCACACCGGCATCCTGCTTGCGCAAGCCGTCCATCACCTGTTCGCTCAATTTCGCTCCGGCGAGATTCTGCTTGAGCGGCACCTGGATCAGCACATCGTGGCTGGAGCCGAAATTCTGCACCAGCGCATCCGGCAGTCCCGCCGCGGCGAGCTGTTCGCGCACTTTGACGAGATTGGCGGGCTGCGCGTAATGCACTTCGATCACTGTGCCACCGGTAAAGTCCACGCCGAAATTCAACCCCTTGGTGGAGAGAAAAAAGACTGCAAACAGGAACGTCACCAGCGATATGCTGGTGGTGATTTTCCCGTAACTCATGAACGGGATGTCGCGCTTGATCTTGAAAAATTCCATGTTGTCTGTTCCTTAAGAGCTGCCCAAAGCGGCTTAGCCGATCGCCACCTTGGCGAGGCGCGCCTTGCGCCCATAAATCAGGTTCACCAGCGCGCGCGAAATCAGCACCGCGCTGAACATCGACGTCAGGATACCCAGGCACAGCACCACCGCAAATCCCTTGACCGGGCCGGAGCCGAACATGAACAACGCAACCCCGGCAATCAGCGTGGTGGCGTTGGAGTCGAGTATGGTGCCGAACGCCCGGTCGTAGCCGGCATGGATCGCGGCCTGCGGCGTGACGCCGTTGCGCAGCTCTTCGCGGATGCGCTCGTTGATCAGCACGTTCGCGTCGATCGCCATCCCCAATGTCAGCGCGATGCCCGCCATGCCGGGCAAGGTGAGCGTGGCTTGCAACATCGACAGCAACGCCACCAGCAGAAGCAGATTCGACCCCAGCGCCAGCATCGAAATCGTACCGAACATCAGGTAGTAGACAATCATGAAGACCGCCACCATGATAAAGCCGATCTTGGTGGAATCGAAGCCGCGCTTGATGTTGTCCGCACCAAGGCTGGGACCGACGGTGCGCTCCTCAATGATTTCCATCGGTGCGGCCAGCGCACCGGCGCGCAGCAGCAGTGCGGTATCCTGCGCTTCCACGGTGCTCATCCGGCCGCTGATCTGCACGCGCCCGCCGCCGATCTCCTCACGGATGACCGGCGCGGTGACGATTTCGCCCTTGCCTTTCTCGAACAGGATGATCGCCATGCGCTTGCCGACATTCTCGCGCGTCGCATCCTTGAATTTGCGCGCACCCACGCCGTCCAGATTGATGTGCACGGCGGGCTCGTTGCTGCGGTTGTCGAAGCCGGGCTGTGCGTCGTTGATGCGCTCGCCGGTCAGGATCACCTGCTTCTTCACCAGCAGCAGGTTGCCTTCACGATCCTTGAACATCTCGGTGCCGAACGGCGCGGCCGCACCCGGGCTGATCTGATGCTCGTCGTCAACCATGCGCACTTCCAGCGTTGCGGTACGTCCGAGGATATCCTTGGCGCGCGCCGTATCCTGCACGCCGGGCAGCTGCACCACCACGCGATCTGCGCCCTGTTGCTGAATCACCGGCTCGGCGACACCCAGCTCGTTGACGCGGTTACGCAAGGTCAGCAGGTTCTGCTGCACAGCGGATTCCTGGATGCGCCGTTCGGCTTCCGGCTTGAGCGTGGCCTGCAGCACGAACTCGCCGTCGGCCTCTTTGGCGCTCAGCGCATAGTCGGTAAAACGCTGCTTGATTTCCGCTTCGCCCTTGCTGCGCGCGTCTATATCGCGGAACTTCACCAGCAGCATATTGCCTTCGCGGCTGACACCGGAATAAGCGATTTTCTGATCGCGCAGTGCACTACGGATATCGCCGGTTGCGGCCTCCAGTGCCTTGTCCAGCGCGGCCTTCATGTCCACTTGCAACAGGAAATGCACGCCACCGCGCAAGTCCAGACCGAGATACATCGGCAGCGCATGAAGACTGGTCAACCACTGCGGTGAGCGCGACAACAAGTTGAGCGCAACCATATAATCTTCGCCCAACTGGCCGATCAGCACATCCTTGGCTTTCAGCTGGTTATCGGTGTCGGCAAAGCGCGCCTTGACGCTGTTGCCGTCCAGCGCAACCACTTCCGGGTTGAGGTTGGCTGCCTTCAGGGTTTTTTCCACGCGCTCCAGCAATACGGCGTCCGCCTTCAGACTGGCGCGCAGCGGCGATACCTGCACGGCGGGCGATTCGCCGTAGAAATTCGGCAGGGTATAAATCAGCCCGGCCAGCAACACGGCTAGAATCAGCAGATATTTCCACAATGGATAACGGTTCATTGAAACCTCTCGATTAACGCGCGCAACAATTCCTGCCGGGAAATAGCCGGGGTTATTTGATGGACTTGATAGTTCCTTTGGGCAATACGGCCTGAATCGCGGACTTCTGCACCGTTACTTCGATATTCTCGGCGAGTTCCACGCCCACGTATTGCTCATATACTTTGTTGATGCGGCCAACTTCGCCGCCCGCCGTCACAACTTCATCGCCGCGCTGCAAGGCTTCAACCATGGCTTTAAGCTCCTTGGCGCGCTTACTTTGCGGGCGCAGTATAAAAAAATAGAATACCGCGACCAGAACGATCAGCGGAAGAAAATCCATGATGCCGGCACCCTGCACCGGTGCGGCCGCTTCGGCATAAGCATTACTGATAAACATTATTCAATCTCCGGGGATAAATCAAAAGGCGCGCATTCTAACACGAAGCGCGGGGCATCTTCACGCTCCCCCGCCGCGCAGCTGCCTGAAGCGCGCCGCGAAAGCGTCGAACGCATCCGCCTCAATGGCAGCACGGATTTCGCCCATCAACTGCTGGTAATAATGCAGGTTGTGGATGGTGTTCAGGCGCGCGCCGAGGATCTCGCCGAGCCGGTACAGATGGTGCAGGTAGGCGCGGCTGAAGTTGCGGCAGGTGTAGCACCCGCACTGCCCGTCCAGCGG
Source organism: Gallionella sp. (assembly GCA_035720625.1). Classification (GTDB taxonomy): domain Bacteria; phylum Pseudomonadota; class Gammaproteobacteria; order Burkholderiales; family Gallionellaceae; genus Gallionella. Next base: position 7,761 of record DASTNS010000047.1, on the reverse strand, counting down.
GCGCGTATCCAGGCGGTATTGCGCATTCTTGATGCGCACGTCGCCGTTGCGCGTGAACAGATGGCCGTTGCGCGCATTGCGCGTCGGCATCACGCAATCGAACATGTCGATGCCCTGCGCGACCGCCGCCACGATGTCTTCCGGCGTGCCCACGCCCATCAGGTAGCGCGGCTTGTTTTGCGGCAGTTGCGGCGCGGTATGCGCCAGAATGCGCAGCATGTCTTCCTTGGGTTCGCCCACCGACAGCCCGCCGATGGCGTAACCGTCGAAACCGATATTTACCAATTCGCGCAGCGACTCGTCGCGCAGCTTCTCATACATGCCGCCCTGCACTATTCCAAATAAAGCGTTTGGATTGCCGTCATGCGCCGCCCGGGAGCGCGCCGCCCAGCGCAACGACAGGCGCATCGACTCCGCCGCCTCGCGCTCGCTGGCCGGATACGGCGTGCATTCGTCAAAGATCATCGCGATGTCGGAATTCAGCACGCGCTGGATACGCATTGATTCTTCCGGCGCAAGGAACAGCTTGTCGCCATTCACCGGCGACTGGAACTTCACTCCCTCCTCGGTGATCTTGCGCAACGCGCCGAGGCTGAATACCTGGAACCCGCCGGAGTCGGTGAGGATCGGCCCATCCCAGCCCATGAAGCGATGCAATCCACCGTGCGCCTCGATAACTTCCAGGCCGGGACGCAGCCACAGATGGAATGTGTTGCCCAGCACGATATGCGCGCCAATGTCGTGCAACTCGGCGGGCGACATCGCCTTCACCGTGCCGTACGTGCCGACCGGCATGAATACCGGGGTCTGCACTGTGCCGTGTACCAGCGTCAACTGGCCACGTCGCGCCGCGCCTGAAGTTCTAAACAAGGAAAATTCCATCACTACCCTTTAAGCATTTTTTCTTTCGATCAGCATCGCATCTCCATAACTGAAGAAACGGTATTCGTTTGCGACCGCGTGGCGATAGGCCGCCAGCATTTGCTCCATCCCGCCGAAGGCGCACACCAGCATCAGCAGCGTGGACTTCGGCAGGTGGAAATTGGTCAGCAGCACATCCACGACACGGAAGCGGTAGCCCGGTGTGATGAAGATGCGCGTCTCGCCCGCGCCGGCTTTCAGCTCCCCATCCGCCGCCGCGCTTTCCAGCGCGCGCAGGCTGGTGGTACCCACCGCGATCACACGCCCCCCTGCCGCCCGTGCCTGGGAGATCGCATCCACGGCAGCCTGCGGGATTTCGTAGCATTCGCTGTGCATCGCGTGCTCGCGGATATATTCGGCGCGCACCGGCTGGAACGTTCCGGCGCCGACATGCAGCGTGACATGCGCAATCCCCACCCCCTTGCCGCGCAAGGCCCGAAGCATCTCCTCGTCGAAATGCAGCCCTGCCGTGGGCGCCGCCACCGCCCCCGCCGCGCGCGCGAACACAGTCTGGTAGCGCTGCTCATCCTCGGCATCCGCCGCATGCGCGATATAGGGCGGCAACGGCAAGTGGCCATAACGCTCCAGCAACTCCAGTACCGATGCTTCGCCAACAAAGCGCAGATGGAAAAACTCGCCCTCGCGCCCCAGCACCTCTACCTGCAATGCTTCCTCACCCGCAGGAAGTACGCCGGTGGATTCCCCGCTGCTGCGCAGCGACCCTGCCGCAGCCAGCAACAGCCTGCTGCCCGCCCTGGGCGATTTGCTGGCGCGCACTTGCGCGAACACCTCATGCTCGTTCAGCACGCGCTCGACCAGCGCCTCGACTCTGCCGCCGCTGTCCTTGCTGCCGAACAACCGCGCCTTGATGACACGCGTGTCGTTCAGCACCAGCACATCGCCCGGCCTGACCAGCCGCAGCAAATCGTCAAAGCGGCAGTCTTCCAGCTCGCCGTCATGCGCGTACAACAAACGGCTCGCGCCGCGCCGTTCCGGCGGATGCTGCGCGATCAGCCGTTCCGGCAGGGCAAAATCGAATTCTTCGGTACGCATGAGCAACGATGCAAACTTTGTAAGTCCGCGATTGTAGTTGATGAGGCACATCGTTTCATGGATAATTCGCGCCTCTTTAGCCGGGGTGATGGAACTGGTAGACGTGCCGGACTCAAAATCCGGTGCCTGAGAAGGCGTGAGGGTTCGAGTCCCTCCCCCGGCACCAAAATAACCAATGCCGTTTTGCGGTGTCAACCAAATGAATGAGCAGTGCGTTATAGTCGCCGACACGGTAGTGTCATAAACGTTTATTAATCTACTTAAATACTGGAGTTCACAATGAGCAAACTGTTATCCGTACTGATCGCCGCTGTATTCGCTGCTGTTTCCTTCTCCGCTGTTGCTGCTGACGCAGCTCCAGCCAAGGCTGCTGCCGCTGCTCCTGCTGCTGCCGCTGCTCCTGCTAAGGCAGAAGCAAAGCCTGCTGCCAAGGCTGAAGAAAAGAAAGAAGAAGCGAAGCCAGCAAAGAAGGCAAAGAAAGCAAAGAAGGCAAAGAAGGCTGACGCTGCTGCCAAGTAATTTGCACGCGTTGAAGAAGGCAGGGGTGACCCTGCCTTTTTTGTTTTGGTAGAACGAAAAAATGATCTGGAAACCGAACGTTACCGTCGCCGCCGTCATCGAGCGCGATGGAAAATTTTTACTGGTTGAAGAAGAAACCTCGCAGGGGGTGCGCTTCAACCAGCCTGCCGGGCATCTTGAAGCCGACGAATCATTGCTGGCCGCAGTGGCGCGCGAAGTGCTGGAAGAGTCGGCGTATTCCTTCACCCCGCAGCATCTGCTCGGCATTTATCGCTGGCATTCGCCGGAATCGGACACTACCTACCTGCGCTTCGCCTTCACTGGTGCAATCACCGGGCATGATGCGGCCCGTAAACTGGACACCGGCATCCTGCAAGCCGTGTGGCTATTGCCCGATGAAATCCGCGCCACACAAGAACGGCATCGCAGCCCGCTGGTTCTGCGCTGCATCGAAGATTACCTTGCCGGCAAACGCTACCCGCTGGAGCTCATCACCCACTATGGTTAACGAGCAAGCTCGTTCCCCTCTCCCCACCCATATCCCGCGTGCGGGAGAGAGGGCAAACGTAAAAAACCATCTTCAATCCCGGTGCCGTGTTGTCGTCGGCATGTCCGGTGGCGTGGATTCCTCGGTCGCCGCGCTGCTGCTGAAGCAGCAGGGCCATGAGGTGATCGGCCTGTTCATGAAAAACTGGGAAGACGACGACAGCGATGAATACTGCTCGTCGCGCCAGGATCTGCTGGATGCGGTCTCGGTGGCCGATACCATCGGCATTCCAATCGAGGCGGTAAATTTCGCCGACGAATATAAGGAGCGCGTGTTCGGCTATTTCCTACGCGAATACCAGGCCGGGCGCACGCCCAATCCTGACATCTTGTGCAATTCGGAAATCAAGTTCAGAGCGTTCCTCGACCATGCCATTCAACTGGGCGCGGATGTCATCGCCACCGGACACTACGCGCAGGTACGCGAGGTGGATGGCTTGTTCCAATTGCTCAAGGCTGCCGACGACAGCAAGGATCAAAGCTACTTTCTGTATCGCCTGAATCAATCACAATTGAGCCATGCGATGTTTCCGCTCGGCAAATTGCTGAAGCCCGAAGTGCGCGCACTCGCCGAGCGGCACGGTCTGTCCAACTACGCCAAGAAGGACAGTACCGGCATCTGCTTCATCGGTGAGCGCCCGTTCCGCGAATTTCTCAACCGCTATCTGCCGACCCAGCCGGGCGAGATGCGCACTCCAGACGGCAAAGTGGTAGGGCAGCATATCGGGCTGTCGTTCTACACCATCGGCCAGCGCCATGGCCTGGGCATCGGCGGTGCGAAAGAAGCCTCCGGCGAACCGTGGTTCGTGGCAGACAAGGACATGGCGAACAACCGCCTGATCGTGGTGCAGGGGCACGACCAGCCGGCATTGCTGAGCCACCGGCTGACCGCACTGAATAGCCACTGGATCCGCGGTACGGCGCCGCTGCTCGACCGCCCCTACGCCGCCAAGACACGTTATCGGCAAGCCGATGCGCCATGCCGCATTACGGCTCTGGATGGCAACCGCTACTCATTTGAATTCGACCAGCCGCAATGGGCGGTCACACCTGGGCAATCCGTGGTTGTTTATGACGGCGAAATATGCATGGGCGGTGCGATCATCGAACAAGGACACAGCTGATTCGCGTAAAATACGCGCTTTCGCATCGGGGCTTCGCCATGACTACACTTACCCAACTCACCGCGCTTTCCCCGCTGGACGGACGCTACCACGGCAAGGTGGATGCATTGCGCAGCTACTTCAGCGAATTCGGCCTGATCCGTTTTCGCGTATTGATCGAAATCGAATGGCTCAAAGCACTCAGCGCACAGGCTGACATTTCCGAAATTGCGCCATTTTCCGCCGCGACCATCGCGCAACTGGATGCGCTCAACGCAAACTTCAGCGAGGAGGATGCCGCCGCGATCAAGTCCATCGAGGCGACCACCAACCACGACGTCAAGGCGGTGGAATACTGGCTGCGCGACAAGCTGTCCGGCAATCCGGAAACCTCTGGGGTGCTGGAATTTATCCATTTCGCCTGCACCTCGGAAGACATCAACAACCTCAGCCACGCGCTGATGCTCAAGGGCGCGCGCGAAGCGGTACTACTGCCAACCCTGCGGGTGTTGATCGAACGCTTGAGAAGTCTCGCGCACCAGCTCGCCGACCTGCCGATGCTGTGCCGCACACACGGCCAGACTGCCACGCCGAGCACGCTGGGGAAAGAGATGGCGAACGTGGTTTACCGCCTGCAACGCGCCGAACAGCGCCTCGCCGGCACGGAAATCCTCGGCAAGATCAACGGTGCGGTGGGCAACTACAATGCGCACCTGGCCGCTTATCCGAACGTGGACTGGGAAGCATTCGCACAACGTTTTGTCACCGCGCGCGGCATCGCCTTCAATCCCTACACCATCCAGATTGAGCCGCACGATTACATGGCGGAACTGTTCGATGCGTTTGCGCGCATCAACACCATCCTGATCGACCTGAACCGCGACATCTGGGGCTACATCTCGCTCGGCTATTTCAAGCAGAAAGTGGTGGCGGGCGAGGTCGGCTCCTCGACCATGCCGCACAAGATCAACCCGATCGACTTTGAGAATTCGGAAGGCAACCTCGGGCTGGCGAACGCGCTGCTGCGCCATCTCAGTGAAAAGCTGCCGGTTTCACGCTGGCAGCGCGACCTCACCGATTCCACCGTATTGCGCAACATGGGCGCAGCACTAGGCTACACCCTGCTCGGCTACGAATCCTGTCTGAAAGGCCTGCACAAACTGGAAGCCAACCCGCGGCGCGTGGCGGATGACCTGGACGCAAGCTGGGAAGTCATGGCCGAACCGATCCAGACTGTGATGCGCCGCTATGGCATCGAGAATGCATATGACAAGCTCAAGGAACTGACGCGCGGCCAGAGCGGCATCAACCGCGCTTCGCTGCAGGCCTTCATTGCAACGCTGGATATCCCCGAAGCGGAAAAACAGCGCCTGCTGCAACTCAGCCCGGACACCTATACCGGCAAGGCAGCGGGGCTGGCGAAACGCATCTGAGCCGGCTTTCGCTCCAAATCGCCGATCTATTCCTCATACCGGGAACATCCGCCCGCAAACCCCCATTCCCGAAAAGAGTATTTCAAAAAATCCGTGCTATTATCACGACGCTTAAAGCACTCCGACTCACCAGAATCAATATTATGGGTGCTCTAAACACACGTTTTAATGTCAAGACGGTCTGTTGATTTACTTTTTAGGGAGGGTAGTCATGTCAGGTGGTTTGGGATTTGCGTTGTTATGTGCAGTCGCGGCGCTCTTGTACGGGGCGTTTTCAATCAAATGGATTCTGGGTAAATCGACCGGCAACGCAAGAATGCAGGAAATTGCTGCTGCGGTGCAGGAAGGCGCTTCCGCCTATCTGAACCGGCAATACACCACCATCGCCATCGTTGGCGCGGTGTTGTTTGTCGTTATCCTTGTCACATTAGGCTGGCAAACTGCCATCGGCTTTGCGATAGGCGCAGTACTCTCCGGCGCAGCCGGTTTCATCGGCATGCACGTGTCGGTACGCGCCAATGTGCGCACCGCCGAAGCTGCCAAAGAAAACCTGAACGCGGCACTGAACGTATCCTTCAAGGGCGGCGCAATCACCGGCATGTTGGTAGTAGGCTTGGGGCTGCTGGGCGTAGCGGGCTATTACGCTTTCCTGACCGGCACCGGATCGACTGCTGCTCAGGCGACTCACGCGCTGGTTGGACTGGCCTTCGGCGGCTCGCTGATCTCCATCTTCGCCCGTCTCGGTGGCGGCATTTTCACCAAGGGTGCTGACGTCGGTGCTGACCTGGTGGGCAAAGTCGAAGCCGGCATTCCCGAAGACGATCCGCGCAACCCGGCGGTGATTGCCGATAACGTCGGCGACAACGTCGGTGACTGCGCCGGCATGGCGGCCGACCTGTTCGAAACTTACGCCGTGACCATCATCGCCACCATGCTGCTGGGCGGCCTGCTGATGGCGAATGCCGGATCGAACGCGATAATTTATCCGCTGGTGCTGGGCGGCTTCTCCATCATCGCCTCCATTATCGGCACCTATTTCGTCAAGGCGCGCGAAGGTGGCAAAATCATGAACGCGCTGTATCGCGGCCTAGGGGTCTCTGCCGTACTGGCACTCATCGCGTTCTACCCGATCACCAGCTGGATCATGGGCGACAACGGCACCTATAGCGTCAACGCCCTGTATGGTTCCACCGTCATCGGGCTGTTGCTGACCGCCGCCATGGTGTGGATCACCGAGTACTACACCGCGACCGAATTCGCACCGGTGCGCCATATTGCTCAAGCCTCCACCACCGGACATGGCACCAACATCATCGCCGGACTGGGTGTTTCGATGAAGTCAACCGCCGCGCCGGTAATCGCGGTGTGCCTGGCGATCTGGGGAGCTTACCATCTGGCCGGACTCTACGGCATCGCTGTCGCCGCAACTTCGATGCTGTCGATGGCCGGCATCATCGTCGCGCTGGACGCTTACGGCCCGATCACCGACAACGCCGGCGGCATCGCCGAAATGTCCCACCTGCCGGAGAACGTGCGGGTCATCACCGATGCACTAGATGCCGTAGGCAACACCACCAAGGCCGTCACCAAGGGCTACGCCATCGGCTCCGCGGGCCTGGCCGCGCTGGTGCTGTTCGCCGACTATACCCATGCGCTGGACGCCAAGCTGGGCGTAACCACGGCCTTCGACCTGTCGAACCACATGGTCATCATCGGCCTGTTCATCGGCGGCATGGTGCCTTACCTGTTCGCCGCGATGGGTATGGAAGCGGTTTGCCGTGCCGCCGGGTCAGTGGTGGTAGAAGTGCGCCGCCAATTCAAGGATATCCCCGGCATCATGGAAGGCACCGGCAAACCGGAATACGGTACTTGCGTGGACATGCTGACCAAGGCCGCGATCAAGGAAATGATCATCCCGTCGCTGCTGCCCATCGCTGTACCCGTGATTGTCGGACTGACCCTCGGCGCACAGGCACTCGGCGGCGTGCTGGTCGGCACCATCATCACCGGCATCTTCGTGGCGATCTCGATGACCGCCGGCGGCGGCGCGTGGGACAACGCCAAGAAATACATCGAGGAAGGCAACTATGGCGGCAAGGGCTCGGAAGCGCACAAGGCCGCCGTCACCGGCGACACCGTGGGCGACCCCTACAAGGACACCGCCGGCCCCGCGGTGAACCCGCTGA
>DASTNS010000046.1:0-2211 GCA_035720625.1 Gallionella sp. | reverse complement strand
GATCGGGTGATGCTGCATCCGCGGCTGGGGCTGCCGATTTTTTTCGCCATCATGTACCTGCTGTTCCAGAGCATCTTCATGCTCGGTCTGCCGCTGCAAACCGGTGTCGCCAGCTTATTCACCTGGCTGCGTGAGGCCGCGATTGCGCCGCTGCTGGGCGGGCTGCCGCACGCCGCACAGGGACTGCTGCTCGACGGCATATACAACGGCATCGCCACCGTCGCCGCCTTCGTGCCGATCATCGTGCTGTTCTTCCTGTTCATGGCGATGGTGGAAGACAGCGGCTATCTGTCGCGCGCCGCGTTCCTGATGGATGCGCTGATGGCGCGCCTCGGACTGGACGGGCGCGGCTTCGTCATGCTGCTGATGGGCTTCGGCTGCAACGTGCCCGCGCTGATGGGCACGCGCGTGATGCGCTCGCGTGCGATGCGCCTGCTCACCATGCTGGTGATCCCGTTCTCGCTGTGCTCGGCACGCCTGCAGGTGTTCGCGTTCATCACCGCCGCGCTGTTCTCGCCCAAGGCCGCGCCGGTCGTATTGTTCAGCCTGTACCTGTTCAGTTTCGCCGCCGCGATACTCACCGCACTGCTGTTCAAGAGCAAATTTCTGAGCAACGAACCGTTCGTGCTGGAACTGCCGCCGTACCGCTTTCCTACCGCTTACCAGATCGTCATGCGCGGCTGGCTGGAAATACATCACTTTCTGCGCCGCGCCACCAAATTCATCATCGCCGGCGTCGTGCTGGTCTGGCTGCTCACCAACCTCCCGCCGTCCGCCGTGCCCGCCAGCGGCGACACGCTGGCCGGTATGATCGGCAGCTTCCTGCAGCCGATCTTCGCCCCCATCGGCATCAACGAGCAGCTCACCATCACGCTGATCTTCGGCTTCGTCGCCAAGGAAATCGTCATCGGCGCGCTCGCGGTGATTTACGGACTGAGCGGCACGGCACTGAGCGGCGTGCTGGGCCAGCAACTGGATTGGGTGCAGGCCTACAGCTTCATGCTGTTCACCCTGATCTACATGCCGTGCATCTCGGCCATCGCCACGCTGCACAGCGAATCCAAGAACATGCGCTTCACCGTGTTTTCCATCGCCTGGTCGCTGGTCCTGGCCTGGCTGGCGAGCTTCGCGTTTTATCAGGGCGCGAGGGCATTCGGGTTCTAAGCGCTTCCCAGCTAGACAGATTCCTTGTTCAGCATCGCCTTCAGCTTCGCCAGCTTATCCATGCCCTCCCCCTTGCTGAGGGTCGGCGCGGCTTCCTTGTGGCCTCCCGCATAGGCTAGTTCCCCTTGCGGCATTTCTTCGAGGAAGCGGCTCGGTTCGCAGGCCATCCAGTCTTTGCCGCGCTTGCGGCGGTTGCAGTAGCTGATTTGCAGGCTGCGCTCGGCGCGCGTGATGCCGACGTACATCAGGCGGCGCTCTTCCTCGATCTGTTTCTCGTCGCTATCGCGAAACGGCAGGATGTCCTCCTCCGCGCCGACAATGAATACGTGCGAGAATTCCAGCCCCTTGGCGGCGTGCAGCGTGGACAATGAGACCGCATCCGGCTCCTCGTCCTTGCCTTCCAGCATGTTGATCAGCGCGATGGTCTGCACCATGTCGATCAGCGATCTCTCGTCGGCTTCTGCCTTGCGCTTGAGCCAGCCGATAAATTCCTGCACGTTCTCCCATTTGGTATCGGCCTGGCGCGGCTCATGGGTATCGTATAACCATGCCTCGTAATTGATCGCGCGCAGCAGTTCGTCGAGCAATTCGCCGCACGGATCCTTGTCGGCACGCTCCTGGAGGCGGTTGATGAAGTTGCAGAAAGTCATCAGGTCTTCATGCTGGCGCGGCGGCAGTTGCTGCTCCATTTCTATCTCGAAAGCCGCCTCGAACAGGCTGACGTGGCGCGTCCCGGCATGGCTGCCGAGTTTCTCCAGCGTGGTGTTGCCGATGCCGCGCTTCGGCGTGGTGACGGCGCGGATGAAGGCCGGGTCGTCGTCCGGGTTGACGATCAGCCGCAGGTAGGCGGTGATGTCCTTGATCTCGGCGCGCTCGAAAAACGACGTGCCGCCGCTGACTGTATATGGCACGCGCTGGGCGCGCAGTTGCTCCTCGAACGCGCGCGACAGATGGTTGCTGCGGTACAGGACGGCATAGTCGGCAAACCGGGTGCGATGCTCGAACTTGTGCGCCATCAGCTTCATCACCACACTCTCGGCCTCGTGC
>DASTNS010000045.1:0-24957 GCA_035720625.1 Gallionella sp. | reverse complement strand
ATTGATACCAGAATGTCGCCGGTTCTTATGCCGGCCTGCTCCGCAGGGCTGTTGCGTATCACTTCGGTGATCAGTACGCCTTTGGTGTCACCGAGTTTGAATGATTCGGCCAGCTCCGGAGTCAGTTCCTGCACTCCCGCGCCGATCCAGCCGCGCGTCACGGAACCGCTCTGGATGATTTGCTCCATGGTTTTCTTGGCGATGCTGGTGGGAATGGCAAAGCCGATACCGAGCGAGCCGCCGTTCGGCGAATAGATCACGCTGTTGATACCGATTAGGTTGCCATTCACGTCTACCAGCGCACCGCCGGAATTACCGGGGTTGATTGCGGCGTCGGTCTGGATGAAGTTCTCGAAGGTGTTCATCCCGAGGTGGCTGCGATTGAGCGCGCTGATGATGCCCATGGTAACGGTCTGCCCCACACCAAACGGGTTGCCGATAGCGACCACGATGTCGCCCACCTGCGCCCGCTCCGGATGGCCGAAGGTAATGGCGGGAAGCTTGCTTGGCAGATCGACCTTGATGACGGCAAGGTCAGTCTCCGGGTCGGAACCGACCACATGCGCCTTGGTCTTGCGCCCATCCGCCAGCGCGACTTCGATCTGGTCGGCGGCCTCCACGACATGATGGTTAGTGAGGATGTAGCCGTCAGAACTGACAATCACGCCGGAGCCCAGGCTGGAGCTGCTTTGCGGTTCCATTTCACCCGGGTCGCCGAAGAAGAAGCGGAAACGCGGGTCGTCCATGAAGGGATGAATCGGGGTCTTGATGACCGTGCTGGTGAAGATGTTCACCACGCTGGGCATGGCCTTCTGCGCGGCGGCACTCACCCCTGTGGCGGGAGTCTTGCCCTCCGTTGTCTTCGGTGTGCTCTCCAGCAGCGTGACCACTCCGCTGCGCGCCGCATTCGGCAGCAACTCCGGCTTGAGGGTCTGGACGATGAACAGCAGCGCCAGCGCGACGGTGACCGCCTGGGTGAACAAAAGCCAGTATTTACGCATGGTATGATAGTTCTGCCTGTTTCATGTTGAAGGAAAACTCATGTTGCTCAATGAATTGCGCGATTATAACGCAAGCCTGCTGCAAGCCGGTCTATTCAAGGATTACTGCCCGAACGGCCTGCAGGTGGAAGGGTGCACGGAAGTGCGGCGCATCGCCACAGGCGTGACAGCCTCGCAGCAGGTGCTGGATGCGGCGATCACGTGGGGTGCGGACGCGATCCTGGTGCATCACGGCTATTTCTGGCGCAACGAGGATGCCGCGATCACCGGTATCAAGAAGCGGCGCATCGCCCAATTGCTGCGCAACGACGTGAGCCTGCTGGCTTACCACCTGCCGCTCGATGCGCATCCCGAGCTGGGCAACAACGCGCAGTTCGGCAAGCTGCTGGGATTGATCGAGCAGGGCAGGTTCGGCGAGCAGGACATCGCGTGTCTCGGCAAATTGGCATCCCCGCAGACCCTCGCGCAATTCGCCGCGCGGATCGGGCAAGCCTTGCAACGCATCCCGCTAGTCGTCGGTAATGAAACCGCGAACATCCGCAAGGTGGCGTGGTGCAGCGGCGGGGCGCAAGGCTATTTCGAGGCTGCCATCGCGCAAGGTGCGGATGCCTTCATCAGCGGAGAGATTTCCGAGCAGAGTTTTCACCTCGCGCAGGAAAGCGGCGTGGTCTTCATCGCCGCCGGACACCATGCCACCGAGCGGCTGGGTATCCAGGCGCTCGGCGAACACCTGGCCGCACGCTTCAACCTGGAGCACCGCTTCTTCGACCAAGACAATCCGGTCTAGGGCGGGCGCCCGTAGCTCCTGCATCGCCCGCTACAAGGCCGGAAAAACAGGTTCTAGGCAAGCATGCCATGGTGGGCCAAGTAGCCGAGGCCATCCTGGCTGATCTTCCAGGAAGCGCATTCCCCGGATGAATTGCGCTGCATGACCATACCGGATTTCTCGAGCCCTTTGAGATGGAACAGGGAGAATTCGACCCAGATCACCAGGAATCTTGAAATCTGCTCCGGTTCCAGCACTTCATGCTGCGAGAGCAGGATGAGTATTTTCTCCTTGATATTGTCCAGACACTCGTCATAGGATTTTTCTTCTTGCATCGCCTCTCTCCGTTGTTTTGCCAGCCTCAGGTCGCCCGGGACGCCGGGAATGCTGTGCCTCTCTCAATGCCGCGCCTTTTCCGGAGATGCGCCCGATGCCCGCCAGGGAAAAATCCGCGATATGGCCGGCGATGGTTTCGATTTCCTGGCGGCCGTAGCGTAGCCCGGGGTGCAGGCGTTGCAGCACCGGATGGGAGTGGCGGTAATAGAGGCATTGGCCGAGGATGCTATGCATGCAACGGCACAACTCGGCTTCACCGGTCTTTTCTCCAGCGATTTCGCGCAACAGCTTGCCGAGGAATTCATGCAGCGGGGCGATGGCTTCGCGCACGATCTTGTCCAGCGCGGGCGTGGGATCGGCCAGCTCGCGCGCCATGATTCGGCACGGCAGCGAACCGTTCGTCTCGTCCAGCAGCATCAGCATGAAGTCGCGGATGAACAGGCGCAGCCGCACCTCGGGATCGCTGTCGGCTTTGACATTGGTGAGCTGCATGGCCTTGAGCGGCACGAAATTCAAGGCTTCGGCGAGCAGGCCATCCTTGCTGCCAAAGTGGTAATTCACCGCCGCGACGTTCGCCTCGGCGCGGCGGCAGATCTCGCGCACCGTCGCACCCTGAAAGCCATGCTGCGAGAACGCCTCGCGCGCCGCATCCAGCAGCCGCGCGCGGGTTTGCTCGCTGGCGGTTCTGGCCTCGTACATCATTTGCCGGCCCCGTGCACCGCGCTGCCTTGCCCGGCAAGCGCCTTGTAGAGCTGCGCGGCGGCCGACAGCTGGGTGCGCCGCACCTGCAACACGCCCTGCTGCGCGGCGAACGCTTCGCGCTGCGCATCCAGCACTTCCAGATGGTTGGCGATGCCCACCCCATAGCGCGCTTCCACGAGCTTCAGGCGCTGGTTCTGCGCATCGGCATTGGCCTGCTGCGCGGCAAGCTGCTCGGCGAGTTTCTCGCGCGCATTCAGCAAGTCCGCGACTTCGCGGAACGCCTGCTGGATGGTCTTCTCGTATTCGGCGACCGCGATGACCTTGCGCGCCTCGGCGACATCCACGTTGGCGGAAGTGCGCCCGGCATCGAACAGCGGCATGCTGAGCGCGGGCTGGAAACTCCACGCGCCGCTGCCCGCGTCGAACAGCCCGGCGAGCGTACGGCTGGCCGTGCCGACGCTGCCGGTCAGCGTGATGCGCGGCAGGAAGGCCGCGCGCGCCGCGCCGATGTTCGCATTCGCGGCGATCAGCTTCTGCTCGGCAGCCAACACGTCGGGGCGTTGCAACAACACCTCGGCGGGCAGCCCGGCGATCAGGCCGGGGGTGATGTCCTGCCCAGCCAAGCTGCGCGCGGCAGGCAGGTCTTTCATCTGCGCGACCGGCTGCCCCACCAGCAAATCGAGCAGGTTTTCGGCAGCGGCCTGTTGCCGTTCGAGACTCGCGCGCTCGGCCAACGCGGCCTGATACGCGCCGTCCGCCTGCAGGAAATCCAGGTCGCTGGATATGCCCAGATCGCGGCGGCGCGAGGTCAGCTCGCGGGTCTCGCCGCGTGTCCTGGCGGTCTCCGCGGCGAGCTGCGCGCGTTCGCGCATTTCCAGCAGCGACAGGTAGGCGTTCGCCACATCGGCGATCAGCGACAGGCGGAAGGCGCGCTGTGCGGCTTCGGTGGCGAGGAAGTCTGCCTTGGCGGCCTCGCTCAGGCTGGCGACCCGCCCCCAGAAATCCAGTTCGAACGACACTAGGCTGATGCCCACATCATAGCGCTGCGAATGGATGGCATTGGCGGTGAACGCCGATGCGCCCGCCGGCGTCAGCGAGGCGTTGCGCCCGGCAGTCAGGTTGAGGTTTGGCAGCCGGTCGGCCTGCTGGATGCCGTATTGCGCGCGCGCCTCGGCGATGCGCGCGGTGGCGATGCGCAGGTCGCGGTTGTTTTCCAGCGCGGTGCTTATCATGGCCCGCAGGCGCGGGTCGGTGAAGTAATCCGGCCAATCGACCAGCACGATCTCCCTGGTGGTCTTCAGCTTCACACTGTCCGGCCACGCGGCGGCGACCGGCGCGGCGGGGCGCTGGTAGCCGGGCGTCAGGGAGCAGCCCGCCAGCGCAACCGCCAATGCGGCAGCAAACAAAATCTTATTCATGATGGCTCTCCTCATGTTCGGCGTGCTTGCGCGCATGCCCCGGGAAGATGCGCCGCACCGCCATGAAGAACACCGGCACCAGGAAGAGGGCAAACACGGTGGCGGCGACCATGCCACCGATGACGCCGGTGCCGATGGCGTGACGGCTCTCGGCGCCCGCGCCGGCGGAGATGGCCAGCGGGAACACGCCGGCGACGAAGGCGATGGAAGTCATCAGGATCGGCCGCAGGCGCAGACGGCAGGCTTCCAGCACGGCATCGAGGCGCTCGCGCCCCTCGTCTTCCAGACGGCGCGCGAATTCGACGATCAGGATGGCGTTCTTGGCGGCCAGCCCGATAATGGCGATTAGACCGACCTTGAAATACACGTCGTTGGGCAGCCCGCGCAGTTCCACCGCGACCAGCGCACCGAACACGCCGAGCGGCACGGCCAGCATCACCGCGAGCGGGATCGACCAGCTTTCATACAGCGCGGCGAGCACCAGGAACACCACCAGCAGCGACACGCCGAACAGCAGCGGCGCCTGCTGGCCGGAGACTTTCTCTTCGGACGAGATGCCCGACCACTCGAAGCCGATGCCCGGCGGCAGTTGTTGTGCGATGGCTTCCATCGCGGCGAGCGCCTCGCCGCTGGACACGCCCGGCGCGGTCGCCCCGGAGATCTTCATCGCCGCCAGACCGTTGTAGCGGTCGAGCTTGGCCGTGCCCGCCACCCACTTGGTGCGGACGAACTCGGACAGGCGCACCATGCGTCCGGCACTGTTGCGCACCGAAGTGCGCAACAGGTCGGCCTCGCTCCTGCGTGTCGTTTCATCGGCCTGCATCTGCACGCGCAGCACCCGTCCCTGGCGCACGAAGTCGTTGATATAGGACACGCCGAGCAGCGATTGCAGGGTGTCGTTGAGGTCGGTGGTGTTGATACCCAGCGTCTCCGCCTTGTCGCGGTCGATGTCGAAGAACAGCTGCGGCGCGGGCTCCTGGCCTTCGGGGCGCACGGCGGCGAGGCGCTTGTCGGCCATGGCCATGCCCAGCACCTGATTGCGCGCCTCGAGCAGCTTTTCGCGCCCGACCCCGCCGCGGTCCTGCAGGCGGAAATCGAAGCCGCCGGCCGAGGCGAGCTCCGGTATCGCCGGCGGATTGATAGCGAACAGCATGGCCTGCTTCATGCGGAAGAATTCCATGTTGGCGCGCTTGACCAAGGCCTGCGCCGAGTTCTCCTTGCCTGGCCTGACATCCCAGTCCTTGAACCTGATGAAGGCGAGCGCCATGTTCTGACCGTTGCCGAAGAAGGAGAAGCCCAGCACGCCGATCACCTTGTCCACCTGCGGCTGTTTCAGGTAGAACTGCTCGACCGATTCCAGCACGGCTCGCGTTCTTTCGCGCGTCGCCGCGGGCGGCAACTGGATGGCGGTGACGATGTAGCCCTGGTCTTCTTCCGGCAGGAAGCTGCCCGGCAGTTTCATGTAGGTCCAGGCGGCGATCACGACGATCACGGCATAGATCGCGAGGGAGCGCAGCAGCCGGCGCACGGCGTGATTGACTCCGCCGACGTAGCCTGCCGTCACGCGCTCGAAGAATCGGTTGAAGCGGCCGTGGAAGCCGCGCTCCAGGTCTGCCGGGTCATGCTTGAACAGGCTCGCGCACAGCGCCGGCGTGAGCGAGAGCGCGAGGAGGGCGGAGAATGCCATGGTCACCACCAGCGTGACGGCGAACTGGCGGTAGATCGCGCCGGTGGAGCCGCCGAAGAACGCCATCGGCACGAACACCGCCATGAGCACCAGCGTGATGGCGATGATGGCTCCGGTGATCTCGCCCATCGCCACGCGCGTCGCTTCGCGCGGCGACAGGTGCTTGGTGCGCATGTTTCGTTCGACGTTCTCCACCACCACGATGGCATCGTCCACCACGATGCCGATCGCGAGTACCATCGCGAACAGCGTCAGCACGTTGATAGAGAAACCGAAGGTATATAGTCCCAGCAGCCCGCCCATCAGCGATACCGGAACGACGACGGCGGGAACCAGTGTGGTGCGCCAGCTGCCGAGGAACACGAACATCACCAGCACCACCAGCGCCGCCGCTTCGATCAGGGTGATTACCACTTCGCGGATGGACAGTTCGATGAAGCGCGTGGTGTCATAGGGCACCGTCCACTCCACGCCCTGCGGGAAGTAGCGCGACAGTTCCTGCATCTTGGCGCGCACGCCCTGCGCGGTCGCCAGCGCGTTCGCTCCCGGCGTGATGCGTATCGCCATGCCGGCTATCGGCTGTCCGTTGAGGCGCGCCGAGCGGCTGTAGTCCTGCGCGCCCAGTTCGACGCGCGCGATGTCCCTGAGCCGCACGGAGGAGCCGTCCGGGTTGGACCGCACCACGATGTCGCCGAATTCCTCCGGGGTGGCGAGGCGCCCGCGGCTGCCGATGACGGCGTTGACTTCCTGTCCCGGCGCGGCCGGCAACTGTCCCACCTCGCCCAGCGGCAGCAGCGCGTTTTGCGCGCGCACCGCGCGGCCGACATCAGCGGGCGAGAGCGCGTAGGCTTCCAGCCGGTCCGGCTTGAGCCAGATGCGCATTGAATATTCGGTGCCGAACAGCAGCACTTCGCCTACGCCGGGCACGCGCAGCAGCGGCTCCAGCACGCTGGCGGTGGCGTAGCTGCCGAGGTCGATGTCGTTCAGGCGCCCGTCCGGCGAAACCAGCGCCACCACCAAGATGAAGTTGCGTCCGGCGCGGGTCACCGTCACGCCCAGCCGCCGCACGTCGTCCGGCAGGCGCGCTTCCACGCGCTTGATGCGGTTCTGTGCCTCGACCGAGGCGAACTGGATGTCGGTGCCGGGACGGAAAGTGAGCGACACCTGACCAGAGCCTACCTGCGAACTGGATTCCATGTAGAGCAGGTTCTCGATGCCGTTCATCTCCTGCTCGACCAGTTGCACCGCGCTCTGTTCGACCACCTGCGCCGATGCGCCGGGATAGGTGACGGAAATGTTCAGGGTGGGTGGGGCCACCGACGGATACTGCGACACCGGCAGAGCGCGCAGCGCCAGGATCCCGGCAAACGTGATGAGGATGGCGATGACCCAGGCGAAGATCGGGCGGTCGATGAAAAATTTTGCCATGGGTGACTCTTATGATTTGCCGGTTGCGGCAGTCGGTGCAGTTTTGTCTGCGCCAAGACCGCCCGCAGGGCGAGCGTCTGGCGGCGTACCACTTGCGGGTGCTGCTGCCTTCGGTGTGCCGCTTACTGGGATCGCTTTCACCGATGCGCCCGGACGCGCCTTCTGCAGGCCGTTCACGATGACCTGCTCGCCGCCCTTCAGGCCTTCGGCGATGATGAAATCGCTGCCGGCCATGCCGCCGGTCTTCACCGGCAGCGGTGCGGCCTTGCCGTCGGGTGTCACGATCATCACGAACTGCCCCTGCGGTCCGGCCTGTACGGCGCGCTGCGGCAGGCGTATGGCATGGTCAGCAAGCGCCTGCGGGAAGCGCAGGCGCACGAACATGCCGGGCAGCAATTCGCGTTGCGGATTGGGAAATTCGGCGCGCAACGATACTGCGCCGGTGTTTGGGTCGACCGCCATGTCGGTGAAGAATATTTTGCCGGCCTGCGGATAGACGCTGCCGTCTTCCTGCAGAAGTTCCACGCTGGCGGATTCTGCCTGCTTGAGTTGGCCCGCCTTGACGGCCTGTCTCAGGCGCAACACATCCGCGCCGGGCTGGGTGAAGTTGACGTAGATCGGGTCGAGCTGCTCGATGGTCGCCAGCAGCGTGGCCTCGCCCCTGCCGACCAGCGCGCCTTCGGTGACCAGCGCACGGCCGATGCGCCCGGAGATCGCAGCGGGGACACTGGCGTTTTCCAGGTCTTCCTCGGCACGGGTCAGGGCGGCCTCGGCTTGTTTATGCTTGGCCACCGCGAGGTCGTATTCCTGCCGGCTGACCGCCTTGATTTCCAGCAGCGGCTTGTAGCGTTCGACGGTCTGGCGCGCGATCATCAGGTCGGCCTTGGCCGCTTCGGCCGCCGCGCGATAGGTGCGCGCATCGATCTGGAATAAGGATGCGCCCGCCTTGACGTCGCTGCCTTCCTGGAACAATCGCTTCTCGACCACGCCCTCGACGCGCGCGCGCACCTGCGCCGTGCGGTAAGCCTGCAGGCGCCCCGGCAGATCCTGCGTGAGCGTCGCGCTGCCTGCGGCGGCCGTGATCACATCCACCTCGGGCGGCGGCATTCCCGCGCCGGGCGCGCCTGGAGCGGCAGCTTTGTTGCCCTCGCCGCAGCCGGCCAGCAGGGCAGTGAGTAAAAGTGTAAAAGCTATCGGCCTGGTTGGAGTTGCCATAGTTGGTATCCCATTTTAGTTATCTAAAAAACAACGGCCTTTGGGTCGCGATGGTATTCCCTGATGTTCCGAAGGGACGCAGCGCTGCAAGCGTCGCAGCGTATCAAACGTCTGTTTGAAATACAACCCTGTCTTCAGGCGCCTTTCGGCGTATTGCTCCCGACCGGCAATTCGGGTTAAGGTAGCCGCGGAACGATCAGGAACCGCCCATGCCGCCATGAAACTGCAGGTCAAACGTGTCTATGAAGCACCCGAGAAGGCCGACGGCATCCGGATTCTCGTGGATCGGCTGTGGCCGCGCGGGCTGAGCCGGGACAAGGCCGCGTTGGACCTGTGGCTCAAGGAGATTGCGCCTTCCACGGAACTGCGGCGCTGGTATGCACACCAGCCCGAGCGGTGGCAGGAGTTCCAGCGTCGTTACTTTGCGGAACTCGACCAGCATCCGGAAGTGGTCTCCCAGCTGCGAGCCGCGTTCGGCAAGGGAACCGCTACCCTGCTCTATGCGGCAAAGGATGCCGGGCACAACAACGCTCAGGCACTGCTGGAGTATCTCCGGGGCTGACGCCCTCTCTCAATCTTCCGCTGCCTTGAGCTCCAGCGCGCGCTGGTACAGTTCGTTGCGGTTCGCGCCGCTGATCCGTGCGGCGAGTTGCACGGCCTGTTTGAGCGGCAGCTCGCCGAGCAGGATTCCGAGGGTATGTATTTCTTCGGCGGGCAAGCCCTGTTGCGGCGGCGCGGCGGAAACCAGCAGCACGAATTCGCCGCGCTGGTTGTTCGGGTTGCTGTGCAACCAGCCCAGCGCCTCGCCCAATGCACAACGGTGGATGCTCTCGAACAGCTTGGTGATCTCGCGCGCGAAGACGATCTCGCGCTCCGCGCCGAGTACCGCCTGCAGGTTGGCGACGCATTCGACGATGCGGTGCGGGGCTTCGTAGAACACCAGCGTGCAGGGATAGCAGGCCAGTTCCTGCAGGGCGGTGCGCCGTGCGGCGGGTTTGTTGGGCAAAAAACCGTAGAACAGGAAATGCGGGCAGCCCAGGCCGGAGGCCGACAAGGCCGCTATCGCCGCGTTCGCGCCGGGAACCGGGATGACGCGCAGACCTGCCGCACGCACCGCCTGCACCAGCAGTGCCCCCGGGTCGCTGACAGCGGGGGTTCCCGCGTCGCTGGCGAAGGCCACGCTTTGCCCGGCCCGGAGCAGCGCGACAATTTTTTCTGCGGCAGCGCGTTCGTTATGCTGATGCACCGCCATCAGCCGGTTAGCGCCGATGCCGTGATGCGTCAGCAAATGCGCGGTGTTGCGCGTGTCCTCCGCCGCGACCACGTCCGCCGCCGCCAGCACGTCCAGCGCGCGCAGGGTAATGTCACGCAGATTACCAATCGGGGTGGCAACTACATATAATGCGGGTTCCAATTTTTGCGGACGTTTGCTATGCAACGTGTGTTCCTCTGGCTGTCGGCTCTGCTCGCACTATACGTGAGCGGTTTTGCTTGCGCCACCGGCGAACTGCTGGCACCCGGCGATGAAAAGCCCGTGCCGCATATCGCGCTGCTGCTGCCGTTGAAGTCGGCAGTTTTTGGCTCTGCGGCCGAAGCGGTACGGCAGGGTTTCCAGGCGGCGGCCGAGATGGAAATAAAACTGCCGGGAGGATTGCCGGTGCATGTGTATAGCTGCTTCGACGAAGACAAGGATATTACCGCGCTGTATCGCCAAGCCATCGCCGGCGGCGCGCGCGCCGTGGTGGGGCCGCTGACGCGCAGCGGCGCAAGCGCGCTGGCGGAGGAACGGGATATTCCCGTGCCGACCCTGGCATTGAACGTAGTGGAAGGTACATCTGCCAGTCAGTTGTATTTCTTCGGCATGGCGGTGGAAGCGGAGGCGCGGCAAGCCGCGCAGCTGGCCAGACAGCAGGGTTTGCATCAGGCCATCGTCATCGTCACCCATGCGCAACTGGCCAAGCGATTGCAATTCGCCTTTGAAGAAGAATGGCATCGCTCGGGCGGCGCGATACTGCATGAAATCGAATTCGACAATGACCCGGCAGTATTCGCGGAGATCGCCGACATCCCGGACACGACGGTGTTCCTTGCCGCCGATGCCGAAAAGGCGCGCCTGATCCGCCCTTATCTGCCGAACAAATTGCCGATCTATGCCACCTCGCAAATCTTTGTCGGCAACAGCGACACCCTGACCAATTATGACCTGAACGGCATCCGCTTTGTGGATATGCCATGGTTGCTGCAAGCCGATCATCCGGCGGTGATGGTTTACCCGCGCCCCGTCCTGCCGCTTTCCGCCGACCATGAGCGGCTTTACGCGCTGGGCATCGACGCATTCCGCCTGATTCAATTGCTGCTTGCCGGCAAAGTTGATGCCGCCTTGCCGCTGGATGGGGTGAGCGGGCGCATAGAACTTGATGGCCATATTTTTCAGCGCATAGCGGTTCCGGCAATGTTTGCGCAGGGGCAGGGGCAGCTTCGCAATGCGCGGGGCTCACCCGCAAACCATGAATAACGGTGCGCAGGCCGAACAGTTGGCGGCGCAATACCTGCAACAGCAGGGTTTGAAGCCGGTTGCACAAAACTATCGTGGCCGCTTCGGCGAGATCGATTTGATCATGCGGGACGGCGTGACGCTGGTATTTGTCGAGGTGCGCATGCGGCGCAGCGCCGATTTCGGCGGTGCGGCGGCCAGCATTGATATGCGCAAACAGCAGCGCATCATCCGCACCGCGCAGCAATATCTCGCCGGCCTCGCGCATATCCCGCCGTGCCGTTTCGATGCCGTGCTGATGGATGATAATGGCATGCAGTGGCTCAGAAATGCGTTCGAAGCCTGATTCGGTTAATATTCGCGCTCATCGAACATGCAACAATCACATGGACATCAGTAAACGCATCATCAAGCATTTCAAGGACAGCGCGGAGCTCAAACTGAAGGTCAAGGACGCGCTGGCAAAGCCCATCGCCGAGGGCGCGCAGGTTTTTTTCGACTGCGTCACCAATGACGGCAAGATCCTGTGCTGTGGCAATGGCGGCTCGGCGGCCGACGCGCAACACTTTGCGGCAGAATTGCTGAATCGCTTCGAGAAGGAGCGTCCCGGCCTGGCGGCTGTCGCGCTGACCACCGACAGCTCGGTGCTCACTTCCATCGCCAACGATTACGATTTCAATCAGGTGTTTTCCAAACAGGTGCGCGCGCTTGGCCTGCCCGGCGACAGCCTGCTGGCGATTTCCACCAGCGGCAACTCGCCGAATGTGGTCGCAGCGATCCATGCGGCGCATGAGCGCAGCATGCGCGTGGTCGCCCTGACCGGGCGCGATGGCGGCGAAATGGCCGGTGCACTGCGCGCCGACGATATATTGATTTGCGTGGATGCAAAAAGTACCGCACGGATTCAGGAAGTCCATCTGCTTACCCTGCATTGCCTGTGCGATGTGATTGATTATTTATTATTAGGAGAATAACGATGCGTATTGTCTTCCTGCTGTTGATTGTGCTGGTATCGGGTTCGCTGCAAGGCTGTTTCCCGGTGGCTGCCGTCGGCGTGGGAGCCGGCGTGATGATGGTGCAGGATCGCCGCACCAGCGGTGCGTATGTCGAAGACGAGGCGATCGAAGACAAGGCGTCCGACCGTATCGGCAAGCAATACAAAAATGCTGTGCATGCCAATGTCACCAGCTTTAACCGCATTGTGCTGATCAGCGGTGAAGCACCGAACGATGCGGTGAAAGCGGAAATCGGCAGGCTCGTTTCAAGCATCGAGAACGTGCGCAACGTGAGCAACGAACTGGTCGTTTCCGGCACTAGTTCGCTGACCTCGCGCAGCAGCGACAGCCTGGTTACCTCGGATGTGAAGCTGCGCTTCATGAGTGACAAGCGCTTCAATGCCGAACACGTTAAAGTGGTCACGGAAAACGGCACGGTATTCCTGATGGGCATCGTCAAGCGCGCCGAAGCCGATGCTGCCACCGAAGTCGCCAGCACTACCAGCGGCGTACAGCGTGTGGTCAGGCTGTTCGAGTACCTCGATTAGATGTATCCCGCACCCACTTTCGAACACAAGCTGTGCGAACCGGAGCACTTTGCCGAGCGGGCTGCGCTGCTGCCGCGCCCGCTGGTGTTCACCAACGGCTGCTTCGACGTGCTGCACCGCGGCCATGTGACCTACCTCGCGCAGGCGCGCGCGCTGGGCGCGGCACTGGTGGTCGGCGTGAACAGCGATGCTTCGGTGAAGCGCCTCGGCAAAGACGGCGACCGGCCGGTCAACCCGCTGCATGACCGGATGGCGGTACTGGCCGCGCTGGAATCGGTCAGCCTGTTGGTGCCGTTCGACGAGGACACGCCGCTGGGCCTGATCCTCGCCTGCCGCCCCGACGTGCTGGTGAAGGGCGGCGACTGGCGGGTCGAAAACATCGTCGGCGCGCGCGAAGTGCAGGGCTGGGGCGGCAAGGTGCACAGCATCCCGTTCCTGCACGAACGTTCCACCACCGCGCTGTTGAACAAGATCCGCTCACTATGAGCAGCGCCTCCCTTCTCACGCAATCGGGAGAAGGGCTAACCAGCATGACAGGAGCATAAAAATGGCTGAAACCCACTTTGGTTTTGAAACCGTCGCCGAGGAAGAAAAGGCCAAGCGCGTCGCGGGCGTGTTCGACTCGGTCGCCAGCAAATACGACGTGATGAACGACCTGATGTCGGCTGGGCTGCATCGCTTGTGGAAACGCTTTGCGGTCGGCGTCAGCGGCGTGCGCGAGGGGCAGCGCGTGCTCGACGTGGCGGGCGGTTCCGCGGACCTGTCGCGGCTGTTCCTCAAGAAGGTCGGCGCCAGCGGGCAAGTGGTGCTCACCGACATCAACAACGCCATGCTGCGCGTCGGACGCGACCGACTGCTCGACGAAGGCATCGCCACGCCGACCGCGCAATGCGACGCCGAACACCTGCCGTTCCCCGACAATTACTTCGACTGCGCCAACATCGCCTTCGGCCTGCGTAACGTTACGCACAAGGATGCCGCGCTGCGCGAGATGCGTCGCGTGATCCGGCCGGGCGGGCGCGTCATCGTGCTGGAATTCTCACGGATATGGAAGCCGCTGGAGCCGCTCTATGATGCCTACTCGTTCAAATTGCTGCCTAGGATCGGCGAGTTCGTCGCCCACGACGCGGACAGCTACCGCTACCTCGCCGAATCTATCCGCATGCATCCTGGACAGGAAGAGCTGAAGAAGATGATGGAGGAGGCCGGGCTGGAGCGCGTCGAATACTTTAACCTGACTGGCGGCGTGGTGGCGGTGCACCGGGGATATAAGCTATAAAAATTGCTGCGGAGGGCGTCTGCGGCGTTGCGCGGTACTCGAAATCCTCATGTACCTTAAGTACATTCCGGTTTCTGCGTTCCGTGCGCCTTGCATCCATCCCTCCTCGCGAATTTTTAAGGCAGCTTCTAAGCCAGGCCCCATGCGGGCTTGACATATTAACGCAACGCGTTAATATGTGCGCATGATCAAAACGTTCCAATGCCTCGACACTGAGGCGCTGTTCAACGGCAAGCGCGTCGCCCGCTTCGTGAATTTTGAGCGGGCCGCGTTGCGCAAACTGGAACAACTTGACCTGGCGCTGACCATCGAAGATATGCGTTCCCCGCCGGGGAATCGGCTTGAGGCCTTGAAAGGCGACCGTGCCGGACAGTGGAGCGTTCGCATCAACGATCAATGGCGGGTGTGTTTTCGTTTCAAAAACGGTGACGCGCTTGACGTGGAGATCGTGGACTACCATTGAAAAGGAACCGACATCATGCGTGAAATTGCACCTGTATCGCCCGGCGAAATGCTGGAGGAAGAATTCCTCAAACCCCTGGGAATGACCAAATATCGTCTCGCCAAGGAAATCGGCGTGCCGCCGCAGCGCATCGGCGATATTGTCTCAGGCAAGCGCGGCATCACTGCCGATACAGACCTCAGGTTGTGCCGCTTCTTTGGCATGTCAGACGGCTGGTGGCTGCGCTGCCAGGCAAAATACGACACGGAAATGGCGAGGGATGCCTTGGCCGACGTGTTGAAAAACATTCACCCGCTTGAACGGATTGCAGCGTGATGAACCAGCTTATGCGGCAGGCCGCACCGGAAGGTACGGCGTTTTTGCCGCCTACCTCACGTTAGCCACCTGACATCTATGCCACGCCCAGAAACACAACGCGACTACTTCGCCGAGCTCTACGTCGCTGGTATCTTTGGAGATGCCGGCTGGTCTGTCTATTTTCCAAAGCGAGATGTTGGCTTCGATTTCATCGTTTCAAAAGGAATCGAGGGTTCTATTTTGTTACGCCCAGTTCAGGTCAAGGGGTTGTATCCCACCAAAGAGAAAAAAGACAAACTTATCTATGGGTACCAAGGCGTCCTTACTGCGGTTCACCCCAAAATGGTGCTGGCTATACCGTTCTTCGCTGCCCACGAGCGGGGTGCTGCGCCGGAGCAAATAGCCTACTTGCCGTTTTCGCAGTTGCGTTCTCGTGAGCGCGGAGGCTATCGGTGTGTTCCTGCCAAGTTCATTTCCGGGCACGCTGTGCCTCGCGAGTCGTTCGAGAATTTTTTCGGCGAAGTAGGTCTTGCGAGTCTCGAGAAAACCACTTGGGGACAGCAGGTGGTTAGCTAGTAGGATGGGTTGAGCAACGCGATACCCATCGTTTTAAATGTTGGGTATCGTTATGCTCCACCCAACCTACCCGCTCTTCTCACTATCAAGCAATAATTCAATCGATCATCGGAGACACCATGAGCGGTTTACCAAAATGCCCGAAATGCAATTCGGAATTCACCTACGAAGATGGGAGTGTGTATGTCTGCCCCGAGTGCGCGCATGAGTGGTCGAAGGATGCACCCGCCGAAAGCGGGGAGCAGCAGCGCGTGTACAAGGATGCGTTCGGCAACGTGCTTCAGGATGGCGACACGGTCACGGTACTCAAGGATTTGAAGGTCAAGGGTTCGTCCTCGGTGGTCAAGGTGGGCACCAAGGTGAAGAACATCCGCCTGGTGGATGGCGACCATGACATCGACTGCAAGATCGACGGCATCGGTGCGATGCAGTTGAAGACCGAGTTCGTCAAGAAAGCCTGATGCGGTTCATTCTTCTTGTCCTGATGCTGCTGGCGCAAAGCGCGTGGGCTGCCGATGCGCTGCCGCGTCCCGATCACATCGTCATCGTGGTGGAAGAGAACAAGTCGTTCTCGCAGATCATCGGTAACCGCGAGGCGCCCTACATCAATACGCTCGCCAGACGCGGCGTGCTGTTCACCGACTCACGCGGCATCACGCATCCCAGCCAGCCGAATTATCTCGCGCTGTTCTCCGGCACCACGCGCGGCATCGGCAGCAATGCCTGCCCGCTGGAATTGAGCGGCGAGAATCTCGCCAGCGTCCTGATCGTGCAAGGACTGAACTTCATCGGCTACTCGGAGTCCATGCCGGAGGCGGGGTTTGAAGGCTGCATCTATGGCGCGTATATGCGCAAACACAATCCGGCAGCGAACTGGAAAGAGCTGGCGGCGTTCAACCAGCCGTTCAGCGCGTTCCCGCAGGACTTTGCGCGGTTGCCCACTGTGGCGCTGGTGGTGCCCGACCAGCGCAACGACATGCATGACGGCAGTATCGCGCAGGGTGACGCATGGCTGGCGCAGAACATCGAGCAATATGCGCAATGGGCGATGACGCACGACAGCTTGCTGATCGTGACCTGGGATGAGGACAATGGCCTGGAGGATAACCGCATCGCCACGATCTTCGTCGGCGCGATGGTCAAACCCGGCAAGTCGGCGCAGCGCATCAACCATTACACCCTGCTGCGCACCATCTCCGGGATGTATGGCTTGCCCCATCTGGGCGAGAGCGCGCGGGAAAAACCGATCACCGGCGTTTGGCGTGCATCAGGCAAGAAGCATCAAGCGAAAATGGAGTGTGCTAAAGTTGGATGCAAAAGGCACGCGGTCGAATTTAACAGGAAGATGAAAAACTCATGAGCTCTTGGGGATGTCCGCACGAACATGATGGCAAATGCCAGAAGGTGAATAATCTGCCCTGCGATCCGGGCATGAAGGGGTGCGTGCTGTTCGGCCGCTTCGTCTGGGCGGATCAGAGCAAGAACCGCCCCGCTGGCGGGTGGGGCGGTGGTGAGCCGGAGCCATCACAAGAAAACAATCCTCCCCAAGCACCATCCGAAAAGGATTGATGGCCTTCCCAGTTTCTATCGTATCCTCGACATTGTCGGGTTACGCTCGCTAACCCGACCTACGGATTCTTTGTTGAATCACCCTCATTCCAATTCCATCATGTCTTGCGACGACGGTTTCGATCTGATCTACCAAGACGAGTCCCTTATCGTGGCGAACAAACCCGCCGGGTTGCTTGCGGTGCCGGGGCGCGGCGCGGACAAGCAGGACTGTCTGGCGAGCCGCATGCAGGCCGAGTTTCCCGATGTGTTGGTCGTGCACCGCCTGGACATGGCGACTTCCGGTCTGTTGCTGTTCGCACGCGGTGTTGCGATGCAGCGCCGCCTGTCGCATCTGTTCCGCGAGCGCGAAGTACGAAAACGCTATGTGGCGGTGGTGTCCGGCAAGCTGGTGCAGTCGGCGGGCGAGATCGATCTGCCGCTGGTTGGCGACTGGCCGAACCGGCCGCGGCAGAAGGTGGATATTGAAATAGGTAAGCCCTCGCTCACGCGCTATCGTCTGCTGGCACATGATGTGGCCACCGATACTGCTCGCGTGGAGCTGGAACCCATCACTGGCCGCACCCATCAGTTGCGCGTGCACCTGGCGGCCATCGGGCATCCTATTCTGGGCGATGCGTTGTATGGAGAACATACGAAGGGCGGGGCGGGGAGGTTGCTGCTGCACGCCAGCGCACTGAGCTTTGTCCATCCGCTCAACGCGGAGCCGTTGAGTTTTGCAAGCGAGCCGCCGTTCTAGTTAGAGATTCAGCCGCCGGTACTGTACCGCTTCGGCGATATGTTTTGTTGCGATGTTCTCAACACCTTCCAGATCGGCGATGCTGCGTGCGACTTTGAGCACGCGGTGATAGGCGCGTGCGGAGAGGTTGAGGCGGCTGATCGCCTGTTGCAGCAATGCGGTGCCTTGCGCATCCGGCGCGCATAACGCGTCGATCTCAGTCACCGAAAGCTGCGCGTTGGCCTTACCCTGGCGCGCGAGCTGGCGTTGCCGCGCGATTTCCACGCGTGCTTGCAGATCGGTGCTGGCTTCGCCGTCCGCCTTGTTGAGCAGATCGTCCTGCGCCACGGCGGGCACTTCGATCTGGATGTCGATGCGATCCAGCAGCGGGCCGGAAATTTTGCTGCGGTAGCGCGAAACCTGGTCCGGCGTGCAGCGGCATTTGCCGTTGTAGTGGCCGAGATAGCCGCAGGGACACGGGTTCATCGCGGCGATGAGCTGGAACTGCGCGGGAAAATCGGCGCGCCGCGCGGCGCGCGAGATGGTGATGCGCCCCGATTCCAGCGGTTCGCGCAATACTTCCAGCACACTGCGCTCGAATTCCGGCAACTCATCGAGAAACAGCACGCCGTGCAAGGCCATCGAGATCTCGCCGGGGCGCGGATTGCCACCGCCCCCGACCAGCGCTACGCCGGACGCGGTATGGTGCGGCGCGCGGTACGGGCGCGTCTTCCATTTCGCCACATCGAAGCTGCCGTCCAGCGATTGCAGCGCCGCACTCTGTAACGCCTCTTCCTCGGACATCTGCGGCAGGATGCCGGGGAAGCGCGCCGCGAGCATGGATTTGCCGGTGCCCGGCGGGCCGACCATCAGCACGCTGTGCCCGCCGGCGGCGGCGATCTCAAGCGCGCGCTTGGCCTGCGCTTGGCCTTTCACCTCGCGCATGTCCGGGTAATGCGGCGTGATGGTTTGCGGCTGGCCGGCATACGGTACGAGGATTTCACGTCCGGCGAGGTGCGCAGCGACCTGCAGCAGCGTCTGCGCCGGATACACGACTGCCTCCTCCACCAGCGCGGCCTCGGCGGCATTGGCCTGCGGCAGGATGAAGGCGCGCCCGCTGTTTGAGGCGCGGTAAGTCATCGCCAGCGCGCCGCGTATCGGGCGCAGTTCGCCGGTCAGCGCGAGCTCTCCGGCAAATTCATAATCATTCAGGCGGTCTGCGGGAATCTGCCCGGTCGCGGCGAGGATGCCGAGCGCGATGGGCAGGTCGAAGCGGCCGCTTTCCTTCGGCAGGTCGGCGGGGGCGAGGTTGACGGTGATGCGGCGCGCCGGGAAATCGAACCGGCAGTTCTGCAACGCGGCGCGCACGCGATCCTTGCTTTCCTTGACCTCGGTTTCCGGCAAACCGACGATGGTGAAGCTGGGCAGGCCGTTGGCAAGGTGTACTTCGACGGTGACCAGCGCCGCCTCCATGCCGGACAACGCGCGGCTATAGAGAACCGCGAGTCCCATGCCTACTTGCGCTGCGCTTCCAGTTCGGCGACGCGCGCTTCAAGCGCGGTAAGTTGTTCGCGCGCGCGCACCAATACTTGCGCCTGTACATCGAACTCTTCACGCGTTATCAGATCGAGTTTGGCGAAGCCTTGCATGAGCAGTGCGCGGACATTTTTCTCAATATCCTTGGCGGGGCTGTTTTTCAACAGCTCGCTCAGTTTGGCGGACAGGTCATCGAAAATTTTTGCGTTCGGCATGGTGATACTCCTGATGATTGGCGATGCCGGTCAGTGTAGCAAAATTCACTCAGCCCGGAGGTTGTATTCAAATGGTGCGCAAGGTCATCAGTGCGCCTGCAATTGGTGCGCAAACCCGGCATGGCAATCGCCATACATGGATATTGCTTTGTTTTATAACAACAAATATTTATGGCACGTATTCTGCTCAGATAGGCATGCGGATATTGTTATCACGTTCTCAACTCAAGAAAGGAGTCATGATGAAAACGAACGAAGTGAGTTTCTGCGAAGCTGAAAGAAAATTGTTGAACTCTCTAATCCTGGCGGCCTTGGTCGTGCCGGGTATGGTGCTGGCAGAAGATGGTGAATTTACTTCACATAAAGAAGGGAAGCATGTTATTCCAGCTTCTGAGCACACGTTTACTGCAAACGTTGGCCTTACAACTGATTATGTGTTCAACGGCATTTCGCAAAACTTCCGCAGCCCGGCAGTGCAAGGTGGTTTTGATTATTCACATTCCAGTGGGTTGTACCTGGGCACTTGGGCATCCAACATCAGCGGCAATCAGTACACCAATGCCAGCATGGAGTGGGATGTATACGGCGGCTATAACGGCAAGGTGAGCGATGATCTTGGCTATAACATCGGACTGATGGAGGTGTTCTATCCAGGCGGTAAAACCAATCCCGCAGGACTCACCAGAAAATGGGATACCAGCGAATTGCTATTGGGCGGGACGTGGAAAGGACTGAACATCAAGTACACCTACACGTTCACCGATTGGTATGGGATTTCCAGTGCGAATGGCGGCGGCTTCGAGCCCGTGATGATCGTAAATAATGTCGCCACGGCAACTTGTGTCTCTGACAACAATTGCGCGGAAAATTTGAGTTCCAGGGGGTCTGGCTACATCGAGGGAAATTATACCTATGAGTTTGCGGATAGCTGGACCATCACGGGTCACGTGGGACATCAAAAGATCAGGAATTTCAGCAAGCTGAGCTACACCGATTACAAACTGGGCGTGAACAAAACCTACGCGGGGTTCAACTTCGGCTTGGCTTATACCAACACCAATGCGACGGACAACAGTCTGTACCACGTGATCGCCAACGGGGATAACAAAAAATTGAGCGGCAGCATTTTCACTCTTTCCGCCAGCCGTTCGTTCTAACAAATCAGGAGAACATCATGAAAATGGTCGTCGCTATCATCAAGCCGTTCAAGCTGGACGAAGTGCGCGAGGCGCTTTCCACGATCGGCGTGCAAGGCATCACCGTCACCGAAGTCAAGGGCTTCGGGCGGCAAAAGGGGCACACCGAGCTGTATCGCGGTGCGGAATACGTGGTGGATTTCCTGCCGAAGATCAAGCTCGAGGCCGCCGTGCAGGCCAGCATGCTGGATCAGGTACTGGAAGCTATCGAGAAATCTGCGCGCACCGGCAAGATCGGCGACGGCAAGATCTTCGTGTCCGATCTCGAACAGGTGATCCGCATCCGCACCGGCGAGTCCGGCGCGGACGCATTATAAGGAGCCATGCCATGCAAAAACTTCTAGCGTTTTTTATGCTGCTGGCGATGTTGTGCGGACTGGCCGCACCGGCATTTGCCGACGAGGCGGCCAGGCCGGCGGCCGCAGCCGCAGCTCCGGCTGCTGCCGATGCAGCCAAACACGCCGAAGCGGCAGCCGCGCCCGTTGCCGCGCCCACCCCCGACAAGGGCGACACGTCCTGGATGCTGACGTCCACCCTGCTGGTCATCATGATGTCCATCCCCGGCCTCGCGCTGTTCTATGGCGGCCTGGTACGCAGCAAGAACATGCTGTCCATCCTGATGCAGGTGTTCGCCATCTTCGCCATGATCATCGTGCTCTGGGCGATCTACGGCTACTCGCTGGCGTTCACGCAAGGCAATGCGTTCATCGGCGGATTTGACCGGCTATTCCTGAAGGGCATTTTTGATCCGGTCACCGGCAGTGTCGCCAATGCCGCAACTTTCAGCAAAGGCGTGGTGATCCCCGAGTTCGCCTTCGTCGCATTTCAGGCGACCTTCGCCGCCATCACCGTGGCGCTGATCGTGGGCGCGTTTGCCGAGCGCATGAAGTTCGCCGCCGTGCTGCTGTTCTCCGCACTGTGGTTCACCTTCGCCTATCTGCCGATCGCGCACATGGTGTGGTTCTGGATGGGGCCCGATGCCTACACTGACCAGGCTGCGGCTGACAGCGCGACGGCTGCCGCAGGATGGCTGTTCCAGAAAGGTGCACTGGACTTTGCCGGCGGCACCGTGGTGCACATCAACGCGGCTGTTGCGGGTCTGGTCGGGGCATTCCTGGTTGGCAAGCGTATCGGCTACGGCAAGGAAGCGATGGCGCCACACAACCTCGTCATGACCATGATCGGCGGCGCACTGCTGTGGGTGGGCTGGTTCGGCTTCAACGCAGGCTCGGCACTGGAAGCCGGCGGTACGGCCACGCTGGCTTTCATCAACACGCTGGATGCTACTGCCGCCGCCGCACTGACCTGGACGCTGGCCGAATGGCTGCTGAAGGGAAAGCCATCCGTGCTGGGCGCGGTATCGGGTGCGGTAGCCGGACTGGTTGCCATCACACCCGCGTGCGGCTGGGTCGGCGTGGGTGGCGGGCTGGCCATCGGTGCGCTGGCTGGCGGGGCCTGCTTCTGGGGCGTGACCGGGCTGAAGAAACTGCTGGGCATGGATGATGCGCTGGATGTGTTCGGCGTGCATGGCGTCGGCGGCATTCTGGGCGCATTGCTCACCGGCGTATTCAATAACTGGAGCATGGGCGGGACCGGCATCATCGACTACGTCAACAACAAAGTCATCGATACCGAGATCGGCGCGCAAGTCTGGATACAGGCACAGGCCGTTCTGACCACCATCATCTGGTCCGGCACAGTGGCATTCATCTGCTACAAGATCGTTAACCTGACCATCGGCCTGCGTGTGGCAGAAGAGGCGGAGCGCGAAGGGCTGGATACCACCAGCCACGGCGAACGCGCTTACAACCTGTAGCCCTCCCCCTCGCGGCTTTCTCCAAGGGCACCGCAAGGTGCCCTTTTTATTCGGGTTTGCCTGAACGCATCAACGCCTGTTGCACCAATTGCATGCACAGCGCACCGCGCATGTGCGGAATCGTGGCGGTGCCGTGTTGCTGCCGCCGCGGTCCATCGCCTGAAATGCAGCATGAATGGCAGCCGGGGTGTTTGGCACGACTATTGCGATGTAATTCAGCGATGGGCCAATGAAGCTCAGGTCAGGCAAGGCAGCGCTACGGCTCAAGGATAGAACGACGCTTTATTTATCGAAAGGACGGCATGACAGTCACACACAAAACCAGGCTGGTAGTCATCGGCAACGGCATGGCCGGGATGCGCACGCTGGAAGAATTGCTCAAGCTCGTTCCGGACATGTACGACATCACCGTGTTCGGCGCCGAACCGTATGGCAACTACAACCGCATCCTGCTGTCGCCGGTGCTCGCCGGAGACATGACGATCAGGGACATCATGCTGAACGATGTCGACTGGTACGCGCAGAACGGCATCACCCTGCACTTGGGCAAGAAGGTGACGCGGATCGACCGCATGCGGCGCAAGGTGATCGCGGCCGACGGCACCGAAGCCGATTATGACCGCTTGCTGCTTGCCACCGGTTCCAATCCGGTCATGCTGCCGGTGCCGGGCAGGGATCTGCCCGGCGTGGTTGCCTACCGCGACATCAAGGACACCGACGAGATGATCGAAGCCGCGTCGCACTACCGCCACGCGGTGGTGATCGGCGGCGGGCTGCTCGGACTGGAGGCGGCGAACGGCCTCAGGCTGCGCGGTATGGACGTGACCGTGGTGCACCTGATGCCGTGGCTGATGGAGCGCCAGCTCGATCGCACCGCTGCCGGCCTGCTGCAGCAATCGCTGGAAGCCAAGGGACTCAAATTCAAGCTGGGAAAGCAGACTGCGGAGCTGGTCGCCGGAGAATCGGGACGGGTCTGCGCGATCCGGCTCAAGCCTGCCCTGAGCAACGTCGAAGGGGATGGCGAAACGCTGCCCGCCGACCTGGTGGTGATGGCGGTCGGCATCCGCCCCGACACCGGACTGGCCGAAGCCGCCGGCCTGCACTGCGACCGCGGCGTGGTGGTGAACGACACCCTGCAGACTTACGACCCGCGCATCTACGCGGTCGGTGAATGCGTGTCGCATCGCGGCATCGCCTACGGGCTGGTGGCGCCGCTGTTCGAGCAGGCCATGGTGTGCGCCAACCATCTGGCGCAGTTCGGCATCAGCCGCTATACCGGCTCGGTGACTTCGACCAAGCTCAAGGTCACCGGCATCGATCTGTTTTCCGCGGGCGATTTCACGGGCGGCGAGGGCACCGAGGAGATCGTGTTGAGCGATCCATCCGGCGGTGTGTACAAGAAGCTGGTGGTCAAGGACGACAGAATTATCGGCAGCGTGTTGTATGGCGATACCGCAGACGGCTCCTGGTATTTCCAGTTGCTGCGCGATGGCCAGAACATCCGCGAGCTGCGCGGCCGCCTGCTGTTCGGGCAGAGCCAGCTCGGCAACAGCGGGCATCAGGGCCAGAACAATGCGGCCTCCATGCCGGACGACATGGAGGTATGCGGCTGCAACGGCGTGTGCAAGGGCACCATCGTCAAGGCGATCAAGGAGAAAGGTCTGTTCACGCTGAATGATGTGCGCAAGCACACCAAAGCGTCCGCCTCCTGCGGTTCATGCACCGGCCTCGTGGAGCAGATCCTCGCCTCCACCATCGGCGGCGCCTACCAGCCTGCGGATGCCGGCAGAAAACCCCTGTGCGGCTGCACCGACTACACCCACGAGGAGATACGCAAGGCGATCATCGACCACAAATTGAAATCGATCCCCGAGGCTATGGGTTTCTTTGAGTGGCGCAACGTGAACGGCTGCGCTTCC
This sequence comes from Gallionella sp., assembly GCA_035720625.1. Taxonomy (GTDB): domain Bacteria; phylum Pseudomonadota; class Gammaproteobacteria; order Burkholderiales; family Gallionellaceae; genus Gallionella. The sequence continues at coordinate 783 of DASTNS010000045.1, read as the reverse complement.
TGCCGTCCGGCGCTCAATTACTATCTGCTGTGTGCATGGCCGCATGACTACCAGGATGACCCGCAGTCGCGCTTCATCAATGAGCGCGCCCACGCCAATATCCAGAAGGACGGCAGCTATTCGGTCATGCCGCGCATCTACGGCGGGGTGACCACCCCCGCGCAACTGAAGCGCATCGCCGAAGTGGCGGAGAAATATGCCGTGCCGGCGCTCAAGGTGACCGGCGGCCAGCGCATCGATCTGCTTGGCGTGAAGAAAGAAGATCTGCCGAAAGTCTGGGCCGATCTCGACATGCCCTCCGGCTACGCCTACGGCAAGTCGATCCGCACGGTCAAGACCTGCGTCGGCTCGGAGTGGTGCCGTTTCGGCGTGCAGGATTCGACCGGTCTGGGCATCGCCCTGGAGAAGGCGCTTGACCGCATGTGGGCGCCGCACAAGGTCAAGCTCGCTGTCTCCGGCTGCCCGCGCAACTGCGCCGAGGCCACCATCAAGGATGTCGGCATCGTCGGCGTCGATTCGGGCTGGGAGATCTACGTCGCCGGCAATGGCGGCATCAAGGCGGAAGTGGCGCTGTTTCTCGTCAAGGTGAAGAGCGCGGAGGAAGTGATGGAATATGCCAGCGCGTTCATCCAGCTCTATCGAGAGGAGGCGCGTTACCTCGACCGCACCGTGCACTGGGTGCAGCGTGTCGGCATGGACTATGTAAAGAAGCGCATCGTGGCAGATGCCGCAGGGCGCAAGGCTCTCCATGAGCGGCTTAAAGATGCGCTGCGCGATGAAAAA
>DASTNS010000044.1:0-11341 GCA_035720625.1 Gallionella sp. | reverse complement strand
ATGAACACGGATACACACGGATGAACACCGAACATGATGGTGGGGTTATCCGTGTTTCATCCGTGTTCATCCGTGGCTCAATTTTGTTTGAGGTTATGCGATGAGCCGCTCGATCCTAATCATGGCTGGCGGTACCGGCGGACACATCATGCCGGGGCTGGCGGTCGCTGACATCCTGCGCGAGCAGGGCTGGCAGGTGATCTGGCTGGGGGTGCCGGGCAGCATGGAGGCGGAGCTGGTGCCAAAGCACGGCTACGGCATGGCATGGGTGCGCTTCTCCGGCGTGCGCGGCAAGGGCCTGCTGCGCAAACTGATGCTGCCGTTCAACCTGCTGACCGCGCTGTGGCAAAGCGCAGCCGCGATATTCCGCCACCGGCCCGATGTGGTGCTGGGCATGGGCGGTTACATCACTTTCCCCGGCGGATTGATGGCGGCCTTGCTGCGCCGCCCGCTGGTGATCCACGAACAGAACTCCATCGCCGGACTGAGCAACAAGGTGCTGGCGCGCATCGCGCAAAAGACGCTGAGCGGCTTTCCCGATGTGCTGCCGAACGCGATCTGGTGCGGCAACCCGGTGCGCAGCAGCATTGGTGGATTGCCCGATCCGCAAACGCGTTATGCGGCGCGCAGCGGCAGGCTGAACGTGCTGGTGGTGGGCGGCAGCCTCGGGGCGAGGGCGCTCAACGAGGCTATGCCGCAGGCACTCGCATTGCTGCCGGAAGGGATACGCCCGAATGTGATTCATCAGACCGGCAAACAGCATTTTGCCGCCGTGCAAGAGTTGTACCGTCAGGGCGGCGTGCCGGCCGATATCCGCCCATTCCTCGACGACATGGCCGGCAGCTACGCGAATGCTGATGTGGTGATCTGCCGCGCCGGCGCATTGACCGTTGCGGAACTGGCGGCGGCGGGCGTGGCGAGCATCCTGATCCCGTTCCCGTTTGCGGTGGACGATCACCAGACGCACAACGCACGCTTTCTCTCCGAGCGCGGCGCGGCATGGCTGTTGCCGCAGGGCGAATTGAGCGCGGAAAAGCTGGCGCAACTGATGCAGGAATTGACGCGCGAAAAATTAGCGGCGATGGCGCAGCGGGCGCGCAGCGTAGCCAAGGCGGATGCTGCGCAACGAGTGGCGCAGGTTTGCGCAGAACTGGCTGAAATATGAAGCACAAGGTCAAGCATCTGCATTTTGTCGGCATCGGTGGTTCGGGCATGAACGGCATCGCCGAAGTGCTGCTGAACCTGGGTTTCCAGGTCAGCGGCTCCGACCTTGGCGAAAACGTGGCCACGCAACGCCTCAGGCAACTCGGTGCGACGGTGTATCTCGGCCATGCCGAACAGCATCTCACCGACGCCGATGCGGTGGTAGTTTCCACCGCCGTCAAGGCGGACAACCCCGAAGTGCTTGCGGCACGAGACCGGCGCATCCCGATCGTGCCGCGCGCGATGATGCTGGCGGAACTGATGCGCCTGCGCCAAGGCATCGCGGTCGCGGGCACGCATGGCAAGACCACCACCACCTCGCTGGCAGCCAGCGTGCTGGCCAAGGGCGGTTTTGACCCCACTTTCGTGATTGGCGGCAAGCTCAACAGCAGCGGCGCCAATGCCAGGCTCGGCACCGGCGAATTCATCGTTGCAGAGGCTGACGAATCGGATGCCTCGTTCCTGTACCTGCAGCCGATTCTCGCGGTGATCACCAACATCGACGCCGATCACATGGAGACCTACGGCCACGATTTCGGCAGGCTCAAGCAGGCATTTGTGGACTTCGTCGAGCATCTGCCGTTCTACGGCATGGCGATGCTGTGCATCGACGATGCCAACGTGCGCGAAATCCTGCCGCGCATCAGCAAGCCGGTATGCACTTATGGCTTCGACGAGGGCGCAATGATCCGCGCGGTGAATGTGCGCCACCAAGACGGACAGATGCGCTTCACCGCCGAGTGCCGCCAGAACGGCACGCCGAAGGATCTGGACATCACGCTGAACCTGGCCGGGGCGCACAACGTGCTGAACGCGCTCGCTGCGATCGCGATCGGGCTCGAGGTGGGCGTGGCGGATGACGCCATCGTTGCCGCTTTGGCCGAGTTTCAGGGCGTGGGAAGGAGGTTTCAGCGCTACGGCGAGATCAAGTTGCCCAACGGCGGCAGCTTCACTTTGATCGACGACTACGGCCACCACCCGGTGGAAATGGCCGCCACGCTGAATGCGGCGCGCGGCGCATTCCCCGGCAGGCGGCTGGTGCTGGCCTTCCAACCGCACCGCTACACGCGCACCCGCGACCTGTTTGAAGATTTCGTGAAGGTGCTGCGCGGCGTGGACGCGCTACTGCTGGCGGAAGTCTATGCGGCGGGAGAGCCGCCTATCGTCGCGGCGGACGGGCGCGCGCTGATGCATGCATTGCGCGTTGCCGGGCAGGACAAGGCGGTATTTGTCGAGAACATCCAGGATATGCCGCAGGCCATCATGCAGATGGCGCGTGACGGCGATGTGGTAATCACGATGGGCGCGGGCTCGATCGGCAGCGTACCCGGCACGCTGATGCAAATGAACAACCAGCCATGAATATGAGCGAACCGAAACAATTCAAGACAGAGGGTCTGCGCGGAGAGATGCGCCGCGACGTGTCCATGAGCCGCCATACCAGCTGGCGCGCGGGCGGCGTGGCCGAACGCATGTACCGCCCCGCCGACCTCGACGATCTGCTGGCGTTCCTGCGCGGCCTGCCGACCGGCGAGCCGCTGCATGCGGTGGGTCTGGGCAGCAATCTGCTGGTGCGCGACGGCGGGTTGCGCGGCACGGTATTGCTGCTGCACGGCGCACTGGGCGGTTTGCGTCTCGAGGCCGACGGCAGCATCTATGCCGAAGCCGGCGTGCCGGGCGCGAAGCTGGCGCGCTTCGCCGCCTTGCACGATTTGCGCGGCGCTGCATTCTGTGCCGGCATCCCCGGTACGGTCGGCGGCATGCTGGCGATGAATGCCGGCTGCTACGGCAGCGAGATATGGGAGAAAGTACTGCGCGTGCAGACGGTGAACCGGCATGGCGAAGTGCGCATGCGCACGGCAGAGGATTATGAAATCGGCTACCGGCATGTGGTGTTGCGCGAGCCGACAGAAGAATGGTTCGTCGCCGCATGGCTGAAGTTCGAGAAAGGCGACGGCACGATTGCGCGGCAGGAGATCAAGGCGCTGCTCAGCAAGCGCATCGCCAGCCAGCCGTTGAACCTGCCCAATGCCGGATCGGTATTCCGCAACCCGCCGGGCGATCATGCGGCGCGGCTGATTCAGCAGTGCGGCCTGAAAGGCAGGCGCGTCGGCGGCGCGCAGGTGTCGGAGAAACACGCCAACTTCATCGTGAACACCGGCGGAGCGACGGCGGCGGACATCGAGGATCTGATCAATGAAGTGCGGGCAGTCGTGGAACAGAAAACCGGTGTGCGGTTGCAATGTGAAGTGCGGATTATTGGAGAAAAATGGAGAGTAGGAAGTGGTAAGTAGGGAGTGGGAAAAACCATCCCCCACTTACCACTTCCTACTCCCCACTTCCTGATTATTGAATGGATCAAATGAAGAATTTCGGCAAAGTGGCGGTGTTATTCGGCGGCAAATCTGCCGAGCGCGAGGTGTCGCTGAAGAGCGGCACAGCGGTGCTGGCGGCACTAAAGCGCAGCGGCGTGGATGCGCATGCATTCGACCCGGCGATGCAGAACTTGCAGGCCTTGCGCGACGATGGTTATGAGCGCGCCTTCATCGCGCTGCACGGGCGTTTTGGCGAAGACGGTACGGTGCAGGGCGCGCTGGAATTGCTGGGCATTCCCTACACCGGCAGCGGCGTGCTGGCTTCCGCGCTGGGCATGGACAAGTGGCGTACCAAACTGGTGTGGCAGGCGGCGCAATTACCCGTGCCGAAATATGCGCTGCTCGATGCGCACAGCGACTGGGCGGGCGTCGTGCAACAGCTGGGTTTGCCGCTGTTCGTCAAGCCGGCCAACGAAGGCTCCAGCGTCGGCATCAGCAAGGTGAAGGCCACCGGCGAATTGCGCGGCGCTTATCAGGCAGCCGCGAAACACGACAAGCTGGTGATTGCGGAAAGCTTCATCGGTGGCGGCGAGTACACCGTGGCGATACTCGGCGATGAAGTGCTGCCGGTGATCAAGATCGAGCCGGCCAGCGAGTTCTATGACTACGAGGCGAAATATTTGCGCGACGACACCCGCTATCTGTGCCCCTGCGGCCTGGGTGCGGCGCAGGAGGCCGAGATGCAGCGCTTGGCCAAACAGGCCTTCACACTGATCGGCGGACAAGGCTGGGGGCGGGTGGATTTCCTGATGGATGAAGCGGGCAAACCCTATCTGCTCGAAGTGAACACTGCGCCGGGGATGACCGACCACAGTCTGGTGCCGATGGCGGCGCGCCAGGCCGGCATCAGCTTCGAACAACTGGTGGTGAAGGTGCTGGAGCTGGCGGGGGTTAACAAATGATTTTCACGTTTGTCCTTTCTCCCGCTTGCGGGATAACCAGCGACTTGGCTGCGGTTTCTTGCAGCCTAGTCGAATGGCTAGTTGTTACATCCAGAGAGTTAGAGAGAGGGATGTATGTGGGATAACGCCATCCGGCTGAAGAATATTGCCAATGCGCTGATGGCTTTCAGTGTGCTGGCGGTGCTGTACGGGGCGGTTTATTACACGGTGCACCTGCCGGGATTGTTCCCGCTGCGCAGCGTGCACCTGGGGGCGGCGCCGCAGCGGGTGGTTGCGGAAAAAGTGCTGGCGGTGGCGCGCAACGAAGTGCGGGGCAATCTTTTTACCGTGGATATTGAGCGGTTAAGGCAGTCATTGGAAAGACTGCCGTGGGTGCGCAGCGTCACTGTCCGCCGCGAATTTCCCGACCGGCTGGCGGTGCAACTGGAAGAGCACCAGGCGCTGGCACGCTGGAACAACAGCGCGCTGGTGAACATGCAAGGCGAGGTGTTCAGCGCAGAGAGCGAGCAGGCGTTGCCGGGCTTCATCGGGCAGACGGGCGATTCAAGCGAAGTTGCGCAGCGCTATGCGCAATTCAGCCGGCAGCTCGCCGCGCTGAATTTACAGGTGGCCCAGCTTGCCTTGTCGCCACGCCATGCATGGCAACTGCGCTTGAGCAACGGCATGGTGCTGGAGCTAGGGCGCGAAGAGATGCAGCAGCGTCTGGCGCGGTTCGTGGCGGTATATCCGTACAGTCTGGCGGGGCAGGCGGGTTCGGTGCGATATGTGGACATGCGCTACCGCAATGGGTTCGCGGTGGGCGGCATGGTCAAGAGTTGATGGATTGGCGGCGAGGGGCAAGCGATGAGCAGAAACAAGGAAACTAAAAACCTGGTGGTCGGGCTGGATATCGGCACATCCAAGATTGTGGCCATTGTCGGCGAGGTCAAGCCGGACGGCATGCTGGAAGTGATCGGCATGGGCATGCACGAATCCGACGGCATGAAGAAAGGCATGGTGGTCAACATCGAAGCCACGGTGGGCGCAATTCAGCGCGCGCTGGAGGAGGCCGAGCTGATGGCCGATTGCAAAATCCATGAGGTCCATACCGGTATTGCCGGCAGCCACATCCGCGGCATCAATTCACGCGGCATGGTGAAGATCAAGGAGAAGGAGGTCGCACCCGCCGACATCGAGAGGGTGGTCGAAACCGCCAGTTCGATCAGCCTGCCGGGCGACCAGCAGATCCTGCATATCCTCGAGCAGGAATTCAGCATCGACGGCCAGGATGGAATCAAGAAGCCGCTCGGCATGAGCGGCATGCGCCTCGATGTCGAGGTGCACATCGTCAGCGGCGCGGTGGCGGCGGTGCAGAACATCATGAAGTGCATCCACCGTTGCGGGCTGGAGGTTAACGAATTGATCCTGCAGCCACTGGCTTCGAGCAAGGCTGTGCTCGAGGAGGACGAAAAAGAACTGGGCGTGTGCCTTGTCGACATCGGCGGCGGCACCACCGACATTGCGGTGTTTACCGGCGGTGCGATCCGCCACACTGCGGTGATCCCGATTGCCGGCGACCAGATCACCAACGACATTGCGATGGCGTTGCGCACCCCGACCCATGACGCCGAGGACATCAAGATCAAGCACGGTTGCGCATTGCGCCAGCTGGCCGATAACGGCGCAATCGAGGTGCCGGGTGTGGGCGAACGCGGGCCGCGCATGTTGTCGCGGCAAACGCTGGCCGAGGTGATCGAGCCGCGCGTCGAGGAACTGTATTTGCTGGTGCAGCAGGAGTTGCGCCGCAGCGGTTTCGAGGATCTGCTGTCGTCGGGTATTGTGATCACCGGCGGCAGCAGCGCCATGCAGGGCATGGTCGAACTGGGCGAGGAGATATTCCATCTGCCGGTGCGCCTCGGCATTCCCAAATATGTCGGTGGATTGTCGGATGTGGTGAAAACACCGCGCATGGCGACCGGCGTGGGGCTGTTGCTGTATGGCATGGAACACTTCCAGCGCGATGAGGAGACGCGCAGGCAATCCGGTTCGTTTGGCGATGTGCTGGCAAAAATGAAGACGTGGTTTCAGGGTAATTTTTAAATTCATTTGCAGGGTTGTTCAGGTTGGTGGCTCAGGCAGGCTCAGGGGTAAGTTTGAAGTAATTTTTTTAAGGAGACGACGATGTTTGAAATCATGGAAATACAAACGCAGGATGCAGTCATCAAGGTGATCGGGGTAGGTGGCTGCGGCGGCAACGCCGTGGATCATATGATCGAGCAAGGCGTGCAAGGGGTCGAGTTCATCGTCATCAATACCGATGCGCAGGCGCTCAAGCGCAGCAGGGCGCGCACCCAGTTGCAGATCGGCGCAAACATCACCAAGGGCCTCGGCGCAGGCGCCAAGCCGTCGATCGGCCAGGCGGCGGCCGAGGAAGACCGCGAGCGCATCAAGGAGATGATTGGCGGCGCAAACATGGTGTTCATCACCGCCGGCATGGGCGGCGGCACCGGAACGGGCGCCGCGCCGATCGTCGCGCAAATCGCCCGCGAGCTCGATATCCTGACCGTTGCGGTGGTCACCAAGCCGTTCGCTTACGAAGGCAACCGGATGCGTTTTGCCAAGGCCGGCATCGAGGCTTTGCACGAACATGTCGATTCGCTGATTATCGTGCCGAATTCCAAATTGATGGAGGTGCTGGGCAACGATGTCACCGTGCCGGAAGCCTTCAAGGCCGCCAATGGCGTGTTGCAGGGCGCGGTGGCGGGTATTGCCGAAGTGATCAACGTGCCGGGCCTGATCAACGTGGACTTTGCCGACGTGCGCACCGTGATGTCGGAAAACGGTATGGCGATGATGGGTTCCGCGATCGCCTCCGGCCCGGAACGCGCGCGGGTTGCCGCTGAACGCGCGATCGCCAGCCCGTTGCTGGAAGACGTGGACATGTCCGGCGCGCGCGGCGTGCTGGTAAACATCACCTCGTCCAGCCAGTTGAAACTGAAGGAGCTGGAAGAGGTGATGGAATGCGTCCAGTTCGCCGCAGAAGAAGCGACGGTGATCGTCGGCTCGGTGTTTGATGAAAACATGGGCGACGACTTGCGCGTGACCGTCGTGGCGACCGGCTTGGGTGCGCAGCAAATGCGCAGACAGCCCAAACCGGAAGTGGTTTATCGGGGCGAAGAGACTTGCCAGCGCACCGGCACGCATGACGAGCCGATTGCCAATAGCGGCGTCAATTACACCGAACTGGATACGCCTGCCGTGATACGCCGCGGACGCAGGGAAACCATCGATGCGATGGAAAAATCCGGCATGGATACGCTGGACATTCCGTCCTTCCTGCGCAAACAGGCGGACTGAGCCGCAAGACAGGGGGCTGGCAGCTAACGGGCGAATGCCCAAGACGGCGCGGACGGAGAATCCGGCTGTGATAAAATTGCCCCATGATTCTTGCGCTCAAGACACCAATGGTTAAGCAACGCACCTTGAAAAACTCCGTCAGCGTGACGGGAGTCGGCTTGCACAGCGGCGAAAAAGTCACGCTGGGCCTGCGCCCTGCGCCGGCCAACACCGGCATCGTATTCCGCCGCGTGGACACCAAACCGGTCGAGGAGATCCGCGCGGGCGCCGAACTGGTGCATGACACGCGCCTCTCCACCTGCATGGAACAGAATGGCGTGCGTGTCGCCACCATTGAGCACCTGATGTCGGCATTGTCCGGATTGGGTGTGGACAATGCCTACGTCGATCTGGACAGCGCGGAAGTGCCGATCATGGACGGCAGCGCCGGCACCTTCATTTTCCTGTTGCAATCGGCGGGCATCGTCGAGCAATCTGCCGCCAAAAAATTCATCCGCGTGAAAAAGACCGTCGAGGTCAAACAGGGTGACAAATGGGTGCGCTTTGAACCGCATCACGGCTACAAGCTAACTTTTACCATCAACTTCGCCCACCCGGTGTTTGCCGATACCAAACAGCATGTGGTGGTCGATCTGGGCGAAGAATCCTACGTGCGCGACATCAGCCGCGCGCGTACCTTCGGTTTCATGCAGGATGTCGAAAACATGCGCGCGCAAGGCCTGGCCTTGGGCGGCAGCCTGGACAACGCCATCGTGATGGATGATTACCGCGTGCTGAATGCCGATGGATTGCGTTTCGAGGACGAGTTCGTCAAGCACAAGGTACTCGACGCAATCGGCGACCTCTTTCTGCTGGGGCATCCGCTGATCGGCGCGTTCTCCGGCTACAAATCCGGCCATGCCCTGAACAACGCCCTGCTGCGCGCACTGCTCGCCGACGAGCAAGCCTGGGAGTTCGTCACCTTCGACAGCGTGGAAGATGCGCCGGCGTTCCTGCGGCTGCAATTGCAAGCCGCCTGATCCCAACGTGAAAACGGCGGGCATGTGCTGATCCTGCGCCTGTTCCTGATACTGGTCACGCTGCTGCTGGTACTGAGCGGCGGGATGTACGTCTTTACGCATAATCGCCGCTACCTGAAATTTGCCTGGCAAACGCTGCGCTTCGCCGCGTTGCTGCTGTTGGTCTTCGCCGTGCTGTTCGTGCTGGAACGCTACGTGCTGGTCGGCTGGCGGGTGCTGCTTTGAAAAGCAGCCTTGGCTTTCAAAACGAAGTTGGCATCTTTGCGCCAACAAAAACAAACGGCGCTTGAAGCGCCGTTTTGTTTTACATCTGATGCTGTGCCGAATTACAAGCCTGCGTCAGCCCGCAGTGCGGCTGCCTTGTCGGTCGCTTCCCACTTGAATTCCGGCTCTTCGCGGCCAAAGTGGCCATAAGCGGCGGTGTTCTGGTAGATCGGGCGCAGCAGGTCGAGCATCTGTACGATGCCTTTCGGGCGCAGATCGAAATGTTTTTTGACCAGTTCCGCGATCTTCTCGTCGGAGACTTTGCCGGTACCGTAGGTGGTGACCCAGACGCTGGTGGGTTGGGACACGCCGATCGCGTAGGAAATTTGGATCAGGCATTTGCTGGCTAGGCCGGCGGCGACGATGTTCTTCGCCACATAACGTCCGGCGTAGGCAGCCGAGCGGTCAACCTTGGACGGGTCCTTGCCGGAGAATGCGCCGCCGCCGTGCGGGGCTGCGCCGCCGTAGGTGTCGACGATGATCTTGCGGCCGGTCAGGCCGCAGTCGCCCTGCGGGCCGCCGACGACGAAACGTCCGGTCGGGTTGACCAGGTATTTGATGTTGCCCTTGACTAGTTCCTTCGGCAGGATCGGCTTGATGATCTCCTCGATCACGGCATCGATTGCGGATTGCTTCATCTTCGGGCCGTCGGACATTTCGGGCGAATGCTGGGTGGACAGCACCACGGTATCGATGGAGTGCGGCTTGCCATCCACGTAGCGCACGGTGACCTGCGATTTGGCGTCAGGGCGCAGCCAAGGCAAACGGCCGTCGCGGCGCAGTTGCGCCTGGCGTTCCACTGCACGGTGCGCGAGGTAGATCGGCAGCGGCATCAGGGTGTCGGTCTCGTCACAGGCATAGCCGAACATCAGGCCCTGGTCGCCCGCGCCTTGATCCATGTTGTCGTCATAGGCCTTGTTCACGCCCTGTGCGATGTCGGGGCTCTGCTTGTCGTAGGCCACCAGCACTGCGCAGCCCTTGTAATCGATGCCGTATTCGGTGTTGTCGTAGCCGATGCGCTTGATGGTGTCGCGCGCGACCTGGATGTAATCGACGTTGGCGCTGGTGGTGATCTCGCCGGCCAGCACGACGAGGCCAGTGTTGCACAGTGTCTCGGCGGCAATGCGCGAATGCTTGTCCTGCGCTAGAATGGCGTCGACGATGGCGTCGGAAATTTGATCCGCGACCTTGTCGGGATGGCCTTCGGATACAGACTCAGACGTAAACAGATATTCGCTCATGGTTCTCCGTTCAATCACTATAAAAATTAATTAGGGCGCGCATTATAGCAAACCGGATTCACATGTTCGCCTTCCTCTTCAAAACCGTTTTCCGCCTGTTCGGGTTGCTGCCGCTTAGTGCGTTGCACAGCTTCGGCACGCTGCTCGGGCGGCTGACTTATGCGGCTTCCGCGCAGTATGCCGCGCGCACCCGGGAGAACCTGCGCCAGGCCGGGATAACAGACGGTGATATTGAATACCGCAGCGTACTGTCCGCCACCATCGCCGAGGCGGGCAAAGGCATCACGGAACTGGCGTGGGTCTGGGGGCGGCCGTATGACGAGGTGCTCGGCAAGGTGCGCGAATGCGTCGGGCTGGAGCACATCATTGCGGCGCAGGAGCGCGGCAAGGGCATCATCTTCCTGACGCCGCATCTGGGCTGTTTCGAGATTTCCGCGCTGTATGCCGCGCGGCGCGTGCCGATCACCGTGCTGTACCGCCCGCCCAAACTCGGTTTTCTGGAAGGCGTGATGCGCAGCGGCCGCGAGCGCGGACAGGCGAAGCTGGCGAAGGCCGATGTCGGCGGCGTGCGCCTGTTGTACAAGGCGCTCAAACGCGGCGAAGCAGTCGGGCTGCTGCCCGATCAGGTGCCCAGCCAGGGCGAAGGCGAATGGGTGGATTTCTTCGGACGCCCCGCCTACACCATGACACTGGCCGGCCGCTTGGCGGAAAGCAGCGGCGCGACGGTACTGATCGCCTTCTCGGAACGCCTGCCCCACGGGCAGGGCTATGTGATCCACGTCGAGCCGCTGCCGCTGGATTTCGCCGCACCCGTGCCGCAGCAGGTCAACGCGGCATTGGAGCGCGTGATCCGCGCCGGCCCGGCGCAATACCTGTGGAGCTACAACCGCTATAAAATTCCGCGCGGCGTACAACCATCTGCGGCAATTTCACAACAAGCATGATGACCAGAATCGGCATTTTCCTGATGTGGCTGTTGCATTTCCTGCCGTTGCCGCTGC
>DASTNS010000043.1:0-3371 GCA_035720625.1 Gallionella sp. | reverse complement strand
ATTTCCCGGGCAAGCGCGCAAAGATTTTTGCGTTCGGCATAGCGCAGGAATGCGGCATCGACGATGACGGGGAATCCCGCGCCGAGCAGGCCGCGCGCCAGCTCATGCAGACGCGCATAGGTGCGGCGTGTGGCCTGCTCGCTGTAGATGCCGGTGCCGGTTTGCGAGCGGCTGTCCGCGAGGGCTTTCAGGCCGAACAGCCGCTTGCGCTCGACATCCGAACGCACGCGGATCGCGCCGAGGCGTTCCAGCGCGAGCTGCGCGAAGGTACTCTTGCCGCAGCCGGGCAGTCCGTGCGTGATGATCAGCGTAGGGTGGCGGCGCGTCAGGCAATCGTGGGCGAGATCGAGATAGCCGCGGCATGCAGCCAGCTCATGTTTCGCCTGCGCCGGGTCTTCCTGAGCGGCGCGGATCGCGGCGACCTTGGCGCGTACCATCGCGCGGTAGGCCAGGTAGAAGCGCAACACGCTCACTCCGGAATAGTCGCCGCTATGCTCCAGATAGGCGTTGAGAAAACGCCACGCCAGTTGCGGCTGGCCGCGCTGCATGAGGTCCATCACCGTGAACGCGATCTCGCTGATCACGTCGATCCAGCGCAGCGTCGCGCTGAACTCGATACCGTCGAAAGGCACGGGCGTGTCGTCCAGCAGCACGATGTTGCCGAGATGCAGGTCGCCGTGGCACTCGCGCACGCAGCCGTTTGCCTTGCGTTGCCGGAACAGCGGCTCACACGCGGCGAACTCGAGTGCGCTGGCCTTGCGCACTTTCTCCAGCATCGCCAGGTCGGCGGGTGCACCGAGCAACGGCGCCAACAGCGCGAAATTTTCCAGCACCGCCGTCTGAATTGCAGCCGCCGAGCCGAACGGCGAATCCGCCGCAGTGGGCGGCAGCGCGGCGTGGAAGCGCGCGACGGTGGCGGCCAGTTGGTCGATATGCGTTGGGGTGATGTGACCATCTGCCAGCAGGCGATCCATCATTGCGGAGCGGGGGAAGCGGCGCATGTGCACCGCATACTCGATGGCGGGCTCGCCGCCCAGCACCGGCTGTTTCGGGCTGCCGCCGATGGTAATGACATCGAGGTAGAGATCGGGGGCGAGGCGGCGGTTGAGGCGCAGCTCTTCGGTGCAATAGAAATGGCGCGCCTCCAGTGTGGAAAAATCGAGGAAGCCGAGATCGAGCGATTTCTTGATCTTGTAGGCATCGCACCCGGTCAGCAGTACCCACGAAATGTGTGTTTCCTCCACCCTGGAGCTATGCGGAAAATAGCCGCGCACACGCAGCGCATCCACCAGTTGCCGCTGGTGCAACAGGTCCGGCGAGGGTGGTGGAGGCATCATCGGCAGTGTTCCCTTCATGCATTGTAGGCATCGTACTCTAGTATGGCGCAGGCTGGCGAGTGGTTTGCCGGGCGGAATAAATGGGCGCACAATCAACCCGAAAAGCTTTGGTCAGCCACGGATTTACACGGATAATCACGGATGAAACGTTGCGTCGCATGGCGCAGGCAATTTACGCGGGAAGTATCAGGCAAAGCATGGATCAAGCCGCTGTTTATCTGTGTGGATCCGTGTTCATCCGTGGCTCAATTGTGTTTTTCAGGTCCGAAACGATCATCGTGAAAAGGGGGTTCGATCATATGACCGCCACTGCCCGCTGGGAGCACTTTCCCCATCAAGCCGATATCGGCGTGCGCGGTCTGGGCGCGACGCCCGAGCAGGCTTTCGAACAGGCGGCAATGGCGATGACGGCGGTGATCACCGACCCCGCGATCGTGGCGCCTAAAGAGGCGATCCGGCTTTCCTGCGCGGCGCCCGATGCCGAGCTGCTGCTGGTGGATTGGCTGAACAGTCTGGTCTACGAGATGGCGACGCGCCACATGCTGTTCAGTCGCTTTGAAGTGCATCTGGAAGAGAACCGCCTCACTGCGCAGGTGTGGGGGGAAGCGGTGGAGATGGCACGCCACCGCCCTGCGGTCGAAGTGAAAGGCGCGACCTATACCGCGCTGAAAGTCGCGCAACAGCCCGACGGCGGCTGGCTCGCGCAGTGCGTCGTGGACGTGTAGTTTTATAAACTTGAAAGATTCGCTTCACCACGAAGCACACGAAGATTTTCCATGGGGTTGCCTGATAATGGAGTCATCCGAAAGGTAAACCCACTACGTGAAATGACTCGTTGTTCTTCTTCGTGGACTTCGTGCTCTTCGTGGTGCAACTAATGAATTCAGGATAAACGGAGGTGCTCATGGACCCCGCGCTGTTTGAACGCAAAGCCGAATTCGAATGGCGCATCAAGCCGTTCGGCAGGATGCGCGTGCCCGGCGTGATCTTCGCCAGCGAGGCGTTGATGCGCGAGATGGACGCGAAGGTGTACGAGCAGGTCGTCAACGTCGCGATGCTGCCGGGCATCGTCGGCGCTTCTTTCGCGATGCCGGACGCGCACTGGGGCTACGGCTTCCCGATCGGCGGTGTGGCGGCGTTCGACGCCAATGCGGGCGGCGTGGTATCGGCGGGTGGCGTGGGCTTCGACATCTCCTGTGGCGTGCGCACGCTGCTGACCGGCCTGCGCGTTGAAGACATCGATAAAGTGAAGGCGCAGCTTGCGGAAGCGCTGTACCGCGTGATCCCCGCGGGCATGAGTAGTACCGGCGCGATCCGGCTGGATGCCGTCGAGATGGATGCGATGCTGAAGGGTGGCGCGCGCTGGGCGGTGGAGCGTGGCTTCGGCAGCGAGGCCGACCTCGCGCGCATCGAAGAGGGCGGCTGCATGAAGGGCGCCGACCCGGCGCAGGTTTCCGACCAGGCCAAGAAGCGCCAGCGCGACGAGATGGGCACGCTCGGCTCCGGCAATCATTACCTCGAAATTCAGCAGGTGACCGACGTGTATGCGCCGGAAATTGCAGCGGCGTTCGGCGTGAAAGAAGGCGACATCGTCGTCAGCATCCATTGCGGCTCGCGCGGGCTCGGCCACCAGATCGGCACCGAATTCCTCAAGCGCATGGTGATCGCCGCTCCCGGTTACGGCATCGAACTGCCCGACCGCGAACTGGCCTGCGCGCCGATCGATTCGCCGCTCGGCCAGGATTATCTCGGCGCGATGCGCGCGGCGATCAATTGCGCGCTGGCCAACCGCCAGATCCTCACCCACCTCACGCGCCAGGTGTTCTCGGAAGTGCTGCCGCACGCGCGCCTGCCGCTGCTGTACGACGTGTCGCACAACACCTGCAAGGTGGAGGAACACAGGGTGGACGGGCGCATGAAAAAACTCCACGTGCACCGCAAGGGCGCCACGCGCGCCTTCGGGCCGGGGCATCCCGACCTGCCCCACGAGTTGCGCAATGCCGGCCAGCCGGTGCTGATCGGCGGCAGCATGGG
>DASTNS010000042.1:0-6513 GCA_035720625.1 Gallionella sp. | reverse complement strand
CAGCAACTTCTCTTCCGGCGTCAACTGTGTCTCGCCCTTCGGCGTGACTTTTCCGACCAGCACATCGCCCGCCTCGACTTCGGCGCCTATGTAAATAATCCCCGACTCGTCGAGATTGCCGAGCTGCGTTTCGGACAGGTTGGAAATGTCCCGCGTGATCTCTTCCGGCCCCAGCTTGGTGTCGCGCGCCACAACGGAAAGCTCTTCGATATGAATCGAGGTGTAGCGGTCATCCGCCACCACCCGCTCGGAAATCAGTATCGAGTCCTCGAAGTTGTAGCCGTTCCACGGCATGAACGCCACCAGCATGTTCTGGCCCAGTGCCAGTTCGCCCATGTCGGTGGAAGCGCCGTCGGCGATCACGTCGCCGGCGGCGATGATGTCGCCGACCTTGACCAGCGGACGCTGGTTGATGTTGGTGTTCTGGTTGGAACGGGTGTACTTGATCAGGTTGTAGATGTCCACGCCGACTTCGCCGGCGAGAGCTTCTTCGTCGTGCACGCGCACCACGATACGGCCGGCGTCGACATGATCGACCACGCCGCCGCGGCGGGCCTGCACGGTGGTGCCGGAGTCCACTGCCACGGTGCGTTCGATGCCGGTACCGACCAGCGCCTTCTCGGCGCGCAGACAGGGCACGGCCTGACGTTGCATGTTGGCGCCCATCAGGGCACGGTTGGCGTCGTCATGCTCGAGGAAGGGAATCAGCGAAGCTGCAACCGAAACGATCTGACCCGGCGCCACGTCCATGTACTGCACACGGTCCGGACCGGACAGTTCGAATTCGTTGTGGTGGCGGCAGGAAACCAGGTCCTGCTTGAACTTGCCGTTCTTGTCCAGCTCGGCGTTTGCCTGGGCAATGACGTACTTGCCTTCTTCGATGGCGGACAGGTAGTCGATCTGGTTGGTCACCTTGCCGTTTTCCACCTTGCGGTACGGCGTCTCCAGGAAACCATACTCGTTGGTGCGAGCAAACAGCGCCAGCGAGTTGATCAGGCCGATGTTCGGGCCTTCCGGCGTTTCAATCGGACACACGCGGCCGTAATGGGTCGGATGCACGTCGCGCACTTCGAAACCCGCGCGTTCACGAGTGAGGCCGCCCGGGCCCAGCGCGGAAACGCGGCGCTTGTGAGTGATCTCGGACAGCGGGTTGGTCTGGTCCATGAACTGGGACAGCTGGCTCGAACCGAAGAACTCCTTGATCGCGCCCGACACCGGCTTGGCGTTGATCAGGTCATGCGGCATCAGGTTCTCGGATTCAGCCTGGGACAGACGCTCCTTGACGGCGCGCTCGACGCGCACCAGACCGGCGCGGAACTGGTTTTCCGCCAGTTCGCCCACGGCGCGCACGCGACGGTTGCCGAGATGATCGATGTCGTCGATCTCACCGCGACCATTGCGCAACTCGACCAGGATCTTCACCACTTCGACGATGTCCTCGTTGGACAGGATCGATGCGCCGGTCAGCTCTTCGCGACCCACGCGGCGGTTGAATTTCATGCGCCCGACAGCCGACAGATCGTAGCGCTCCTCGCTGAAGAACAGCCCATTGAACAAACCTTCGACAGCATCTTCGGTAGGCGGCTCGCCAGGGCGCATCATGCGGTAGATCGCCACGCGTGCCGTCCATTGATCGGTGGTTTCGTCGGTGCGCAGCGTTTGCGAAATGAACGCGCCGTGATCCAGATCGTTGGTGTACAGCGTATGGATCTTGCCGATGCCGGCAGCTTGCAGGTTAAGCAGCAGCGCCTCGGTGATCTCGTCGTTGGCGTTGGCGATGATTTCGCCGCTCTCCTTATCCACGATGTTGGTCGCAAGCACGCGGCCGACCAAAAACTCTTCCGTAACGGCCAGCTTGTCGATTCCGGCCTCCTGCATCTCGCGGATATGGCGCACTGTGATGCGCTTGTCCTTGGCCACGATGACCTTGCCGGATTTGCCGACAATGTCGAAGCGCGCCACATCGCCGCGCAAACGCTCGGCCACCACCTCGAACTGGATGCCTTTCTTGCCCAGGTGGAACGTATCGAATTCAAAGAACATCCTGAGCATGTCTTCGTTGCTATAGCCGAGCGAACGCAACAGGATGGTGACCGGCATCTTGCGGCGGCGGTCGATACGGAAGTATACGTAGTCCTTCGCGTCGAATTCGAAATCCAGCCAGGAGCCGCGATACGGGATGATGCGCGCGGAAAACAGCAGCTTGCCAGACGAATGCGTCTTGCCGCGGTCATGCTCGAAAAATACGCCGGGCGAACGGTGCAACTGCGATACGATGACGCGCTCGGTGCCGTTGATCACAAACGAACCGGTGGGCGTCATGAGGGGCATTTCGCCCATGTACACCTCCTGCTCTTTCACTTCCTTGACCGTAGGCTTGGACGCTTCCTTGTCCATGATGGTCAGGCGCACGCGCGCGCGCAGCGGTGAAGCATAGGTCAGGCCGCGCTGCTGGCATTCCTTCACGTCGAACGGCGGCATGCCAAGCTGGTAGCTGACAAAGTCGAGGCGCGCATTTTTGGAATGGCTCTCGATCGGGAAAATCCCGTTAAAGGCGGCCTGCAAGCCCTCATTCTTTCGTTGTTCCGGCGGAGTATAGGCCTGCAAAAATGCGGCGAAGGATTCCAATTGAGTGGACAACAGGAAAGGAACCGGCAACGCACCGACTCGCTTGGCAAAACTTTTACGGATGCGTTTTTTTTCGGTAAAAGAGTAGCTCATATAATCTCCACGATCGAAGGAAAACGAAGTTTTAGTGCAGGCCAACCTTCAGGTTATGCCGGAACCAAAAAGACAGGGGGCAGGAAATATTTCCGGCTTCCTGGCCGCTGGCTTCTTAAAGCGGCAAAAGGCTGACGGTGAGCCGCCAGCCTTTCCACCACGTACAGCCTTACTTGATTTCAGCAGTTGCGCCGGCTTCGGTCAGCTGCTTGGCAATTGCGTCAGCATCTGCCTTGGATACGCCTTCCTTGACAGGTTTCGGCGCGCCGTCCACCAGATCCTTGGCTTCCTTCAGGCCTAGGCCGGTAATGGTGCGAACTACCTTGATCGTATTCACCTTGTTGTCGCCGGCGGACTTCAGGATCACGGTAAATTCGGTTTGCTCAGCGGCAGCAGCGCCGCCGCCGGCAGCACCGCCACCCGCGGCCGGAGCAGCCATCGCAGCGGCGGAAACGCCGAACTTCTCTTCAATCGCCTTTACCAGCTCGTTCAGTTCCAGCACGGACATACCGTCTAGTGCAGTCAAAAATGCGTCTTTATCGAATACCATTTTGTTTTCCTATCTTTAAAAAGTTAATCGGGTCAAGCAGCAGCGGGTTCTTTTTGCCCGGCAATCGCGCCAAGCACACGAGCCAAACCAGAAACCGGTGACTGCAACAAACCGCACAGTTGCGACAACAGGACTTCCTTCGGCGGTACAGACGCCAGCGCATTTACGCCCGCGGCATCCAGCATCTTGCCGTTGTAGGATCCTGCCTTAACCACCAGCTTGTCGTTCGTCTTGGCGAATTCATGCACCACCTTGGCGGCAGCGATGGCATCCGCGCTGATGCTGTACACCAGCGGGCCGACCATCTTTTCAGCCAGGGATTCGAACGGAGTACCCTGCACCGCACGGCGTGCCAGCGTGTTTTTCAACACGTGGAAATACACCCCTGACTTGCGCGCATTGGCACGCAGCCTGGTGATGTCGCCGACCTGGATGCCACGATACTCTGCCAAGACGATGGTCTGGGCCTGCGCAACCTGTGCTCCGACTTCCGCGACCACTGCTTGTTTTTCTTGCAGATTGAGACTCAAGTCTTCCTCCATTTTTCCGGAATGCGCTTGCGCACATTCCATCGTTTACAACAGCGACCTTGAGCCAGGAAAACAACTCCTGCTCGCGGGCACACCATCTACGTGGGCAGACGGATCGCTCCGTCAATTAAGTTTCGGGCCAACAACTCCTTCGACACCTACGGTCTTTGATGCTGACAGCACGCCAGCAGTCCAAAGATCAGAGGCGGCAGGACGTAAATCCTGCCGCCGAATTCAAAACATTATGCAGCCAGACTAGCCTGCTCGACGCGGATACCGGCGCCCATGGTGCTGGAGATGGATACCTTTTTCAGATATATCCCCTTGGATGCTGCCGGCTTGGCCTTGTTCAGCGCGTCAATCAACGCCAGCAGGTTTTCACGCAGGGCCTCCGGCGCGAACGAAGCGCGGCCGATAGTGCATTGCACGATACCGTTCTTGTCGGTACGGTACTGCACCTGACCGGCCTTGGCGTTCTTCACCGCACCCGCCACATCGGCGGACACCGTGCCCACCTTGGGATTGGGCATCAAACCGCGCGGACCGAGAATCTGACCCAATTGCCCGACCAGACGCATTGCATCGGGGCTGGCGATCAGCACGTCAAAGTTCAGGTTGCCACCCTTAATGGATTCGGCCAAGTCGTCGAAACCGACGATGTCCGCACCGGCTGCCTTGGCCTCTTCGGCCTTTGCGCCCTGCGCGAATACTGCCACACGCACAGTTTTACCGGTACCCTTGGGCAACACCACGGAGCCGCGCACCAATTGGTCTGACTTGCGCGCGTCGATACCGAGGTTTATCGCAATATCGATAGACTCATCGAACTTCGCCACGGCAGTTTCCTTGACCAGTTTCAGCGCATCATTCAGGGGATACAGCTTGTTGCGATCGACCTTGGCCGCAATTGCTTGATAACGTTTGGACATGTTATACACCCTCCACGGTAATGCCCATGCTGCGCGCGCTTCCCGCAATGGTGCGCACTGCGGCGTCCATATCGGCGGCCGTCAGATCCGGCATCTTGGTTGTTGCGATTTCTTCCGCTTGCTTGCGGGTCAGCTTGCCCACCTTGTCGGTATGCGGCGTTTTACTGCCCTTTTGCACACCAGCAGCCTTCTTGATCAGGATGGTCGCGGGCGGGGTCTTCATGATGAAGGTGAAACTCTTGTCCGCGAACGCGGTGATTACCACCGGAATCGGCAGGCCGGGTTCGACACCTTGGGTCTGCGCGTTAAACGCCTTGCAGAACTCCATGATATTCAAACCGCGCTGACCCAATGCCGGGCCAATCGGCGGACTTGGATTTGCCTTGCCTGCAGGCACTTGCAGCTTGATGTAGCCGACTATTTTCTTTGCCATGATGCACTCCTATCAAACGGGTACCAGCGAAACTTTTCGTCTCTCCCCAACATGAGAAATGACAAGCGGGAAACTGGCGGTGCAAACATTGCTGGGCAATCTTTGCAGGCCACGTTCCCCATCCGCATTTCTCGCTCTTCAGCCTTTTTCTACCTGGCCGAAATCCAGCTCCACCGGTGTCGAGCGACCGAAGATGGTCACCGCCACGCGTATTTTATTCTTGTCGTAATTAACATCCTCGACTGTGCCATTGAAGTCGGTAAACGGGCCTTCCTTGACGCGCACCGCCTCGCCCACCTCGAACAACACCTTGGGCCTGGGCTTCTCAACCCCAGCCTGCATTTGCTGCATTATATTCTGCACTTCCTTTTCGCTGATCGGTGTAGGCTTCATCGCCGAACCACCCAAGAAACCGGTTACTTTTGGAGTATTCCTCACCAAGTGCCAGGTCTCGTCAGTCATTTCCATTTCAACCAGCACATAACCGGGGAAAAATTTGCGCTCGGTGATACTTTTTTGCCCAGCCTTCAGCTCCACCACTTCTTCAACCGGAACCAGAATCTGGCCAAATTTATTCTGCATCCCCTCGCGCTGAATACGCTCGATCAATGCGCGCTGTACGCTTTTCTCAAACTGCGAGTACGTATGAACAACATACCAACTCTTGGCCATCACTCACCCCGTCCCATCAGTTTATTCACCACCATCATCAAACTGGCGTCCACCGCCCACAGGAACAAAGCCATAATGATGGTAAACACAATCACTATACCTGTAGTTTGCAGCGTTTCCTTGCGCGTTGGCCAAACCACACGCTTCGCCTCGGCAATGGAATCCTTGCCGAAAGCAAAAAAAAGTTTACCCGGTTCACTGGTCCATGCCACTCCCGCAGCCAACAACAGACCAACCAACACCGAAGCCAGCTTCAGCACTGCCGCACTGTCGCGCAAGTAATAAAAGCCTGCGATGCCCGCCACAACCAGCAAGAAGGCAACCAGCAACTTGATTTTGTCCGCCATGCGCAATTATTCCAATCAACTTTTACTTACTTTTTGGCAGGCCAGGAGGGTCTCGAACCCCCAACCCTCGGTTTTGGAGACCGATACTCTACCAATTGAGCTACTGGCCTAAACTCGGGAAGTAGAAGAGAGAAGGACAAAGGGTCAAGCCCTTCCCTCTTACCCCTTCACCCTTCTCATTTCTTACTCGATAATCTTTGCAACCACACCCGCGCCGACGGTACGACCGCCTTCGCGGATCGCGAAGCGCAGGCCTTCTTCCATCGCGATCGGGTTGATCAGGTTGACCGTGATGCTGACGTTGTCGCCAGGCATGACCATCTCGGTACCC
>DASTNS010000041.1:0-5699 GCA_035720625.1 Gallionella sp. | reverse complement strand
CTGCGCTATGCGCAGAAGGCCGCCATCGCACAGCACCGTTTTGTGTGTGTTGCGTTCGCCACGAATAGCGTTACCCTGACCACCGGTGCGACTGCCGCCTGTGGCACCAATCTCACCGGCCCGACAGGGCAGTCTCCTTATTCGGTTTCCAGCAGCAACGCATCGTTTACGGCCACTCCTGCGGCATTTAATTTTGATGCGCTGGGTCGGCCCAGTGCAGCACCACCGCCCTTTACGGTGAGCGGTTATGCTGCTTCTATCACCGTCGAGACGGAAACTGGTTATGTGCATTAGAAAGATTCACATGCCGTCATTTCCGCGCAGGCAAGAATCCAGCCGGTTTTTTATTAAACCGGATTCCCGCCTGCGCGGGAATGAGAAAACCGCCCTTTCACCCTCCAACCTTTACCCTTCACGTCAGCGCGGCGTCAGCCTGGTTGAGCTCATCATGTTCATCGTCATCATCAGCGTCGCCGTGACAGGCATCCTGCTGGTGATGAACAAGGTCACCGGGCACAGCGCCGACTCGCTGATTCGCAAGCAGGCGCTGGCGATTGCCGAATCACTGCTGGAAGAGGTGGAGCTGATGCCGTTCACTTACTGCGACCCGGATGATACCAATGCGGCGAGCGCCACGGCGGCGACTGCCGCGCAATGCCCTGCGGCAGGCGGGGTGGGCGGCGTGGAAGCCATGGGACCGGAGGTGCTCGGCGGCGCTGAAACGCGCTATGCCGCTCCGCATTTTGATAACGTCAATGATTACCACGGTTTCTCCATGAGCGGCGCGCTCGGCATCAAGGATATTACCAACACGCCGGTTTCCTCATTGCTGAACGGCTATTCCGCGAGCGTTTCCGCCGCGCCTCAAGCACTGGGGGGGGTTGCCGGAACCGATGTCAATGGCGCGCCACAAGTGCTGCTGATAACGGTAACCGTTACCGGGCCGGATAATATCCCGGTAACGATAGAAGGCTACCGCACCCGTTACGCGCCGAATGATTTGCCATGATGATTAATAAACATAGTGCTGAGGTACGGGGCCTCCGGACGGAGTGCGATTCCTGTACTACGGTTTGCACCCAGTCCTTGGGCCTCATTTCTCAATCCTCAAGAGAACGCGGCTTCACCCTGGTCGAGATGATCGTAGTGATCGTCATCACCGGCATCATCGGCGGCATAGTGGCGGTATTCATCAGGGCGCCGGTGCAGGGCTATGTGGATAGCGCGCGCCGCGCGGAAATGAGCGACATCGCGGATACCGCGCTGCATCGCATTACGCGTGACTTGCGCCTGGCGTTGCCGAACAGCGTGCGGGTAACCTCGGTGGCGTGCGGCGCTTCCACATGCAGCTACCTCGAACTCCTTCCGACCGGCTCGCCAAGTTGTCCGGCCAACACCGTCTGCCTGGGCGGCGGGCGCTATCGCGCCGGAACGGGAGGCGGAGCTGGTTGCGCGGCTTCTCCGAGCGGCGAGGAGCTCGACTTTACCGTGGCCGACGGCTGTTTCGGTGTGCTGGGAACAATGCCGCCATTTGCGGCAGGCGATCAGGTGGTGGTATATAACCTGGGGGTTGCCGGCGCGGATGCCTATGCGGGCAACAACCGCACAGCATGGAGCTCTACGGCTGGCAGTGTTGTCAACATTACCCCAAAGTTATTCCCCTTCGATTCCCCGAACCATCGCTTTCATGTCATTTCCACGCCGGTGACTTATGTGTGCAATCCGGTCACGGGGGGCGGCGGCACGCTGACGCGCTACTGGGGATATGCGATTCAGGCGGCGCAGCCCAGCAACACCGCTGCCGCTCCCTTATCTACTGCATCCCATGCCTTGCTGGCCAGCAACGTGAGCGCATGCAGTTTTACTTATGACCCGCTGGTGTCTGCCCGCAACGGCCTGGTGACGCTCAACCTGGGGATTACCGAGAGCGGCGAGACGGTGGCGTTATATAACGCTGCCCATGTGAGCAACACGCCATGAGAATGAAAACACTGCGAACAATGCAGCGCGGCTTCAGCCTGGTTACAGCCATCTTTCTGCTGGTGGTGCTGTCCGGGTTGGGCGCGGTGATGATGACATTCTTTACCGCCCAGCAGCAAAGCTCGGCGCTGGACGTGATGGGCGCGCGTGCTTATCAGGCTTCGCGCGCCGGGATAGAATGGGGTGCGTTTCAGGTGATCCAGAGCGGCGTGGCGGGCGGCGCATTTGCGACCGCGTGCCAGCCGGGGCCGGCCTCGTCATCGGTTGCCTTGGCCAACACGCTGTCCGGCTTTAATGTCAACGTGCAATGCAGCGCCACGTCGCATGTCGAAGGGGCGAGCACGTTATGGGTGTACAGTATCAGTTCCGTTGCCGCCACGGGAGGCGCGGCAGGCCAGCAGGATTATATCGAGCGGCAGATGAGCGTGACGATAGTGCAGTAAATTGCTGGTGATGGATGAGGGAGATTTGCGGTGGTGCAGCAAGGATATATTGACACTGAAAGAATTGCGAAAGACCTGGAGTCTGAATTGTTTGATGGCTCGCCCTGGTGATGCCGCGCCTGCCATGGATCAATGTTGCAAGGAAACGAAAATGAACGATATCCTGTCTGGTAAAAACCGTGGCTTGTTTCAGGTTGTGCCGCTGTTTTTCTATAGGGCGGCAAGCAAACTTCTGGCTATTTTCTTTGCAACGATAGTTTTTCTGTTTTTTCAAAATGAGGCGCTTGCGGCAGCACCGGCATACCGGGCGTCGGGCACCTTTACGGCTGGAACAGGAGCTATCACGGTGCCCTATCCGGCAAGCATGGCGGCCAATGATGTTTGCCTGCTCGCCGTCGAGTCGGAGAACCAGGCAATCTCGCTGACGACGGCGAATGGGTTTGTTCAGGTGCCCACATGGTCCCCACAGTTCGCCGGCACCGCCGCCACAAACCCGGCCTCCCGGCTGGCGTTATTCTGGAAGCGCACAGTGGGCGGCGATGCGGCACCGGTAGTTACAGATTCAGGAGATCACACAACAGGCCAGATTCATTGTTTTTCCGGCGTCACAACTTCCGGCAATCCGTGGGATACCGGCGCGGGCGGCAATGATGGCGCTGTTAACGATACGACGGGCACCATCCCCGGATCAACAACGACGGTAATCGAGACCCTGGTGGTACTCATAACCTCCACAAGCTTCAACGGCAACAGCACTACTCAATGCTCCGCATGGACAAATGCAGACCTGACAAGCCTGACGGAACGGGCAGACAACACCAGCACTTCCGGTCTAGGAGGCGGGCATTGCATGGCAACGGGTGTCAAGGCAACCGCAGGGCTATATGCCACGACAACCGTGACACTGGCAAACACCACTTTCAAAGGTGCAATCTCTCTGGCGCTTAAGCCTGATGTTACCACCCTCGCCACCGGCGCCGATCCGGCAGCGGCAACCATTGCGCCGGGTGCTGCGGCAACGGATGTTGACCTTTTCACCTTGCAGACGGGCAGCGGGACGGAAGCGATCACCTCGGTGACGGTGAATCTTTCGACCAACAGCGGTGTTGGCCGGCTTGCAATCACCGACAACGCGGGCACGGAATTGGGATTTACGACAACGCCGGCCACAGGTTCCAACACCATTACGGTTGCGGGAATGTCCGCGACGACGGTGCTCACCACATTCAAAGTCCGCATCACCCCCCTGAGCCACGCCGCGATGCCGCTTCCTGCAGGCGGCGCCTATGCCATTACGGCGCCCGTCACCGCATGGGCTGGGCCGAATGCCCACGCGGGCAGCGATACGAACCCAAACGCGCTGACGATAGACAACCTTTCACCATCGGGCGCCACGGCGGTGAGCGGCAGTGCAGGCAACGCGCAGGTGACGCTGAACTGGACCACTTCGGCGTCGGCAGACTTCAGCCGATCGGTGATGCTGCGCTGGACGGGCGGCGTAGCAGGCGCGGAAGTGCCCGCAGAAGGCACCGATTATGCGAACGGGAATGCCATTGGCACCGCCACCGTGATATGTGTGCGCACGGGCGATGCGGCTTCCACTGCCGTGAGCGGTGTTGACGGCGCAGGCACCGGCGGCTGCAGCGCAACCGCCCTCATCGGCGGGCAGGCTTACACCTACAAGATTTTTCAAAAGGACTCGAACGGCAACTACGATACGGGCGTGGCGGCAGGAACATTCACCCCAACAGGGATGGGCGGCGGTGTGATCAACACCTACTACCCGGGCACGGCCAGCGTGACGGCGGGTGCAACCTCGATTACGCTCGGCCCGGCAACCGGCGCTACCACACCGATTGCCATTGGAGATTTGCTGCTCATCATGCAGATGCAGGATGCGACCATTGATTCGACCAACACGGCTACCTATGGCACGGTCAGCGGCACCCCCACCGCCGGCAAGTATGAGTATGCCCTCGCTGCCAGCGCGGTTCCGCTGGGCGGCGGCACGCTTAGCCTCTTGCCGTGCGGCATCCTCAATGCCTACACTGACGCGAATTATGTTGCCGGCAGCAGCGGGCAAAAGAGATACCAGGTAATCCGTGTGCCGGTTTATACAAGCGCCACGTTGAATTCGACACTGACGGCGCAGGCCTGGAACGGCAGCACCGGCGGGGTGCTGGCGTTTGACGTGACCGGCGCGCTCGCCCTCAATTCCGCTACGGTAACGGTAGATGGCACGGGATTCCGTGGCGGAGCATCGCGCATGCTGGCAGGCGGGGCGGGTGTGAATACGGATTACGTGACGCTGGCTGCGGTCAATAACAATGCTTCCAAGGGCGAAGGCATTGCGGGCACACCACAATACGTATTTACCGCGCCGAGCACGCTGACCAATACCGCAGTGGAAGGGTATCCCAACGGCAGCCATGCGCGAGGCGCGCCGGCTGATGGCGGCGGTGGCGGCACCGACAGGAATCCGGTGGCGAACGATCAGAACCCAGGCGGCGGCGGCGGAGCCAATGGCGGGGCGGGCGGTCTCGGCGGCATCGGCTGGTGCCCGACATTCAATGCGGCTGCGCCGCCGCTCTATGGGTGCGGCCCGAACTCGGGAGGGCTGGGGGGCAGCCCGGTAGCCGGCCTGGGGGCGTCCCGTCTGACCCTGGGCGGTGGCGGAGGCGGCGGCACCTCCAATAACGGCACTGGAGCATTGGCCAGCGGGCTGTCTTCCAGCGGCTCAGCGGGCGGCGGCATCATCATGCTGCGCGCCGGCAGCATGAGCGGCGCCGCCACATTCAACGCCAACGGCAGCAACGGCGACAGTACCGTTTGCAATGACGGCGGGGGAGGTGGCGGCGCGGGCGGCGTGGTGCTGATTTCCGCCGGGTCGGGCATGGGTGGTGCGACCATCAACGTCAACGGCGGCAAGGGCGGCGATACCCTGGCGCCGCCCTGCGCCGTTTCGGCGCCGCACGGGCCGGGCGGCGGGGGCGGGGGTGGCTATGCGATCACGACGGGCGCGCCTGCGGCCTCGAGCGCGGCGGCGGGAGCCAACGGCGTGACCTACAACGGCGGCGTGTTGTTCGGCGCCTATGGCGCCACAGCGGGGAGTGCGGGCAGTTCGAATTCCGGCCTCACCGCAGCTGCAATACCGGGCGTGGCATTGGGAGCGACATCCTGCACCGCGCCGCTTGACCATCTTGAGATTCAGTCCAGTGGCAGCGGGCTCACCTGTGCCGCCAGCACGCTGACCATCAAAGCGTGTACTGATGCTGC
>DASTNS010000040.1:0-15431 GCA_035720625.1 Gallionella sp. | reverse complement strand
TGTTCGGCACGGTGTGGGGCATCATGCATGCGTTGCAGGAAATCGGCAAGACCGGCTCGGCCAGCCTGGATGTGGTAGCGGGTCCGATCGGCGAGGCATTGATCGCGACCGCTTTCGGGATTGCATCCGCATTGCCTGCAGTGCTGGCATACAACTATTTTCTGCGCCGTCTGCGGCTGAACCTCACGGATTTCGAGAATTTCGCGGATGACTTTGCGAGGTTGGCACGCAAATACGACTACAAGGTGTGACATGGCTTTCCAGACCCAATCCGATCAGGAAATGATGAGCGAGATCAACGTCACGCCGCTGGTGGACGTGATGCTGGTGCTGCTGGTAGTGTTCATCGTCACCGCGCCGCTGCTGTCGCAGTCATTGGAAGTGAAGTTACCCAAGACGGCTGCGGTGGAGACGCGCATGCAGACCAAGCAGCAGGTTGTCACTATCGATGCACAGGGAAAGATCACTCTGGAAAGCGTTGCGCTGGACGATGCAAAACTGGCGCAACAGCTCGCCGATTCTGCGGCGGGGAAGGACAACTTCGAGTTGCATGTCCATGCCGACGAGGCGGTTCCTTACGGGCGCGTGGCGCAGATCATGGCCATTGCGCAGCACGCCGGGGTGAGCAAGCTGTCGTTCATGACGATGGCGGGGCAGTAGGCAGATTTGTGAATAAATTCGCACCTACTTAAAAACAAAACGAAATAAAAAAGGCACGCCCAAGCGTGCCTTTTGTTTACAGAGAATTACCGATTAACGGCTATTGCCGTTGTTGCCGCGCCCCAAAGCGTAGCTTGGGCGGTCGCCGCTGCGGCGCGGATTGCTGTTGCCGCCGCGATTCTGATTGCCGAAGCTGCGCTCCTGGCTGCGTTCTTGACTGCCAAACCCAGAAGTGCGCCCTCGCCCACCAAAACCCGGCCCACCGCCAACCCCCGGGGTATGACCTTGGGCGGTGTTGCCATTGGTTTGACCATGCCATTGGCCATGACCTTCCTTGCGTCCGGCATGGCTGTGACGGCTGTCCGGTGCGCTGTGATGGAAACCAGCGCCGCCGTTGTTACCATTGCCAGTGAAGGCACTGCTGCGGTTGCCACCGAAACCACCGCCGCTCCGGCGTGGGCTGCCATTGCCGCGCGGACGGTCTGACGAAGGGCCGCCAGTGCGCAGTTTGTATTTCGGCTCCAGCCCTTCGATGGTGTGCATCTTGATGCTTTGCTCGGTATAGCGTTCGATACGCTTCAGCAATTGCGCGTCGCGGTTCGAGGCGAACGAGATGGCGATGCCGGATGAGCCGCCGCGACCGGTACGGCCGATGCGGTGCACATAATCTTCGGCGAACTTGGGCAGGTCGAAGTTGATTACATGCGAGATACCGCGCACGTCGAGACCGCGCGCTGCCACGTCGGTGGCGACCAGGATGCGCACGTTGCCATTGCGCATATTGAGCAGGGTGCGGTTGCGTTCGCGCTGGTTCATGTCGCCGTGCAATGCCGCAACAGAATGGCCTTGTGCCGACAGTTGGTCGGCGAGGCTATCCGCATCGCGCTTGGTGGCGGTGAATACCAGCGCCTGATTGATATCCACGCCAGTCAGCAGATGGCTGAGCAGCTTGTTCTTGTGCGCCACGTCATCGGCGAACATCATGCGTTGCTCGATGTTTTCGTGTTTGTCCTTGGCGGCCGAGACGGTGATGCGCTTCGGTTCCTTGAGCAGGCGCGAGGCCAAGTTGCCGACTACTCCATCGAGCGTCGCGGAAAACAGCAGGGTCTGGCGCGCCTTGGGGGTGGATTGTGCGATGCGCTCCACATCATCGACAAAACCCATGTCCAGCATGCGGTCTGCTTCGTCGAGAATCAGCATTTCCAGGCGCGAGAAATCGATGCGCCCACGCTCCAGATGATCGATCAAACGGCCCGGCGTGGCGACCAGGATATCCACGTGGCTGGACAGCAAACGGTTCTGCACTGGGTAAGGCATGCCGCCCAGGATGCTGATGATCTTGAAGCGCATGTTCTTGCCGTACTTGGTTGCGGCATCGCAGACTTGCTGCGCCAGTTCGCGAGTTGGGGTCAGCACCAGCACGCGCGGGCCCTTGCCGGGCAGCGCGGAGGGCGTGGCCAAACGGTTCAGCGCGGGCAGGATGAAGGCGGCGGTCTTGCCGCTGCCGGTCTGCGCCGAAGCCATCAGGTCATGGCCGGCGATGATTTCGGGAATGGCCTGCGCCTGGATCGGCGTGGGCTCGGTGTAGCCGGTATCGGCAATCGCCTTGAGAATGGCGGCGTTTAATTTCAGATTTTCAAATGACATGGTGCTTCCTTTTTTAGAATCAAAGGGAATCCGTTTCATCATGCCGAAGTCGATCCGGCATGACAAACTTTTCAGTTCCCTGAGGTAAGCGCAGGCAGTAAAACTACCCGTTGAACGGGCAGACGATTAACCGGCGCACAAAACATCGTTGCTAACCGGAAAACCCAGAATTCCTTGATGAGTTTTTTTTGACAGGCGCGATTTGCATGCGCGCGAGAGATAGGTCAGAAAACGATGAACCAATGCCGCAAGGTGCGGCAAGGCGCGCATTATACGAATAAATAAAATAAAAGCTAGCGATTTCTTGGTGGATTCTTTAAGGAATTGTTCATTAACCACAAAGTCGGCCTGGAAGATGCTTTCAAGTGGGGCGATGTCGCAATGTGTCAGGCGGGGTAGGGGGCGCAACCGGATATTTTTATGATTCATGATCCTTGGTGCGTTCTGCATGCGCCATCTCTTGAAAACTTTCAGGCAATCCCCAGATAGCAACCTGCCATTCATCGACAAACGGAGAGAACATGACTGAAAACGCAACAACCAGCCGCGAGACCCTGGGCTTTCAGGCCGAGGTCAAACAACTGCTGCAATTGATGATCCACTCGCTATATTCCAACCGCGAGATTTTCCTGCGCGAACTGATTTCCAACGCTTCCGATGCGTGCGACAAGCTGCGCTTCGAGGGGCTGCACAACGCAGCGTTGTTCGAGAGCGATTCGGACATGGCCATCCGCATCGCCTACGACAAGGCAGCGCGCACGCTGACCGTGAGCGACAACGGCGTCGGCATGAGCCGCGACGAGGTCATCAACAACCTCGGCACCATCGCCAAGTCGGGCACGCGCGAATTCTTCTCGCGGCTGTCCGGCGACCAGCAGAAGGACGCGCACCTGATCGGCCAGTTCGGCGTGGGTTTCTATTCCGCGTTCATCGTCGCGGACAAGGTGACGGTGGTGACGCGCCGCGCCGGCGAGAATGCCGACCAGGGCGTGCGCTGGGAATGCGATCAAAGCGAAGGGGGCGGCGGCGAATTCTCCATCGAGATGGCGGACAAGAAGTCACGCGGCACCGAGATCACGCTGCACCTGCGCGACGGGCAGGACGATCTGCTGGATGGCTACAAATTGCGCGGCATCATCCGCAAGTATTCCAACCATATCGTCCAGCCGATCCTGATGAAAAAGGAAGAATGGAAGGACGGACAACAGCAGGTCATCGATGAGGACGAGACCGTCAATCAGGCATCGGCATTGTGGGCGCGCAACAAGAACGACATCACCGACGAGCAGTACAAGGAGTTCTACAAGCATGTCGGCCATGACTACGACGACCCGCTGGCCTGGACGCACGCGCGCGTCGAAGGTCGCCAGGAATACACGCAACTGCTGTACATCCCGGCGCATGCGCCGTTCGACCTTTGGGATCGCCAGGCCCGCCACGGCATCAAGCTGTACGTGCGGCGCGTGTTTATCATGGACGACGCCGAGCAGTTGATGCCACAGTACCTGCGCTTCGTGCGTGGGGTGGTCGATTCCAGCGACCTGCCGCTCAACGTGTCGCGCGAGATCTTGCAGGAGTCGAAGGACATCGAGGCGATCCGCGCCGGTTGTACCAAGAAGGTACTTGGGCTGCTGGAGGATATGGCCGAAAACGATAAGGAGAAATATGCGACGTTCTGGGGCGAGTTCGGCAGGGCGCTCAAGGAGGGCGTCGGTGAGGACTTCTCCAACAAGGACAGGATCGCCGGACTTTTACGTTTCGCCTCGACCCATGCCGATACGCAGGATGAGACCGTGTCGTTGAAGGATTACCTCGGCCGCATGAAGGAAGGGCAGGAGAAGATCTATTACGTCACCGCCGAGACCTTCAATGCGGCGAAGAACAGCCCGCACCTGGAGGTGTTCCGCAAGAAGGGCATCGAGGTACTGCTGATGTCCGATCGCGTGGACGAATGGGCCATGAGTTACCTCACCGAGTTCGACGGCAAGCCGCTGGCCTCGGTGGCGAAGGGTGGGCTCGATCTCGGCAAGCTGGAGGGCGAGGCCGAGAAGCAGGCGCAGGAAAAAGAGGCCGATGAATTCAAGGAACTGACCGACAAGATCAAGACCAGCCTCGCCGAGCGCGTCAAGGAAGTGCGCGTTACGCACCGCCTGACCGATTCTCCGGCCTGCCTGGTGGTCGAGGAGCACGACCTGAGCGGCAACCTCGCGCGGATGCTCAAGGCCGCCGGACAGACGGCGCCGGTTTCGCAGCCCATCCTCGAGATCAATCCACAGCATCCGGTGGTGCTGCGCCTGAAATCCGAGGAGAAGCGCTTCGACGACTGGGCGGCGATGCTGTTCGATCAGGCCTTGCTGGCCGAAGGCGGGCAGCTCGACGACCCGGCAACCTTCGTCAAGCGCGTGAATCAGCTGATGCTGGAAATGGGCGGCTGATGCAGTCGTAGGGGCACGGCGCGCCGTGCCCCTACAAGTTGTGCCGGGTAGCCCTGTCCCTTGTGCTAGAATGCGCGCCCTTTTCATATAGCAAGGCTGTTTCCATGTCCCGCGAACTCCGCAATATCGCCATCATCGCTCACGTCGATCACGGCAAGACCACTATGGTGGACAAACTGCTTAGCCAGGCTGGCATGTTTGCCTCCCACCAGCACGTCGCCGAGCGCGTCATGGACAGCAACGATCTGGAAAAAGAGCGCGGCATCACCATTCTGGCGAAGAACTGCGCGGTGGATTACGAAGGCGTGCATATCAATATCGTCGATACACCCGGCCACGCCGACTTTGGCGGCGAGGTGGAGCGCGTGCTGGGTATGGTGGACAGCGTGCTGCTGCTGGTGGACGCGGTGGAGGGCCCGATGCCGCAAACCCGTTTTGTCACCAAGAAAGCGCTGGCATTGGGCCTGCGTCCGATCGTGGTGATAAATAAGGTGGACCGTCCCGGCGCGCGTTGCGACTGGGTGATCAACCAGACCTTCGATCTGTTCGATAAGCTCGGCGCAACCGACGAGCAACTGGATTTTCCGGTGGTGTATGCGTCGGCATTGAATGGTTATGCCACGCTGGATCTGGCCAAGCCCAGTCCGGATATGCGCCCGCTGTTCGATGCGGTGCTCAGGCATGTGCCCGCGCCGGAGACCGATGTGGACGCGCCGCTGCAATTGCAGATATCCGCGCTGGACTATTCCAGCTTCGTCGGCCGCATCGGCGTGGGGCGCGTGCGCCGTGGCCGCATCAAGCCCGGCCAGGATGTGATGGTGTTGAGCGGCAACAACCCGCCGAAACGCGCGCGCATCAACCAGGTATTGGGATTTCGCGGCATAGAGCGCGTGCCGTTGGCTGAGGCGCTTGCGGGCGACATCGTGCTGGTTAATGGTATAGATGAGATCGGTATCGGCGTAACGCTGGCCGATGTGAATCAACCGGAAGCTTTGCCGATGCCCAAGGTGGACGAACCGACGCTGACGATGAATCTGATGGTGAATACCTCGCCGTTGGCCGGGCAGGAAGGCAAGTTCATTACCAGCCGCCAGATTCGCGATCGTTTGAACAAGGAGCTGCTGGTGAACGTGGCGTTGCGTGTCGAAGATACCGATGAGACCGACGTGTTCCTGCTGGCCGGGCGCGGCGAATTGCATTTGACCATCCTGCTGGAAAATATGCGCCGTGAAGGTTTTGAAATGGCAGTGGGTAAGCCGCGTGTGGTGTACCGCGAAATCAACGGCGAAAAGTGCGAACCTTTCGAGGTGCTGACCGTGGATGTGGAAGATACCAACCAGGGCGCGGTGATGGAAGAACTGGGCCGTCGTCGCGGCGACTTGCAGGACATGCAGCCGGATGGCCACGGCCGCGTGCGCCTGGAATACCGCATCCCGGCGCGCGGCCTGATCGGCTTCCAGTCCGAATTCATGACCCTGACGCGCGGCACCGGCATCATGGCGCACGTGTTCGACGACTACGCGCCGGTCAAGGCTGATATGCCCGGCCGCCGCAACGGTGTGCTGATTTCGGCAGAGCACGGCGAGGCGGTGGCTTACGCCTTGTGGAAGCTGGAAGATAGAGGCCGCATGTTCGTATCGCCCGGCGACAAATTGTACGAAGGCATGATCATCGGCATGAACAGCCGCGACAACGATCTGGTCGTTAACCCGATCAAGGGCAAACAACTGACCAACGTGCGCGCTTCGGGCACCGACGAAGCGGTGCGCCTGACCCCGCCGATCCGCCTGACGCTGGAATCCGCAGTCGAGTTTATCGACGATGATGAACTGGTGGAAATCACCCCGGTGTCCATCCGGATGCGTAAACGCTACTTGTCGGAAATCGAACGCAAGCGCGCGTCGCGCTCTTAAGTTGATGAGCTTATAGGTGAAATAAAAGGGGCGCGCATGCGCCCCTTTTCATTTGGGCCGGCTGATTGGTTTATACTGATGCAAAAGAACCAATACTCATGGGACAACCAATCTACATCTTCACTTCTCTTTTTATTGGCCTGCTTGTTGGTGCGGTTGCCATTTGGCTGGTTCTGCGTGCCCGCATTTCATCTGTCGAGGCACAGGCAAAAGGCGAAAGCCAGGTTGAGATAGCTCGCCTCAACGAGCGGCTGACCGCATCGCAGGAAGATAACAAACGCCTCGAAATGGAGAAAGAAAACCTCGCCGCATTGCGCGACCAGCTTACCGCAGAGCGGCAAAGTTTGAGTGGCCGTGTGGCCGAACTGAGCACGATGCTGGAAGCGGAGCGTTCACAATCTGCGGAGAAATCGCAGTGGCTAAAGAATGAAGAGGAGCGGCTATCCAACCGCTTCAAGGCGCTGGCTAGCGAGATTCTGGAAGATAAATCCAAGCGTTTTACCGAGCAGAACCAGACTAACCTCAATCAGTTGCTGGAGCCGCTCAAGGTCAAGATCACCGAATTCCAAGGCAAGGTGCAGGAGGTCTATGTGCAGGAAGGCAAAGATCGTTCGGCTTTAGCCGAGCAGGTCAAGCAACTGAGGTTACTTAACAATCAGCTGTCAAAAGATGCGCACAATCTAACTAGTGCTCTCAAAGGCCAAGCCAAAACTCAGGGCAATTGGGGTGAGCTGATTCTGGAACGGGTACTGGAGGCATCCGGGTTGCGCAAGGGACACGAATATGACGTGCAGGAGAGCTATACCCGTGCAGACGGCTCACGTGCCCAACCAGATGTGGTGATCCATCTGCCGGAAGACAAGCATTTGATCGTCGATGCCAAGGTATCGCTCACGGCTTATGAGGAGCACGCCAATGCCGAAACCGATCATCAGCGCAATGCCGCCATGAAACGTCACCTTGATTCGGTCCGCGCCCACATCAAGGAGCTATCCGAGAAGAACTACCAGCAGCTTTATGGCCTGCAATCGCTGGATTTCGTTTTGATGTTCATCCCGGTTGAACCAGCCTTCATGCTGGCCATCTCGCATGACAGCGATTTGTGGCAGGACGCATGGAAGAAAAACGTCTTGCTGGTCAGCCCAAGCACCTTGCTGTTCGTGGTGCGTACTGTGGCACATCTGTGGCGGCAGGAGCAGCAGAATCGCAATGCACAGGAGATCGCCTGCCGCGGTGCCGAGCTTTATGACAAGCTGGTTGGCTTTGTGGAAGACCTAGATAACTTGGGCGCAAAGCTGCATCAAGCGCAGAAGGCCTACGATGGAGCATATAACAAGTTTACCGGTGGGCGAGGCAATGTAATCCGCCAGGCAGAAATGCTCAAGGAGCTGGGTGTAAAGCCCACCAAACAACTGCCGCAAAAGCTGGTTGACTCGGCGTTGGATAAATCGCTTTCCGATAATATCCGCAAGACGGATGAAGAAACCGGGTAGGTGGAAATTTCCAGCCGCAAAATCAGCGGCCATTTTGCCAGGACCGGGTCGGTGGAGGGATGTGAGGACAAAGACAAGCCGGGGTAATATTTTTTTCAATAATCGCCGCGCTACACATGCATTTGGTAATATGCAGCCCAGCAAGTTGCCGCTTGGCCTCCGATGGATGCGCAACGTGTCTTTTCATCTTGTTACATCGTCCATTTTCACCAAGGAGAAAAAAATGAAAAAAAGCACCATGGTTGTTGTTTTGACGGTTGCATCACTGGGCGCGACGGCGGCGCAGGCCGGCGAATTCGACGGCGGTTATGTGGGTGGAAAAATTGGCGTAAACCGCACGGATATGACCGCTGTTTCAAGACAGTCGCCCATCGCCACCGGCCTTGAAGGCGGCTATAACTGGAACAGGAACGGCATGCTGCTGGGTGTGGATGGATTCTTGGATTTCAACGGCAAGAAGACGCATACGGGCGTAGCACCGGCGCCTGCAACCGTGCATTACGGCAGTCACGTATATGGCCTCGACTTGAAGCTCGGCTTGCCGAACGGTAATTGGATGCCTTTCGCAAAATTGGGCTATGCACACACTGGGGGACGCGGCGACGCTTATGCATCGGTTGTTGGCGATAGCGGAGCGCATTATGGCCTGGGTGTTGAATATAAATTTGCACCCCAATGGAGTGTTGCCGGTGAATGGACAAACAATACCGGCAAGAGCGGCGCCACTAAGCTGAACAACGATAATTTTACTATTGGCGTAAATTATTATTTCGAGAAGCCTTATGTTGCGCCTCCAACTCCGGCAGCAGCCCCGGTTGTGAAGAAGGAGGAACCCAAGGCTGTGCCCAAAGTGGCGCCAGAACCTGCACCCAAAGAAGCATGGAAGGTGATCATGGAAGAGAAGCCGGTGCGCATCGAGGGCGCCAGCTTTGATACAAATTCTGCAAAGTTGAAGCCGACTGCTGACGCCAAGTTGCAACAGGTGGTCGATTTTGCCGGCAAGTACCCTGAGGCCAATCTGGAAGTGACAGGTCATACCGATGATCGCGGTGGCGACGCATACAATCAGAAATTGTCCGAAAGGCGCGCTGCTGCCGTGAAGGCTTATCTGGTAAAAAAAGGGATTGCTGCTGGCCGTATTACCGCCAAGGGCTACGGCAAGACAATGCCGATGGCGGATAACAAGACCAAGGAGGGCCGCGCGGCCAATCGTCGTGTCGAGGTACGCTATACCATCCGCGAAGAGAAAAAAGTACGCATCCAGTAATTTGATCGTGTAATCCTATAAACCTTAAAGGCGGGCTGGCAACAGCCCGCTTTTTGCTGCTTTAATAAGCGCATACTGCGATGGTAAGATGCGTGTCCTCAACATTTTTCAAGAGTGATAATGAAACTGGCAATTGCGCAAATCAACTGTGCATTGGGCGATCTGGCGGGGAATGTTGCAAAGATTTTGCAATACGCCGAACAGGCCAAACAGCAAGGCACGCAACTGTTATTGGCCCCCGAACTCAGCCTGTGCGGTTACCCGCCGGAAGACCTGCTGCTGCGCGATGGGTTTTACCTGGCATGCGCACAGGCATTGGCCGAACTCGCGGGGAAGACTTCCGGTATCACCGTAGTGGTGGGGCATCCGTATGAACGGGACGGGAAACGCTATAACGCGGCCTCGCTGCTGCGCGACGGCACGATCGCCATGACCTATCTCAAGCATGAGTTGCCGAACTATGCGGTATTCGACGAAAAACGCTATTTCGACCACGGCAGCGAGCCTTGCGTGTTCGAGATGGAAGGCATTCGCTTTGCCTTGAATATCTGTGCCGACATTTGGGAACCTGATGCGGCCCGTCAGGCGCGCAAGGCCGGTACGCAGGTGCTGCTGGTGCTGAATGCATCGCCCTATGCCATGCGCAAACAGGAGACGCGTTATCAGGTGATTCGCGAGCGCATTGCGGAAACCGGCTTGGCGGTGGTTTATGCCAACCTGGTGGGCGGCCAGGATGAGCTGGTTTTCGACGGCGGGTCGTTCGCCATGGATCGGCACGGCAGCCTGACAGCGCAGGCCAGGCAGTTTGAAGAAGACTTGCTGATGCTGGAAATTGGAGGTGATTTGTGTCCGGCCGGAGAAAAGGCTGCGGCATTGGGCGAGGAAGCCGGCGTCTATCGCGCGCTGTGCCTCGGCGTGCGCGACTATGTTGGCAAGAACCGCTTCCCGGGCGTATTGCTGGGGTTGTCGGGCGGGATCGATTCCGCACTGACCTTGGCGATCGCGGCCGACGTGCTGGGTGCGGATAAAGTTCATGCGATAATGATGCCGTCGCCCTATACCGCACAGATCAGCCTGGATGACTCGCGCGAGATGGTGAAAACCCTCGGCGTGCACTATGACGAAATTCCCATCGAGGCGATGTTCCAGAGCTATTTGACTGCACTGCATCCCGCTTTCGCCGGGCGCGCGGCGGATGTCACCGAGGAGAATTTGCAGGCGCGCATCCGCGGCAACTTGCTGATGGCCCTGTCGAACAAGTTCGGCTCGCTGGTGCTGACCACCGGCAACAAGTCCGAAATGACCGTAGGCTATGCAACGCTCTACGGCGACATGGCGGGCGGCTTCGCGGTGCTGAAGGATGTCAGCAAAACACTGGTATACCGCTTGGCGCGTTACCGCAATACGCTGGGGCAGGTGATCCCAGAGCGCATCATCACGCGCTCGCCGAGCGCCGAATTGCGCGCGGATCAGACCGACCAGGACAGCCTGCCGCCCTACGACGTGCTGGATGCCGTCATGGAGTGCTATGTCGAACAAAATCTCGCGATTCCGGAAATCATCGCGCGCGGTTATGCGGAAGCCGACGTGCGCCGGGTGGTGCACCTGATCCGCATCAGCGAATACAAGCGCCGCCAATCCGCGGTGGGCATCCGCATCACCGAACGCAGTTACGGCAAGGACTGGCGCTATCCGATTACGGTGCGCTACCAGGACGAGTTCTAAGAAGCCGTCTTAAAAATTGCTGCGGAGGGTGTCTGCGGCGTTGCGCGGTACTCGCAATCCTCATGTACTTCAGTGTACATTCCGGTTGCTGCGTTCCGTGCGCCTTGCATCCATCCCTCCTCGCAAATTTTTAAAACAGCTTCTTTCCAAGTTAATTCCCTTTAAGCGCGAATTTTGCTACAATGCGCCGCGTTTTGAGATGGGCTTCGAGCCCGTTTTTTATTTGTGGGCAGTAATTTATGGATGTGATGAAGCTGGTCGAAACGACAGTAATCGGCCTGGGCTATGAGCTGGTGGATTTTGAACGCTCGGGGCGCGGGTTGTTGCGCGTGTTCATCGACAAGCCGCAAGGCATCTCGGTGGACGACTGCCAAGCGGTAAGCAATCAACTGACGCGGTTGTTTCTGGTCGAGAACGTGGATTATGACCGCCTCGAAGTTTCCTCGCCGGGACTGGACAGGGCGCTGAAAAAGGAAGCGGACTTTGTGCGCTTTGCGGGGCAGAAGGCGCAACTCAGGCTGCGCCTGCCGCTGGCAGGGCGCAAAAACTTCGTCGGCATCATAGACGGAGTAAAAGATGGGGTATTGCAGTTGGATGTGGATGGCAGTCAGGTGGCAATCGAACTGTCGAATTTGGACAAGGCGCGCTTAGTGCCGAATTTGTAGGGGCGGGTTTTAACCCCCTGTGTTAGCCGGAGAGTTAAGTATGAGTCGTGAAATTTTATTGCTGGTGGATGCGCTGTCCCGTGAAAAGAACGTGGACAAGGAGGTCGTATTCGAAGCGCTGGAATCCGCCCTGGCTTCTGCGACCAAGAAACGCTTTGCGGATGAAGCCGATGTGCGCGTTTCGATAGACCGCAATACCGGCGAGTATGAATCCTTCCGCCGCTGGGAAGTGATGGACGACGAAACCTTCGAGACGCCGGACATGCACATCAAGCTGGAAGAGGCGCAAAAGCACAAGGCCGATATCCAGCTCGGCGAATTCATTGAAGAACCGCTGGAATCCATTGATTTCGGGCGTATCGGGGCGCAAGCCGCAAAACAGGTTATTTTCCAGAAGATTCGCGATGCCGAACGCGAACAGGTGCTGAGCGATTTTATGGATCGCAAGGAGCATCTGGTTTCCGGTACCGTGAAACGGCTGGAGCGCGGCAATGCGCTTATCGAATTCGGTAAGATCGAGGCGCTGCTGCCGCGCGAGCAGATGATCCCGAAGGAAAACCTGCGCGTCGGCGATCGTGTCAAGGCGCATTTGTTGCGGGTGGATCGCAGCGCGCGCGGCCCGCAGGTGATTTTGTCGCGCACTTCGCCTGAATTGCTGGTCAAGTTATTTGAGCTGGAGGTGCCGGAGATTGAAGAAAATCTGCTGGAAATCGTCAGCGCCGCACGCGACCCTGGTTCGCGCGCCAAGATTGCGGTGCAATCGCATGACCCGCGCATCGATCCCATCGGCACCTGCGTCGGGATGCGCGGTTCGCGCGTGCAGGGCGTGACCAACGAACTCGCCGGCGAGCGTGTGGACATCATTCTTTGGTCGGAAGATCCCGCCACTTACGTCATCAACGCGCTGGCTCCCGCCGAAGTGAGCAGTATTATGGTGGACGAAGAGAAGCACAGTATGGATGTGGTGGTCGAAGAGGAAAACCTAGCGCAAGCGATTGGGCGCGGCGGCCAGAATGTGCGCCTGGCCAGCGAGTTGACGGGCTGGGAGCTCAATATCATGACCGTCGAGCAATCCAATGAAAAACACGCCGAAGAGTTTTCCCAAACGCGCGCGGTGTTCATGGAAAAACTTGATGTGGACGAGGAAGTCGCCGACATTCTGGTGCAGGAAGGCTTCAATACGCTGGAAGAAGTGGCGTATGTGCCGCTGGAAGAAATGCTGGAAATCGAGTCGTTTGACGAAGCGACGGTGAACGAGTTGCGCAGCCGTGCGCGCAATGCGCTGTTGACCGCTGCGATTGCCAGCGAAGAAAAAGTGGAACACGGTATTGAAGACTTGCTCAAACTGGAAGGCATGGACGAGCAAATTGCGCGCACCTTGGCAGCCAAGGGTGTGGCGACGCAAGAGCAATTGGCGGATTTGGATGTGGATGAGCTGGTAGAGCTTTCCGGTATGGATGGCGAACGCGCCAATGTGTTAATCATGGCGGCACGTGCGCCCTGGTTTGCTTGAGCCGGCGGGACTTAAAGGACGGTAATGGGAAAAATGAATGTAGCGCAATTTGCGACTGAATTAGGATTGCCGGTCGCTTTGCTGCTTGAGCAGTTAAAGGCGGCAGGGGTTAGCAAAAAGCAGGAGTCCGACTCGGTTTCCGAAAAGGACAAGGCGCAATTGCTGGAGCATTTGCGCCAAGCGCATGGCGCCGAAAAACCCGCCAAAAAAATTACGCTGACTCGCCGCGAAACTACGGAAATCAAAAAAGCCGACAGCTCCGGCCGGGCGCGCACCATTCAGGTGGAGGTGCGTAAACGCCGCGTAGTGGCCCCGGCGACGGCCGCAGAAGCGGCTGTTTCTGCTGCCTTGCCCAAGGGCGAAGCGGCCAAGGTTCTGGATGAGCAGGAACTGGCCGCACGCGAAGAGGAAGCGCGCCTGCAGGCGGAATTGGCGGCGCGCCAGGCAGCCGAAGTGCAAGCCAGGCAAGAACGCGGCAAGCGCAAGACAACAAAGAAGGCGGTTGAGCCGGAGCCGAAGCCCGCCGCGCCGGCAGCGAAAGAAGCAGCCGCGCCCGTTGCGGTGCCTCCGGTAGTCGACTTGGCCGAAGGCACGTTGCACAAGCCGGCACCCAAGCCCGGCGACAAAATAGCCAAGCCAGCCAAGAAACCCAAGACTGAAGCCAAGGCCAGCCCATGGGATGAAAAAGGCCACAAGAAGCGCACCCCCATCAAGACCGGCGAGAAGACCGGTGTCTGGGCGACCCCGGTGCGCGCACCGCGCCATGACAAACACGTCAAACACACCGCTGAGCCCGAGCACGCCTTCTCGTTGCCGACCGAACCAATCGTGCGCGAAGTGGCTGTTCCGGAAACCATTACCGTCGCCGAATTGGCGCAAAAGATGGCCGTCAAGGCCGCCGAAATCATCAAGGTGCTGATGAAAATGGGTTCGATGGTGACCATCAACCAGGTGCTGGACCAAGAAACTGCGATGATCGTCGTAGAGGAAATGGGGCACATCGCCAAGACCGCCAGGCTGGACGATCCCGATGCGTATTTGCTGGATGCCGAAGTGCATCATGATGTGGCGCTGGAGCCGCGCGCACCGGTCGTCACTGTGATGGGTCACGTCGACCACGGCAAGACCTCGTTGCTGGATTATATCCGCCGCACCCGTGTCGCTTCCGGTGAAGCAGGCGGCATCACTCAGCATATCGGCGCGTATCACGTCGACACGCCGCGCGGTATGATTACTTTCCTTGATACACCGGGTCATGAGGCATTTACCGCGATGCGCGCCCGCGGTGCCAAAGCGACTGACATCGTGATCCTGGTGGTGGCCGCCGATGACGGCGTGATGCCGCAGACCAGAGAGGCCATCGCCCATGCCAGGGCCGCTAATGTGCCGCTGGTGGTGGCAGTGACCAAGGTTGACAAACCTGAAGCCAATGTCGAGCGCGTCAAGCAGGAACTGGTCGCCGAAGGCGTGGTGCCGGAAGACTGGGGCGGCGACGCGATGTTCGTCGAGGTTTCCTCCAAGTCCGGGCAGGGCATAGACCAATTGCTCGAAGGCGTGCTGCTGCAGGCCGAAGTGCTGGAGTTGAAGGCGCCGCGCACAACCCACGCCAAGGGGCTGGTGATCGAGGCGCGCCTGGACAAGGGCAAGGGACCGGTCGCTACCGTGCTGATCCAGTCCGGCACCATGAAGCGCGGTGATGCGGTATTGGTCGGCTCGGTATTCGGGCGGGTGCGCGCCATGTTGGATGAAAACGGCAAGGCGGTGAGCGAGGCAGGGCCGTCCATCCCGGTCGAAATTCAGGGATTGTCCGAGGTGCCGGCCGCCGGTGAGGAATTGATGGTGATGACGGACGAAAAACGCGCGCGCGAAATCGCGCTGTTCCGCCAAGGGAAATACCGCGGC
The DNA here is from genome assembly GCA_035720625.1 of Gallionella sp. Taxonomy (GTDB): domain Bacteria; phylum Pseudomonadota; class Gammaproteobacteria; order Burkholderiales; family Gallionellaceae; genus Gallionella. The sequence goes on along the minus strand of DASTNS010000040.1, from coordinate 211 downwards.
GTGAAGCTTGCCAAGCAGCAGGCGGCCAAGCTGGAAAACATGTTCGAACAAATGGCCGAGGGCGAAGTGCGTACCCTGTCGCTGATTGTAAAATCCGACGTGCAAGGCTCTGCCGAAGCGATTGCGCAATCCTTGCAGAAACTCTCCACCAACGAAGTCAAGGTCAATTTGATCCACGGAGGTGTGGGTGCGATTACCGAATCAGACATTA
>DASTNS010000039.1:0-27632 GCA_035720625.1 Gallionella sp. | reverse complement strand
CACGATCACCAACGAGGTGAATGCCTGGCAGTCGCGCCGGAACGCGGAGCAACGTGGCATCAAGTGGTCGTTCACTCGGCAGGATGCAGATATAAAAATGGCTCGACATTATGTCTCGTAATTAATGGGTTTGTATACTAGGCGGCATGTAAGTCATCGCCGAGGTGTTGCCGCAGGACAAGGATCAGGTGATTCGGCAGTTGCAACAGCGCGGCGCAGTAGTTGCCATGGTGGGTGATGGCATCAACGATGCACCCGCCCTGATTCGCGCCGATGTGGGCATCGCACTCGGCTCGGGCACGGATGTGTCGGTGGAAAGCGCCGACATCGTGCTGATGCACAACGAGCTGGACAAGGTGCGGCTGGCAACCATGTTGTCGCGCCGCACCCTGCGCACCATCAAGCAGAATATCGGGCTGTCCTTCGTGTATAACGCTATCATGGTGCCGCTGGCGATGATGGCCAGGGTCAGCCCGCTGGTGGCGGCGATCACTATGCCGATCAGCTCACTGGTGGTGATCGGCAATGCGGCGCGCATACAAACATTATTCAAAACCGGCCCGCCATTCCGGCGAAGGCCGGAATCCAGCAACATCAATGACTCCGCGAAGCGGGCAGAATCGTAGAGGTAACCATGGATGTAATTTACAGCTTGATACCCGGCATGATGGTTTTCGGGTTGGTGTTTCTTGTCGTGCTGATCTGGGCGGTGAAGAAAGGCCAGTACGAGGATATGGAAGGCAATGCCAACCGGATATTGCTCGATGACGATGAGGACATGATGGACTACCCTGATGAAACTACTGGCCATTCGACGAGGCTATCAAGAGACGATAGCCAAGTCGCTGGTTATGATGACAGCAAGGGCGGCAAAGTAGGCAAGGAAAATTCTGAACTGAAGTAGTCGTGATTTGGTTTGGCACTACCTGTCAGATTATCGGTGTCTCAGAGCAACCAAGCTGACTATCTGAGTATCGGCTTTGTGCCAAAGGAGATACTTAGCACGGTCTTTTGAATGACTGGTTCATCGCTCAGTAGAATGAAAAAGTGGCAGCATGAAACTTGCCTGCCGGAAGACGAAAAACCGAGGGAATCTCAAAAATTTCTTAAGCTGTTAATCAGAGGTTCCATAATTTAGAGGCAAGGTTATATGCGGTCATTCTTTTCCCCTGCCATCGCCCTGATGGGTCGGCTGAACTACACCAGGAAATTCGTATTATTGTGGCTAATATCCTCGATTGCGATCGCGGTGGTGATGTTCAGCCTCTTTGCCAGTCTTAATCGGGTTATCCAACCAGCGCAGCGGCAATTGGAAGGCCTCGCGCTGATCAAGCCGATTTCCCAAACCGTGCAGTTCATCCAGCAACACCGTGGGATATCGGCCGCACTGCTCGGCGGCAACCAGACACTGCGGGACAGACGTGCCGCCAAGAAAAAGGAGGCTGACGATGCCTTCAATACGATGCAAGAAAAGCTGCCTTCCAGCTTGGCCTCGAGCGAAAACTGGCGGCACATCAAGGCCAATTGGGAGCATCTGCGGAAAAATGGGCTCAATTGGACAGTGGCCGAGAACTTCACCGCACATACCAGCCTGATCAATCAGATATTGCTTTTCGAGGTGATGGTCTCCGATGAATACAAGCTAACTCTGGATGCAGAGATCGGCACGTTCTACCTAGTTGACACCATCATTTACAAGCTGCCGGATGCGCTCGAACACCTGGGGCAGATCCGTGCCTATGGCACCGGCATTCTGGCTGAGAAGCAGGCTAACGAGTACCAGAGAGTGAATATGAATGCCTTGGTTATCGAACTTGGCGATGCGCTCAGTTTCCTCAAGATCAACCTCGAGAAGACCGGCCGCTACAACCCGGCAATGCAGGAGGTGCTCTCAATGGCATCCAGGGACGTTGCCGATTCGGCGCAGCAGATTGTCGGCATCGTAAAATCAGACATTCTTGCCGGCCGTTTTACCACGCCTTCCGAAGATTTCCTGAAGATGACCACCATGGCGATCGACAGGAGCTACTCGCAAATGTATACGTCGCTGTTGCCGACCACTGAAACTCTTATCAAGGAGCGTGTTACCAAGGCAGAAAAAGTACTGTACGTGAGTATCGGCATTGGCATCCTGCTATTCCTGATAGCGGCCTATTTCGCGATTGGCATCTACTACGTCATTACCGACAGCGTCAAGTCGCTGGCCCATTCTGCACATGCCTTTGCCAGTGGTGATCTACGCGCGCGAGTCAATCTCGGCACGCGCGATGAGCTCAGCCAGATAGGCGACAGCTTCAACGAAATGGCCGACGGGTTCAGCGCCATGCTTGAAGCACGCCGTGAAGACGAAGCGCGTCTGCATGCCACTATTGAGACCGCCCTGGATGCCGTGGTGCAGATGGATGCCAAAGGGATCATCATCGGCTGGAATACCCAGGCGGAAGAGATTTTCGGCTGGGCCAGAGAAGAAGCGGTCGGACGAATGCTGCACGAGATGATCATTCCGCCCCAATATTGCGAGGCGCACGTTAATGGCCTGAAGCGTTTCTTGGCCTCCGGCGAGGGGGCTTTCCTGAATTCGCGGATCGAGATTATTGGCCTGCATCGTGACGGCCACGAGTTTCCCGTCGAACTGGCCATCACCCCAATCAAGATAGCGGGCAAGTACGAGTTCAGCGGCTTTATACACAACATTACCAATCGCAAGCAGGCGGAAGAAAATATTCATCGTCTGGCTTTCTACGATCCGCTGACCAGACTGCCTAATCGCCGCCTGTTGCTTGACCGTCTTCAACATGCACTGGCAACCAGTGCGCGCAGCGGCAGGCATGGTGCGATCATGTTCATTGATCTGGATAACTTCAAGGTGATCAACGATACCAAAGGGCACAAATTCGGCGATCTGTTATTGATCGAGGTTGCGCAACGTCTGCAGTCCTGCGTGCGCGAAGGTGATACGGTGACCAGGCTCGGAGGTGATGAATTTGTGGTGATGCTGGAAGATTTGGGGAGCGAGGCAGAACATGCCGCGGCCCAGACCGAAGAAGTAAGCGAGAAAATTCTCGCCACCCTTAATCGACCCCATCTGATCGAAGAACAGGAATTTCGCTGCACCGCCAGTATCGGAATCAACCTGTTTATTGATCGTGGCACCAGTGCGGACGAACTGCTTAAATATGCGGATATTGCGATGTATCAGGCAAAGAAGGCCGGGCGCAACGCCATACGTTTTTTCGATCCTAAAATGCAAGCTGTTCTGGAAGCGCACGCCACCCTGGAGGCTGGATTGCACCAAGCGCTTGTCAGACAGCAATTCAGGCTCTATTACCAGGCACAGGTTGACGAATCCGGTCACATTTTTGGCGCCGAAGCGTTAGTGCGCTGGATTCACCCGCAGCGCGGTATGGTCCCTCCCTTCCAATTCATTCCCCTTGCTGAAGAGACTTCGCTAATCCTTGATATCGGACAGTGGGTACTCGAAACCGCCTGTCGACAGCTCGCCTCATGGGGCAATGATAAGCAAAAGCGCAACTTGGTGCTTGCCGTAAACGTCAGTGCCAAACAGTTCAAATTAGAAGACTTTGTGGATAGGGTAGCGGCAGTTATACAGGAGCATCGCATCAACCCCTCGTGCCTGAAGCTGGAACTGACCGAAAGCATGGTGCTGGATGATTTGGCCGATATTGTGGCAAAAATGCACGCGCTGAAAGCACTGGGGGTCGGATTGTCAATGGACGATTTCGGTACGGGCTATTCATCATTGTCCTATCTGAAACAACTCCCGCTTGATCAGCTCAAAATCGATCGGAGTTTCGTCAACGATATTATGACTGACCCACTCGATGCAGTTATGGTACGAACCATCATCGACATGGCACATAACTTCCGCCTGAACGTCATCGCCGAAGGAGTGGAGACTGACGCGCAACTGGCTTTTCTCAAGCAGCATGGCTGCATGATGTATCAGGGCTATCTGTTCAGCAAGCCGGTGCCAATTGAGGAGTTCGAAGCGTTGCTGAAGCAGGGTTGATCGCTTTTGATGACGTGGCGCAAAACCGAAGGGCTGCTTGTGGGGAAACGACATTCCGCATCTGTCGGTAGCGGCAGTTGAGCCAGGTATTTGCCGCGGATCAAGCCGCGCTGAGTGCCGCAGGGTGTGCTGGGCACAATTCGAATGAATCAGATTGGGAAAACCAGCCCGTTTGATTCGGAGTATATTGTCCGCCAGGCTGGTAGCATCATCATTTTTCAGGAGGAACAATCATGTCGCTTCTGTTTTCGAAGACCACTTTGGGCCAACTCACGCTGCAGAATCGACTGGTCATGTCGCCGATGACGCGCAACCGCGCCATCGGCAATATTCCGAACGAGCTCATGGCAGAGTATTACGCGCAGCGGGCAACCGCGGGCCTGATCATCACCGAAGGCACGTCGCCGTCTCCCAATGGGCTGGGTTATGCGCGCATACCGGGAATATTTTCAGCGGCACAGGTTGCGGGATGGGAGCGTGTTACCGATGCGGTTCACGCACAGGGCACGAAAATGTTCATGCAGCTCATGCACACCGGGCGCATCGGCCATGCGCTCAATCTGCCTGCGGGCGCGCGCGTGCTGGCGCCGTCGGCGGTGGCGGCGGCCGGCGAGATGTATACCGATGCGGAAGGGATGAAGCCGAATGCCATGCCGCAGGAAATGACCGGAGCGGACATCAAGACCACCATAGGGGAATTTGTACAGGCTGCGCAGAATGCCGTGGCGGCGGGATGCGATGGCGTCGAGCTGCATTCGGCGAACGGCTATCTGCTCGAGCAGTTCATCCGCCCGAACTCGAACCGGCGCACGGATCGCTACGGCGGCCCGATCGAGAACCGCGCACGCTTCGTGCTCGAGGTCGCCGAAGCGGTGATCGTCGCCATCGGCAAGGACAAGGTCGGCATACGCCTGTCGCCGTTCGGCGTGTTCAACGATATGCCGCTGTACGATGCGATGGAAGCGGACTACACCTGGCTGGCGCATCAACTTGATATGCGCGGGCTGGCCTACATCCACCTCGTCGATCATTCGGCGATGGGCGCGCCTCTGGTGCCCGATTCGATGAAGGCGGCGTTCCGCAGCGCATTCAAGGGCACATTGATCCTTTCCGGCGGCTACGATGTCGCACGCGCCGAGAGCGATCTGGCGGCGGGCAAATGCGATCTGGTCGCCGTGGGGCGTCCGTTCCTCGCCAATCCGGACCTGGTCGCGCGGTGGAAAACCGGCGCGGCGCTGAATGCGCCAGATTTCAATACGTTCTATACCCCAGGGCCGAAAGGGTATACCGATTATCCGGCGTTGGGCTGACGGTTCACCGGATGGACGCGGTGTGCCTGCTTTCGATCAGGGTTGGATTTGTTGGGTTACGCGATAAGGCCGCTAACCCAACCTATATAACTGAGCTTGTCGAAGCTGTCGGGTTGAAACCCGACCTACGGCGTTGGCTTTCTTCAGGTAATTCTCAATAGGCCACCGTAAAGCTGACGCGCTCGTAATCAATCCCGCGTTCCACGCTGAAACCCATTTTCATATGTTCTTTTTCGCCGTTCTGATGCAGGATCTCCACCACACGGCCCGTCTGAAACCAGTCGCGCGGGATGACCAGACTGGCGGGAATATTGAGCGCCGCAACGGCGGGCAGCAGGAATGCCGGAACGTATTTTTCCGATACCGTCATGTTCACGCCGGTTGCACGGATACTGACTGCCTCGACAGAGCCGGGCAGGTAGCGCACGCCGATTTGCAGTTGCCCGGTGCGCGTGACGTTCGCCCATGCCGTGGCCCCCAGCATGAAGGTTCCCGCATCGTTGGGGCGCAACGCAACCAGCTGGTTGTAGCTTAACCGCCCGCCGAACGTGTCTTCGCGCGTCAGGTGCGCTCCCGATATGCTTTCGTTATCGAATTGCCAGGCTTCCAGTGGGTAGCCCGTTTCCGGTAGTTCCTTGTTGTGCGCGTCCTGCAGCACCCGGCCGAAGGCCTCGATCTGCTTGCGCGCCGTGTTGCCCAGGGCGTTATCGCGCCCGGGTTGTCCGAGCGGTTTACCGGACAGGTGCGCATAAATACCTTCCGGTTTGTAGCAAAGCTGCGCGCGTTGCGCGACCGGATGACGCTCACCAAAACGCGTGCTGTGATCTTCGCACCAGCACTGATGCAAAAAAGTGAGGAGCTCGATGCAATCATTGCTGTTGCAGTGCTCGCACAAGTTGGCTTGCCGGGGGGGCTGGCCCTGCTGCAGCAGGATGGTCTTCACGCGCAGCAATTTACTTAATGGCACCATTGCCAGGTAGCGCATGGCGCTGCTGTGGGTGATTTGTCCGACCGGCTGCAATCCGCGCATGCTGGCCAAGTCTATTGCGAGCGGCTGGGCGTCTCCCTTGCTGACGGTATAGCTGCGCTCTACCGTTACCATGCCGCTCCATTGCGCCAGCCAGTTGTCCAGCAGTTGCAGTTGCGAACGGGTAAGTTCCGCGGGGCGTGCATGGCATGCCAGCAAGGTTTTTACATAGATGCTGCGGCAACTGCTGCGCGGATATTTCTGGTTCAGTGGATCGTCTACCTCGGCCGTCTGGAAATTTTGTTCCTCGGCGAAGTTATACAACTCATGCAGTTGGTTCCACAGTTTGGCATCGAATTCGTAGCCGGTACGCAGGTGCTCGAAGATTTCCAGCCCGCTGTACAGCAGGCAGCGCTGGCACAGTAATGCGCCATGTTTTGCGAGTTGCTTGTCGCCGGCCATATAAGCTTGCAGGCAACGCTGATAGCCCAGCACCATGGCCTGCCAGAGCTGCACGATGGAAATGAACACCATCAGCTCACTTTCATTCAGCGGCAATGGTTTGGCGATGAGTTTTTTGGCGTAGTCGTCCTGCACATAGCCGACGGTTTCGCGCAGTAGCTCCAGTGTGTTCAGCCGTTCCAGGCCGCGCATCGGATAGCGGTTGAGCTCGTTGATCTGGGTGAACAGCAGGCTATGCGCCAGTTGCAGATTAGTCAGTTGCAGTTGCCCGAGCCATTGCGTGCAACCCGCTGCGTCCTTGAAAAGCGGGTTGGCACGGTCGTCAGTCGGTTCGAGCGGAAGTGTCAGCATGGTTATTTTGGTTGCACGCCCCTACAACAGCACGCGCTCGATGCCGCCATGATTGGCATTGTGGACATAGTCCTCCAGCCAGTTTTCGCCAAGCAGGTGCCGGGCCATCTCAATGACGATGTACTCCGAAGTGGTGCCGCTGTCCTCGTTGTAGCGTGACAGTCCCTGATGGCAGGCTGGGCAGGAGGTGAGGATTTTGACTTCACCGGCAAAACCGTCGGCGCGCAGCGCGTCGGCGCCCTTGCGCATTTCCTCTTCCTTGCGGAAACGCACCTGGGTCGCAATCTGCGGCTGCGACACGCCGAAGCTGCCGGCTTCGCCGCAACAGCGATCGTTGAGCGGTATGTCGACCCCCATCAATTCGCTTGCTACCTTGAGCGGCTGGTAGGTTTTCATCGGCGAATGGCACGGGTCGTGGAACATGTAGCGTGCCCCGGTGGGCGACTCCAGCTTCACCCCCTTCTCGAGCAGGTACTCGTGGATATCGAGCAGGCGGCAGCCGGGGAAGATTTTGTCGAACTGGTATTTCAGCAACTGATCCATGCAGGTGCCGCACGACACAATCACCGTCTTGATGTCGAGGTAATTCAGCGTGTTCGCCACGCGATGGAACAGCACGCGGTTGTCGGTGCTGATCTGATTGGCCTTGTCGGCCTGGCCGGAGGCATTTTGCGGATAGCCGCAGCACAGGTAGCCGGGCGGCAGCACGGTGATTGCACCGATCTCATACAGCATCGCCTGCGTCGCCAGTCCTACCTGGCCAAACAGCCGCTCCGATCCGCAGCCGGGGAAGTAGAACACCGCCTCGGAGTCTTCACTCAGTTTATTCGGGTTACGGATGATCGGCACGATATTCGAATCCTCGATGTCGAGCAAGGCGCGCGAGGTCTTCTTGGGCAGGTTGCCCGGCATCGGCTTGTTGAAGAAGTGGATCACTTTCGCGCGGCCGAGCGGCACGACCAGCGGCGCGCCGCCGACAGTGGCAGGAGGCCGTTTGGTCTGCGCCCTGAACAGGCCAAGGCGCTTGGCGATTCGGTAGCCGATACGCTGTGCCTTGTAGCCCACCTCGATCATCACCTTGCGCATCAGTTTGATGACGGTCGGGTCGGTGACACTGAGAAACATCATCGAAGCGGAGGTCACCGGGTTGAATTTTTTCTTGCCCTGCTTGCGCAGGAAATTGCGCATTGCAACCGATACGTCGCCGAAGTCGATATCCACCGGGCAGGGGTTCTTGCACTTGTGGCATATCGTGCAGTGGTCGGCGATATCGCCGAATTCGGCGAAATGCTGGATCGATACGCCGCGCCGCGTCTGCTCTTCGTACAGGAACGCCTCGATCAGCAGGGAAGTGGCGAGAATCTTGTTGCGCGGCGAATACAGCAGGTTGGCGCGCGGCACGTGGGTGTTGCACACCGGCTTGCATTTGCCGCAGCGCAGGCAGTCCTTGAACGAGTCGGCGATTTCGCCCAGCTCGCTTTTTTCCAGGATCAGGCTCTCGAGCTCCATCAGGTTGAAGCTCGGCGTGTAGGCACGCTCCAGATTGCTGCCCTTGAGCAGCTTGCCGCGGTTGAAATGCCCTTCTGGATCGATACGCTGCTTGTAGTCGGTGAACGCGGCGATCTCCTGCGGTTCGAGATAATCGAATTTGGTGATGCCGATGCCGTGTTCGCCGGAGATCACACCGCCCAGGTCTTTCGCCAGATGCATGATGCGATCCACCGCAGCATAGGCCTGCTGCAGCATTTCGTAGTCGTCCGAATTCACCGGGATGTTGGTATGCACGTTGCCATCGCCGGCGTGCATGTGCAATGCGACGAACACGCGGCTTTTCAGTACACTCTGGTGGGTGGCGCTACACTGGTCGAGAATCGGCTGGTAAGTGCCGCCGCTGAAGATCTGGCGCAACGGCTCGCGCACCTCGCGCTTCCACGAGGCGCGCAACAGGTGGCGCTGCACCGCGTCGAACACGGTACCCCCCCTCGATTCCCCCTTGTCAGGGGGGAAGTTTGACTCCTCCCCTGACAAGGGGAGGTGGGGAGGGGTTTGCGCCAGCGGCGCGTCAAGGTTGTCCAGCAGCCACTGCCAGCGCGTGCGCACCTCGGCAAGCATCTGTTGCGCCACTTGTGGGCGGTTGCCGAGCAGTTCGGCATCGCCGAGTTGCGCATCGTCCTGATAATACAGCGGCAGTTCGCCGGCAAAAAATTCGTCCAGCGCACCGAGCAGCTTGAGCTTGTTTTTCAGCGACAGTTCGATGTTGATGCGCTCGATGCCGTCGCAGTAATCACCCATGCGCGGCAGCGGGATCACAACGTCTTCATTGACCTTGAAAGCGTTTGTGTGTTTGGCGATCGCGGCGGTGCGCGCGCGGTCCAGCCAGAATTTTTTGCGCGCCTCGGCGGATACCGCGACGAAGCCTTCACCGCTGCGCAGGTTGGCGAGCCGCACGATTTCCGAGGCGGCGGAGGCCGCAGCATCCGCGTCGTCGCTCACGACATCGGCGATCAGCACCATCTTTGGACGGGTGCCGCGTTTGGCTTTGGTGGCATAGCCGACCGCCTTGAGGTAGCGTTCGTCGAGGTGCTCCAGCCCCGCCAATAACGCGGCCGGGTGCGCATCCATATAGTCTTTGATCTCGACGATGGCGGGCACCGCCTCGCGCACCTGGCCGAAAAATTCCAGGCACACGGTGCGGGTATGCGCATGGGCGCGATGCAGTATGAAGCGTGCCGAGGTGATGATGCCGTCGCAGCCTTCCTTCTGGATGCCGGGCAGGCCGGACAGGAATTTATCGGTGACATCCTTACCCAACCCGGCCTTGCGGAACGCACCACCAGGGATGGCGAGGGTTTCCGGCGCACCATGCGGGGTCGTCCCGTCCGGTTCGAAGCGGCTGATGCGGAAAGTCGCGGTGGCGGTATCGTGAATCTTGCCGAGGTTGTGATTGATGCGCTCGACTTCCATCCACAGGCCGTCCGGCGTGACCATGCGCCACGAAGCGAGGTTGTCCAGCGCGGTGCCCCACAGCACTGCCTTTTTGCCACCCGCGTTCATCGCCACGTTGCCGCCGATGCATGACGCATCCGCCGAGGTCGGATCGACCGCGAACACCAGATTGCTGGCCTCAGCCGCCTCCATCACGCGCCGCGTTACCGCACCCGCGCCGCACCGGATCGTGGCATATGGCTCGCTCAAACCGGGCAAGGCCAGACGTTCTACTACGGAGAGCGAGTCCAGCTTCTCGGTGTTGATCACCGCGGAGAATTTATCCAGCGGTACTGCGCCGCCGGTATAGCCGGTGCCGCCGCCGCGCGGGATGATGGTCAGCTTGAGTTCGATGCAGGCGCGCACCAGAGGCGCGACTTCCGTTTCGGTATCGGGATGCAGCACGACGAACGGATATTCCACGCGCCAGTCTGTTGCGTCGGTCACATGCGAGACGCGCGCCAGGCCGTCGAACTGGATATTGTCGCGGCGCGTGATGCGTCCCAGCACACGCAGGATGCGTTTGCGCAATTGCAGGGTCTGCTCGAATTCGGTGGCGAATTGATCGACCGCCGCCGCGGCAAGCTCGAGCAGCCGCTTTACCTTGGGATTGTCCTGGCGGCGCGCCTCGATGTCATTCAGGCGGTGGTGCAGCGCACCGATCAGCGCCTTGCGGCGCTTGCGGTTGGCGAGCAGATCATCCTGCAAATACGGATTGCGCGTCAGCACCCAGATATCGCCCAGCACCTCGTAGAGCATTTGCGCGGAACGCCCGGTGCGGCGTTCTTCGCGCAGCGTGTTGATGATGCCCCACGCCTCGCTGCCGAGTATGCGCAAGACGATCTCTCGGTCGGAAAACGAGGTGTAGTTATAGGGGATTTCGCGCAAGCGTGCCGTCATGATGTTCCTTTTGCAAGATGTGCATTTTACCTTAGAGTCCATTTCAGCTGGTTTCATATTCTGCGTTGGGACTGGACTCTTATGCAGCGCGCTACTCATGCGGATAAAATGCCGGCTATATGAACCGTCCACCCGACAACCCGACCGCACGGGTATTCTTCGCCTTGTGGCCGAAGGCCGCCGAGAGCAGGCAACTAGCCGCATGGCAGGCACCGCTGAAACGCCTGTGCGGCGGACGCGCGACGCGCGGCGAGACGCTGCACAACACGCTGGTGTTCATCGGCGATATTGAACTTTATGGGCTGGAAGTATTACAACTGGCGGCGCAGGAGATCAGTGGGAAGGGCTTCGAGTTGTGTTTCGACGAGGCGCGCTACTGGGGGCACAACCACATCGTGTATGCCGCGCCCCGCCATGTGCCGCAACAACTGGCGCAACTGGCCGATACGCTGGGGCAGCGCCTGGCCGCGCATCGCTTCGAATTCGACCGGCGCGATTACAAACCGCATGTCACGCTGTTGCGCAACGCGCGCTGGAGCGATGCACCACTGCCCGCGATGCAGCCGGTATGCTGGCAGATCAGGGATTTCGCGCTGGTACAATCCGTGCAGCGGGAGGGATTGACGGATTACCGGGTGCTGGCGCGTTTCCCTTTGGGCGCCGGTGACAGATAATCCGCCGTCAAACAACAGGAGCGCATGCATGCTCAATATTTTTACGCTGGAAAACGGACGGCTGGCCAGTATCCGGCCAGATGAGATCGCCACACGCAAGCCGATCTGGGTGGATGCCATCGCGCCCGACGAAGGCGAGCGCGAATGGGTGGCCAAAGTTTTTTCGATCATCCTGCCGCAACCGGAGCATTTGCGCGATATCGAGGCGAGCGCGCGGTTCTACGAGGAAAACGAAGAGCTGCATGTGCGTTCGGATTTCCTGCTCGGCAAGGAAAGCAATTCGCGCAGCGTCATCGTCGCTTTTGTGCTGTCCAAAAACGTGCTGTTCAGCGTGCATGACGAAGACCTGCCGGTATTCCAGCGTTTTCGTCTGCACTCGCACGGGCAGCCCGGTCTCGTCGCGGACAGTCTCGACGTGTTGATCGATCTGTACGACTCCGATGTGGAGTTTTCCGCCGATGCGCTGGAAGAGGTTTACGCCGATCTCGGCGAAATCAGCGGCACGGTGCTCAACAGCATGCTGAGCGACAAACAGGCCGGTGTAGTGTTGGCCAGCATCGCCCACACGGAACACCTGAATGGGCGCATCCGCCGCAACCTGATGGATACGCGCCGCGCGGTTTCGTTCCTGATGCGCAGCAAGTTGCTTAATCCGGAACAGATGGATGAGACACGCCAGATCATGCAAGACATCGACTCGCTGGACGGGCACACTGCCTTCCTGTTCGACAAGATCAATTTTCTGATGAATGCCACGGTCGGTTTTATCAACGTCAACCAGAACAAGATCGTGCGCCTGTTCTCGGTGGCCGCGGTAGCGCTGCTGCCGCCCACCCTGATTGCATCTGTTTACGGGATGAATTTTCAGCATATGCCGGAACTTCAGTGGGCAAACGGCTATCTATTCGCCTTGTCGCTGATGGCGACATCCGTTGCGTTACCGTTCTGGCTATTCCATCGCAAGGGTTGGTTGAAATAAACCGCCCTGCGATTACTTGCCGCAGGAAGCCGGAGCGAGCCGATACAAAAAAACTTTAACCCGATTACGTCATGAAGAAATCAAACCATTTCGCCCGGCTGGGCGGCTTCCTGTTGCTGGCCTTGTTGTGCCTGGAGCTTGCGCCAACTGCCCATGCCGGCAGCGAGGATTTTGCGCTCTGCGCGAAAAAACATCCGGACAACAACGCCGAACGCCTGAAATGTTACGACAACGCGGTAGCGGTTGATTCTGTGGCGAATCTGCCACAACTGGAAGATGATGAAGAGGCGGCGCCGGCAGTGGCGGTGGCGCCGCCAGCCCCTGTGCCGGCAGTGGCGCCGCCACCGCCGCCGGTTGCCGAGCGATCCTACCTGACCAGGGCATGGAACCTGGATGACAAGACCAGCCGCGATCAGAGCAAGCTGGGCCGCCTGATGCCGCACCGGCAAAGCTATCTGCTGGTGAGGAAAACCTTCAACGTCAACAGCCAGCCTGCCTCGCCCGCCGCTGGCCACAGCACGCTCACGCCCAGCGACTTTGATGCGCTGGAAACCAAATTCCAGTTTAGTTTCAAGGCGGACATCGGCAGCCAGAAAAATATCAACTTCCTGGGGCTCAAGACGCTGCGCCTGTGGGGCGCTTACACGCAGCAGTCCAACTGGCAGATGTTCAACACGCGCAATTCCTCGATGTTCCGCGAGACCAATTACGATCCGGAGCTGATTGCCACGTTCGGTACGGGCAGCCAATCGGGATTGAAGCTCGTCAACCTCGGTCTGGAGCACCAGTCGAATGGCCAGCGCTTGCCGGAGTCGCGCAGTTGGAATCGCCTCTACCTGCAAGGCGGATGGGAATGGGGCAACACTTCGGTGCTGGCGCGCGGCTGGTGGCGTATTCCGGAGAATTCCCTGAAGGATGACAACCCGGACATTACCGACTATATCGGGCGGGCCGACCTGGTGATGCGCTGGGAGCCCGCGGACAAATCGCAGGCCGTATCCGTATTGCTGCGCAACAATCTCAGCCTGCCGAATAACCGCGGCTTCATGCAGGTTGACTGGTCACTGCCGGTCGCGCTGGGAAATTCCGCGCGGCTGCATGCCCAGCTGACTTCCGGCTTCGGCGAGAGTCTGGTCGACTACAACCATCGCCAGACGACGCTGGGGTTCGGTTTTTCCTTCCGCGAATGGTAGCTTGCGGTCAAGCCGCCGTGTGCTGCGCCACGAGCCGGTCGATGCACCATGCCGCCGCGGCAAGCCCCATCGATGCGGTGACCGTCACCACCGAGCCGTAGCCTGAGCAACTCAGGCTGCCCGTGGTGCAGGCAGCGCTCCTTTTGGACGGCTCTTCCAGATACACGCAGGCCACGCCGAACTTGCCGTTCTTGCGCGGCAGGATTCCGAACTCCTTGCGCAGCAGGTTGCGGATGCGCGACAGCAAGGCATCGTGGGTGGCAAGCCCCAGGTCGGACTGCCGCAGATTGAGGGGATCGCTTTTCCCGCCCGCCGCGCCGCATACCACCAGCGGTATCTTGTTGAAGCGCGCATAGACAATCAGCGCTGCCTTCACTTTTGCCTGGTCGCAGGCGTCGATGACGGCGTCGAACGCGCCCTGCAGAATCAGGTCGCGGACATTTTCTTCGGTCAGGAAATCGTCGACGGCGGTCACCCTGCAGCCGGGATTGATGTCGCGTATGCGCGCTTCCAGCACCGATACTTTCGCCGCGCCGAGCGTGCTCCCCAGCGCCTGGACCTGCCGGTTCATGTTGGATACGGCGACATGGTCGAAGTCGATCAGCGTGATATGCCCGATGCCGCTGCGCGCGAGCGCCTCGGCCGCCCACGAGCCGACGCCGCCCACGCCCACCACCGCTACGCGGCTGCGATGCAGCGCCAGACGGGTGCCTTCCCCGTACAGGCGCTCGACCCCGCCGAAGCGGCGCTGATGGTCGTCATCAAGATGGGAATACGGCAGGTTCATGTTGCAGCGATGATCGATCGAAGTTCCGGGAGCGCGGAGCGCGCATTCTCCGTGGTGGTGCGCGCGATCTCCTCCACGGTCATGCCGCGCAGTTCCGCCAGCGCCTGCGCGATGCGCGGCAGGTATTCCGGCTTGTTCGGCTCCCCGGCTGGCAGGAATGCCGGCGGAATGTCCGGCGCGTCGGTCTCCAGCACGATGCTGTCCAGCGGCAGGGTCGCGGCGAATTCGCGCAGGCGCGTGGCGCGCGGGTGGGTCATTGCGCCGCCGAAGCCGAGCTTGAAGCCGAGCCCGATGAATTCCTCCGCCTGCTGGCGGCTGCCGCTGAAGGCATGGGCGATGCCGCCGCGCACTTTGGCCTGGCGCAGGTGCTTGAGGATGGTGTCCTGCGCGCGGCGGATATGCAGCAGCACCGGCAGATCGAGTTCACGCGCCAGCCTGAGCTGCTCGGCGAAGAAGTATTCCTGTCGCGCACGGTCGTGGTGTTCGATGAAAAAATCCAGCCCGATCTCGCCGACTGCGACGGTGTCCGGCTGCGCAAGGTATTCGCGCAGCGCGTCGAGGTCTTGCGGCAGCGTCTCGCCTACGTACATCGGGTGGATGCCATAGGCGGGCGCGCAGGCGGGGAACCGTTCGCACAATCGGCGCACTATGGCAAAGTTGGCGCGCGCGACCGAGGGCACGACGATGCACCCGACACCGGCGGCCTGCGCGGCTTGCGCCAGCGCGGCCTGGCTGTCGCCGAATTCGGCGGCATCCAGATGGCAGTGGGTGTCGATGAAGGTCATAGGCTGCAAAAGGCGATTGGCCACGGATAGACACAGATTAAACACTGATAAAAACAAATGCCCGGTTTCATTTCCAGCTTAACAAATACCAAGTATGGAGCTTTTTGAGAATCCGTGAATATCCGTGGCTATCAGTGGCTCATTCTGCATCTTCTTTAACCCATCGTCAGCACGATCTTGCCGATCATGCCTCCCGCCTCGATCATCCGGTGCGCATCGGCGGCCTGCTCCAGCGGCAGCCGATGCGTGACCAGCACGCCGAGCTGGCCTGCCTCGACGAGTCGCGCGCCCTGCTCCAGTATCTTGCGCTGGCGGATGCGCTCGTCGTGCAGCTTCAGCACCTGCGGGGTGAGCATCAATTCGTAGCATAGCGACAGGTTGCGCAGCCGCGCGAGCTGCGCGTCGGCCAGCGACAGCGGGGTGGAGAGCAGGGTGACCAGTTTGCCGCCGATGCGCACGACATTCAGCGAGCGCAGGAAAGTTTCGCCGCCCACCGTGTCGAACACCACGTCCACCCCGAGTCCGCCCGTCCATTGCAGAACTTCCCGCACGAAGTCCTGCTCGCGGTAGTTGATGATTTTTTCCGCGCCGAGACCATGCGCCAGCCCGGCCTTTTTTTCGTCGCTGACCGTTGTGGCAATGCGTGCGCCAAGGTGATGTGCAAGCTGCACCGCGACATGCCCCACGCCCCCGGCGGCGGCATGGATCAGGACGGTCTGTCCGGCCTGCAGGCTGGCGCGCTCGACCAGCGCCTCCCATGCGGCGAGCAGCACCAGCGGCAGCGCGGCGCTTTCTTCCAGCGACAGGTTGGCGGGCTTCGCCGCGCAGTAGTCCTCGTGCAGCGTGGTGTATTCGGCGTAGCAGCCCGGTTCGTCGCCGATGCCGCCGTTGCAGAAAAATACGGCATCTCCCGCCTTGAAGCGCGTCACCGCGCTGCCGGCTTCATCGACGATGCCCGCGCCGTCGCAGCCGAGGATCGCAGGCAGCTTGTCGGGATGGTAGGCGGGCCTGGCGCGCAGCTTGGTGTCCACCGGATTTACCCCGGCGGCGGCGAGCTTCACCCGCAGGTGGTGCGGCGAGGGCAGTTCCGGTTTCGGAACATCGCGCAGTTGCAGCACGTCCGGGGCGCCGGGCGCAGTGGCGAAGATGGCTTTCATCAGGGGTTCCATGGCTAAGTTAATGCGATTCGGTATGTTAGACTTACGCAACCAATTTTGCGAGTTCGATCATGTCTGGGAATACCTTCGGTACCTTGTTCACGGTGACTTCGTTCGGCGAATCGCACGGCGCGGCGATCGGCTGCGTGGTGGATGGCTGCCCGCCGGGACTGGCGTTAAGCGAGGCCGACCTCCAGCCCGACCTCGACCGACGCAAGCCCGGCACGTCACGCCATGTCACGCAGCGGCAGGAATCGGACACCGTGGAGATCCTGTCCGGCGTATTCGAGGGCAAGACTACCGGCACGCCGATCGCGCTGCTGGTCCGCAACGAAGACCAGCGCAGCAAGGATTACGGCAGCATCGCCGAAACCTTCCGCCCCGGCCACGCCGACTACACCTACTGGCAGAAATACGGCATCCGCGACCATCGCGGCGGCGGGCGCGCGTCGGCGCGCGAGACCGCGGGACGCGTCGCGGCGGGCGCGATCGCGAAGAAGTGGCTCAGGGAAAAATACGGCGTCACGGTGCGCGGCTACCTGTCTCAACTCGGCGAAATTTCGATCCCGTTCAGGAGCTGGGACGACGTGGACGGCAACCCGTTCTTCGCGCCCAACGCAGATGTCGTGCAATCGCTCGAAGACTACATGGACGCGCTGCGCAAGTCCGGCGATTCGATCGGCGCGAAGCTCGCTGTCGTGGCGCACAACGTCCCGGTCGGCTGGGGCGAGCCGGTGTTCGATAGATTGGATGCAGAAATCGCCTACGCGCTGATGGGCATCAACGCGGTGAAGGGCGTCGAGATCGGCGCGGGCTTCGCCTCGGTCATGCAGCGCGGCAGCGAACACGGCGACGAACTCACGCCGCAGGGATTCCTGTCGAATAACGCGGGCGGCATCCTCGGCGGCATCTCCACCGGGCAGGACATCGTCGCGCACTACGCGGTCAAGCCCACCTCCAGTATCCGCATCGAGCGCAACTCCATCGATAAGGCGGGCAAGCCGGTAAAGGTCTCCACCGAAGGCCGCCACGACCCCTGCGTCGGCATCCGCGCCACGCCGATCGCCGAAGCGATGCTCGCGCTGGTGCTGGTCGATCATGCGCTAAGGCATCGGGGGCAGAATGCGGATGTGCAGTGCGGGACGCCTAAATTACGTTAGCAGCCATGACCAAGCCAAGCAATATCACCAAGAAACCTAGGGCAGACGGCCAAATTTCGGGTCTTGCCGGGGAATTTTTTGTTGCTGCGGAATTATTGAAGCGGGAGATACAAACTTCCGTTACCTTTGGGAACGCTAAAGCCATCGACCTCTTTGCGCACAATCCAAGAACAGGAACTACATTTACGGTTCAGGTCAAAACTCTGCGTTCGGATAACTACTTTCTCGTTGACCCAGAGAAGATCCTACGCGCACACATCTACGTTTTTGTGCTGCTGAATAAGCCTGATCAGCCAGTCCGCTACTTCGTGCTGCCCGGCGGAATTCTTCTGGATGAACGAACTCGATTTGGCAAGGGATTTCAAGTCGGAAACATGCCTGGCATTTTGCCGAAAGACTTGAAAGATTTTGAGGGAAACTGGAAGCTCTTCGAATCATAATGACTGCTAACATTTCGGTCAAACCCGCGTAAGCAAGGTAGGGTGCATTCCATGCACCAATGATTCTGGTGCGTGAAACGCACCCTACATACCTTTACCGTTTCGCGTTTTACTCGAGCCGCGCAGCGGCAAGCCCCACTTCCTACTTTCCACTTTCCACTTCCCGGTTTTCAATCTTCCGATACAACCGGTAATGCTCGTTCTTGTCGCCCTTGCGGCTGCCTTCCCAGATCTTTTTCCAGCGCGTTTCGTCGAGCAGCGGCTGGGATAGGCCGTCGCCCTGGATCAGGCGCAGGTCGCAGCGCCCGTTACGGTCAGGCTGCGTGACGATGCCGCCGAAGTAGTGCAGCATGGCGCGCTGCCCGTCGCCGAGGGAATCGCGCCCGATGCACTGGTAATGCTGCGGCATGGCCTTTTTCAGCGAGGCGACCATGCCGCGGTAGCTCTTGCCGCTGTCCAGCCACGGCAGCCACAGCGTCATCGCGAGCACCCATACCAGCGTGATGCCGGTCGCCCAGTTGGTCACCGCGCGGCGCATCGAGCGGCCGACACGCCACACCAGCACCAGCCATAGTACGGTGGCGAGGATGGCGATGACAAAGTGGCCGGTATGCAGCGCGGGCTCGAAGCCCGGCTGGTAATCCTTCAGCCACAGCGTGATCTTGGCGTGGTTGTCGAGCAACAGCCCCGCCCAGCCCCACCACATCGCGATGGCAAACAGCGCGAAGGTCATCAGGCCGAACCAGTCCAGCGCGTTGGCTGCGCCGCGTTTCAGCGACGACAGCGAGGCGGTGGCGAGCAGCGCGATCGGCAGCAGCATCGGCAGCGCAAATACTTCCTTGATATGCGGCACGAGGCTGAGCGTGACGAACATCACCGCGAAACTGACCAGCGGCAAATGCAGATCGTCGCGCTGCGCCAGCCGGTTGCGCGACTGCCAGACCGTCCACGCTGCGAGCGGCAGCGCGGGCCACGCCAGCCACGGCAGGTTTTTCAGGTAGTAGAACGATTCCTTGTTCGGTCCGCTTTTCGCATAGTCCAGCCAATGGCCGATGTTGTGCGTCCACACCCAGTCGGCGAATAACCTGGGGGAGTATTGATAGAGCAGCAGCGGCCACACGGCGAGCCACGGCAGCGCGCACAAGGCGGCGATGCCCAGGCTGGAAAGATAGTTGCGCGTGCGCCAGTTGCGGAACAGCGCGGGCAGCAGCGCGGCGATGAGCACGAACAGCACCGGCGCGATGAAGCCCTTGGCCATGAAGCCGATGCCCACGCCGGTACCGATCAGCACGCCGGCGCGCATCGCGCGTTCCTGGCTGTACGCGAAACCGTGCAGCAGCATCGCGCAACCGGCGAGCAGTGCGAGGTCGGTGATCATCTGGTGCGCGCGCACCAGCATGCCGACGCAGCCGAGCAGGATGACCGCCGCTGCCCAGCCGCGGTTTTCGCCGTACAGCTTGCGCCCGGCGAGGCCGGTGAACAGCAGGGTCAGCGCGATGTAGAAACCGCTGGCGAGGCGCGCGCCGTCGTGCAGCGGCAGCAGCGGGGAGAACAGCCTGGCGAACAGCGCGGCGGTCCAGTAGAACAGCGGCGGCTTGTCCATGTACGGTTCGCCCGCGAGGGTGGGCACCAGCCAGTCGCCGCTTTGCAGCATGGAATACACCAGCCCGAATCCCTGTGCTTCATCAGGTTTCCACGGGTCGTGACCGACCAGTCCCGTACCCAGCCAGATCAGGCACAGCAGTCCGAGCAGCACCGCCTTGCCGGGGGTGATCGGGTGCGGGTCGGTGGGTTTTATGAAATACATTAAAACCTACTGCACGACTCGATAGCGGTGTTGCGCGGTGCTCGCTCCTCGCCTACCCATTCGGTATGTGGCTCCGACGTAACCTGAAGGTAAGTCTCCGCCGAAACTCGCTTCGCTCGTTTTCTCGTTCGCTGCGCTGACCAGCGACTTGGCTGGCGTTCTGTTGCCAGCTTAGTCGAGTGGCCATGCAAAGCTGAGTGCGCCTTGCTCTCGAAACGGCGGCTGTGACACGTTACTGGCGAAGCCAGCCGATTGCGGGAACAGCCGCCAGTTGCCTCTCCCGCACCAGATGCTTCGCAACACCGTGTCAATGCAACCTCGCTACGGTTTTCGTTGTTTGTCATGCCGCTATTCCACAATCTTGATGCGCTGCCCGACTCGCGGCTCACCGTCGGGATATTGTGCATTGATCAGGCGCAGATAGCTCTCCGCCGATTTACCGAGCGGTGAGCCTTGCGCGAGCCTGGCGTAGGTGTCGCCCTGCCGCGCTGTGATGACGCGGACGTTGAGCGGCCTGACCAGCCTGCGCTCCTCGGCGGTGAGCGCGTGGAAGCTGCGCACCGTATCGATGATCTCGTCGCGGTGTGCGGCCAAACCTTGGCGGGTCTTGCCCTGCCCTTGCAGAATGAACGCCTGTTTGCCCAGGTAAATCACGCCGCCGATGCTGTCCGGCAAATCGATCAGCGCAGCAGACAGGCCGTTCACCTCGAGCGACCGGATCTGCGCGCCATAGCCCGCCAGGCGGCGGGCATATTCGACCGGCGAACCACTGGGTTTATGGTCCATTTTCATTTGCAGCCGGGCTTCGCCTTGCGGGCTGACGGCGATCAGGGCGTCCGGCAGGTTGTGCACCTGCCAAGCTACCGGGAATTGCAGCGCGATACCCAGTTCATCGTGGTAGAAGCGGTTGTTGCGGACCACGCCCTGGTCGCTGTTGTCGCCAAAGACAAGATGATCGGTGGCGGCGAGGAATTCGCTACGGCCTTCAAAGGGTACGGCGGGAGCCAGTTTATCCGCTTCACCGACCACTTGTTTCAGGCGCGTGTCGTTGTCCGGGTGCGTGGCGAACAGGCCGGAGTAGCGGCGCGGCTCGCGGCCTTCCTGCTTGGCCAATTCTTCATCCTTCAGTTCCTGGTTCTTCAGCGTGCGGAGGACGCTGATGATGGCCTGCGGATCGTAGTCGGCGCGCGCCAGGTACTGCGCACCCAGACGGTCGGCTTCGAGCTCGTGCTCGCGCCCGTAACCGGACAGCAGTGCGCCACCGATTATATTCGACAGATTTTGCCCGATATTGTTGTTGATCTGCGGCACGAAGATGGAGGCGATGGTCAGCCCGATGTCGGCAGCCTGTGCGGCACTTTGCTGGCGCACGCCGTGGCGCGCGGTGACGTGGCCGATTTCATGCCCCAGCACGGCGGCCAACTCCGCTTCGCTGTTGAGATAGGCCATGATGCCGCGCGTGATGTATACATAGCCGCCGGGTAGCGCGAAGGCGTTGACCTCCGGGGAATCCAGCACGGTAAAACGATACGGCAGATTGGGGCGATGGCTGTGCTTGGCGAGCTTTTGCCCGACGCTGTTGACGTAATCCTGCAACGCCTTTGATTCATAGACATGATATTGCTTTTTGACTTGTTCGTCGGCCTGACGGCCAACAGCGATCTCCTGGTTTTCCGACATCATCACAAAATCGGTTTGTCCGGTGACCGGATTCTGGGCGCAGCCGGCCAGCAGCGAAAGAGCAAGGCTGATGATTAAAAGGCGCATGTCAGTTCCTGTTCAATGTTTAAAATCTCTATTAGATGCTGGACATCAGGCGGGATTGTCGCCGCAAATAAAAAAGGCAGCAAATGCTGCCTTTTGATAAGACTGTGGTGCGAAGTTCCCCTACGCCGCAGCCTTGCCGTATTTTTGGCGGAATTTGTCGATGCGGCCGGCGGTATCGACAATCTTCTGCGTACCGGTGTAGAACGGGTGGCATTCTGAGCAAACTTCAACGCTCAGCGCCGGCTTGCCCATCACGGACCTGGTCTTGAAATTGTTGCCGCAACTGCAAGTCACGGTGATTTCCTGATAGTTCGGGTGAATATCTGCTTTCATTTTCTTTCCTTGCGGGTAAATTCGGTGCGGCGGGTGTACGCACTCATGGGGCGCGCATTATCCATAAAAATAGGGAGTTGCGCAAATTTTTAGCAACAACGTTTGATACCTGACCACTTTTGCCGCTGCTGATGCGCAAACCACTCCCGGCGCGGCAGTGCCGGGGTATCCGGATGGGTGGCAGCATAATGCGTCAGGTAACGCTCGTAGCCGTCGTCGCCGCTGAGCCGGCGGATGATCCGCCAACCTCTTCCAAGCGACCGAAGAACCGTAGCGAGCGGCTTGAGTGCAAGGTGCACGGAGCGCAGCGACCGAGAAAACGAGCGAAGCGAGTTTCGGCGGAGACTTACCTTCATGTTACGTCGGAGTCACATACCCTGTGGGTAGGCGAGGAAGCGAGCACTGCGCAACGCAGCAATCAAGCCGCGCAGTAGGTTATTCAATCGCGTTGCCATGCTTCCTCCAAGTGGGTCGGATAATGCGGCGCTTCGGAAAGCGGCGGCACGCGCTTGCCTTGCAGGTGGCGCGCGCAGACGCGCAGCATGTCGATGACGATCAGCCACAGCAGCGCGGCGAAGAACAGCGCCAGTACGGCATCCAGTTGCTGGTTGAAGATCAGTTGCGGCGCGACGGCGGCCCTGTCCGGCGGCAAGACGCCGGCGGCAAGCTTGTCCGAGAGGCTGTTGGCGGCGGCGAGGAAGCCGATGCGCGGATCATTGCTGCCGAGTTTCTGCCAGGTCGCGGTGCTGGTGATGACGACCAGCCAGGCCAGCGGCAGCGCGGTCACCCAGGCGTACCTGAGCTTGCCGGATTTCACCAGGATGCCGGTCGCCACGCACAGCGCGATCGCCGCGAGGATCTGGTTGGAGATGCCGAACAGCGGCCACAGGATGTTCACTCCACCATTGGGGTCAATCACGCCGATATACAGGAAATAGCCCCAGGCCGAGACGACCACCGCGCTGCTGAACAACACCGAGGGATACCACGAGGTGCGTCCCAGCGGCTGCCAGATGTTGCCGAGCAGGTCCTGCAGCATGAAGCGGCCGACGCGCGTGCCCGCGTCCAGCGTGGTGAGGATGAAGAGCGCCTCGAACATGATGGCGAAGTGGTACCACAGCGCCAGCAGATGTTCGCCGAACGCGCTGCCGAAGATGCTGGCCATGCCGACCGCCAGCGACGGCGCGCCGCCGGTGCGCGCGAACAGGGTGGCTTCGCCCATCTGTTGCGCGAGCCGGCTCATCTGTTCGACGGTGACCGGGAAGCCCCATACGGAGATCGTCGCGACCGCTTCCGCCGCCGTCTTGCCGACGATGCCGGCCGGCGAGTTGATGGCGAAATACACGCCGGGATCAAGCACCGTCGCGGCAATCATCGCCATGATCGCGACCAGCGATTCCAGCACCATGCCGCCGTAACCGATCATGCGGATGTCGCGTTCGTTGGACAGCAGCTTGGGCGTGGTGCCCGAGGCGATCAGTGAGTGGAAGCCGGAGATCGCGCCGCAGGCGATGGTGATGAATACAAACGGGAACAGCTTGCCGCCGAAGATCGGCCCGCTGCCGTCTACGAACTGGGTCAGCGCGGGCATTTTGATTTCGGGGCGCAGCCAGACGATCGCCAGCGCCAGCAGAATCACCGTGCCGAGTTTCATGAAGGTCGACAGATAATCGCGCGGCGCGAGCAGCAGCCACACCGGCAGGATCGCGGCGGCGAAGCCGTAGCCGATCACGGCGAAGGCGAGCGGCAGGCCGGGGTGGTCGAACAGCTCGCGCAGTCCGGGTTGCTGGTCGATCCAGCCGCCGCCCGCTACCGCGAGCAGCAGCAGGAGCACGCCAAGCGCGGAGCCTTCGAGCACGCGCCCCGGGCGTAGCTTGTACATGTACAGCCCGACCAGCATCGCGATTGGAATCGTCGCGGCCACCGTGGAAGTCGCCCACGGGCTGTGCTTCATCGCATTGACCACCACCAGGCCGAGCACCGCGATTAGGATAATCATGATCAGGAACGTGGCGATCAGCGCCGCGATGCCGCCGATGTTGCCCAGTTCGTCGCGCGCCATCTGCCCGAGGCTGCGCCCGTCGCGGCGCGTGGAAAAGAACAGCGTCACCATGTCCTGCACGCAGCCGCCCAGCACCGCCCCGATCAGGATCCACAATGTACCGGGCAGGTAGCCGAACTGTGCGGCCAGCGTCGGGCCGATCAGCGGGCCGGGGCCGGCGATGGCGGCGAAATGGTGGCCGAACACGACCCAGCGGTTGGTCGGCATGAAGTCGCGTCCGTTGGCCAGCCGCTCGGCTGGCGTGGCGCGCGTCTCGTCGATGCTCAGCACCGTCGCGGCGATCCACGCCGCATAGAAGCGGTAGGCGAGCGCATACACGCACAAGGCGGCGGTGACGAACCACAGCGCGTTGATCGATTCGCCGCGATTCAGCGCGATGCCGCCAACGGCTGCCGCGCCCAGCAGCGCGATACCCAGCCATAATAAAAAAGGAGGAATAATTGATTTCATGCGGGGATCATTCGGGGAACGGAAATTTTATGCGACAATGCTACCTTAAAAATCAAGGCGTGTTTACCCGCTCTTTCAACCGCAAAGCACGGCGGCACAACAAATCAGGACAGAATGTTTTTGGAAAACCTCAAGCAATTGCTCGCGGCGGACATGGCGGCCGTAGACCAGGTGATACGCACCCGGTTGCACTCGGAAGTGATGCTGATCAATCAGGTCGGCGAATACATCATCAACGGCGGCGGCAAGCGGCTGCGGCCGGCCTTGGTGGTGCTGTCTGCCGAAGCCTTCGGCTATCGGGAAAAATACCATCACGATCTGGCGGCGGTGGTTGAGTTCATCCATACCGCCACGCTGCTGCATGACGATGTGGTGGACGAGTCCGCATTGCGCCGCGGGCGCGAGACGGCCAACGCGCTGTTCGGCAATGCGGCCAGCGTGCTGGTCGGCGATTTCCTGTATTCGCGCGCCTTCCAGATGATGGTTGAGGTGGGCGAGATGCGCGTGATGCAAACGCTGGCCGATGCCACCAACACCATCGCCGAGGGCGAGGTGCTGCAACTGCTCAACTGCCACGATGCGAGTGTGGATGCCGCCAACTACATGCACGTGATTCATTGCAAGACCGCCAAACTGTTCGAGGCGGCGATGCGCCTCGGGGCGATTCTGAGCAAGGCATCAGGCGCGGATGAGGAGGCAGCCGCCAAGTACGGCATGCACCTCGGTACTGCGTTCCAGCTGGTCGACGATGTGCTGGACTACTCCGCCGACGAGGCACAGACCGGCAAACACCTCGGTGACGATCTCGCCGAAGGCAAGCCCACTTTGCCCTTGATCTACGCGATGCAGCACGGCACGCCGGAGCAGGCCGCCGTGGTGCGCAGCGCGATCGAGAAAGGCGATATGGGAAAGTTTGCCGAAGTGCTGCAGATCATCCATGCCACCGGCGCGCTGGATTTCACCCGCCAGCAAGCCATGCGTGAAGCGGAAGCGGCCTGTGCGGCCATCGGTTCTCTTGCCGATTCAAAATACAAGCGGTGTCTGTTAGAATTGGCGAACTTTGCCGCAACGCGGCAATTTTAAACCCCTCCCGGCCTCCCCTTATCAGGGGAGGAGATGGCGTCTCTCCCCTGATAATGGAAGGGCTGGGGAGGGGTTGAAACGGGGTGTAGCTCAGCCTGGTAGAGTACTGCGTTCGGGACGCAGGAGTCGGAGGTTCGAATCCTCTCACCCCGACCATTCAAATTGGTCCTTGGTAATTCCTTTCTGATTCCCTAATAGCCTGTGCCTGTCGGCATTCGTAGGCATCAACGCAGTTAAAGCTCACCCCGTTTCTATTTTGCCAGTGAGGTTCCGTTGCGCAAGGGGGTGGATGACAGATTCACTCTTGCGAATTAACATGCGCCATGACTGAAGCATTCAAAATCATTCCGGCCGTATCTGTGACGGCTGGCGCTGTACAGAATGCCATGCGGGACTGCGACGTGCCGGGCGAACTGTACAGCTGCGGACAATTTATCGTCGATACTCTGCAGCGACCGCTGCGCGACTTGCGCATTTCGGTCACCGATCGCTGCAACCTGCGCTGCACCTACTGCATGCCGCGCGAAATCTTCGACAAGGATCATGCTTTCCTGGCGCGCGCCGAGTTGCTCAGCTTCGAGGAGATCGAGCGGCTGGCCAGATTGTTCATCCAGCTCGGCGTGCAGAAGATCCGCCTGACCGGCGGCGAACCGCTGCTGCGCCGCGGCATCGAACGGATCGTCGAAGCGCTCGCGAGGCTGGATACACGGGAAGGCAAACCCGTTGAAGTCGCGCTGACCACCAATGCCGTCCTGCTGTCCCAGAAAGCGCAATCGCTGAAGGATGCGGGCTTGTCCCGCATTACCACCAGCCTGGACGGGTTGACTGAAGAGACCCTGCGGCGCATGAGCGGCCTGGACGTGCCCGTCAGTACCGTGCTGGACGGCATCGCCGCTGCGCAAAGCGCCGGGCTGGCTCCGGTCAAGGTCAACATGGTGGTCAAACGCGGCATGAATGACCACGAGATCATCCCGATGGCAGGACACTTCCGCAACAGCGGCATCATATTGCGCTTCATCGAATACATGGATGTGGGTCGCACCAACGGTTGGCGCATGGACGATGTGGTCACGGCGCGGGAGATACTGGAGCAGGTCAACGGCCGTTACCCTATCCTGCAAGTCAACCCGAATTACACCGGCGAAGTCGCGGAGCGTTGGCGCTATGCGGACGGCAGCGGCGAGATCGGGGTGATCGCCTCGGTCACCCAGGCGTTTTGCCACGAATGCACCCGCGCCAGGCTTTCCACCGATGGCAGGCTCTATACCTGTTTGTTCGCCAGCGGCGGTACGGACTTGCGCGGCCCGTTGCGCACGGGCGCGACCGATCAGATGCTGACCGACCTGATCGCAGGCCAGTGGGGGCGGCGTTTTGACCGCTATTCGCAGTTGCGCCATGATGCGACGGAGATGCAACCTGGAGAAAAATCTGGGGAAAAAATAGAAATGTCCTATATCGGCGGATGAAAACTTTCCCTGCACGCTTGTCCTGATGGTTTTGAAAAATAGAGGCTGCCCGCATGGACGACCAACAACTGCTGCGCTATAGCCGGCACATCCTGCTGCCGGAGATCGGCATCGAGGGGCAGCAGCGCCTGCTCGATGCCAGGGTGCTGATCATCGGCCTCGGCGGGCTCGGCTCGCCCGCCGCGATGTACCTGGCGGCCAGCGGGGTCGGCCAACTGGTCCTGTGCGACCATGACACGGTGGATTTCAGCAACCTGCAGCGCCAGATCATCCATCGCACTTCATCGGTCGGCCAGCCCAAGGTCGCGTCTGCGCAGGCCGCATTGCGCGACATCAATCCCGAGGTCGAGTGCATCGCGCTGCAGCTGCGCGTCGATGAGGCGCAACTGCGCGAGCTGGTCGCGCGGGCCGATGTGGTGCTGGATTGCAGCGACAATTTCGCCACGCGCTATGCCGTCAACCGCGCTTGCCTCACTCAGCGCAA
>DASTNS010000038.1:0-7913 GCA_035720625.1 Gallionella sp. | reverse complement strand
CCGGTGAATTACACGATGACCGTCGAGGCGGGCTGCACGCTGGCCAGCGTGCGCGAGGCAGCGCAGCGGCATGACCGGCTGTTTCCGCTCGAGCTGACGGCTACCCTGGACTATTGCGAGATCGGCGGCAACCTGTCCACCAATGCCGGCGGCAATGGCGTGTTGCGCTACGGCAATGCGCGCGACCTGGTGCTCGGGCTGGAGGTGGTGCTGCCGGACGGGCGTATCTGGAACGGCCTGCGCAGCTTGCGCAAGGATAACTCCGGCTATGATTTGAAGCACCTGTTCATCGGCGCGGAAGGCACGCTGGGCATTATCACCGCCGCCGTGCTGAAGCTGTTTCCGCGCCCGCAATCCACTGCCACCGCCATTGTGGCGATTACCGATCCCGCGATTGCCGTGCGCCTGCTGGCGTATATCCGCGCCGTCTGCGGCGACACCCTGAGCGCTTTCGAGCTCGTTTCGCGCAGCAGCCTGGATATTGTATTCCGGCATGTTCCCGGAACCGCCGAACCATTTGTCAAACAGTACGGATATTATTTGCTGATCCAGTCGAGCGACGTGCTGCAACGTCCGCTGGACGATGCGCTGCGCAGCGCGATACAAGGTTTCGGCGAGGGCATCCCGGAGTTCGCCGTTACCGCCGATGCCGTTGCGGCGGAAAATTGGTGGAAGCTGCGCCAGAACATCAGCGATGCGCAAAAGCGCGAAGGTACCAGCATCAAGCACGACATATCCGTGCCGGTCAGCCGTGTGGCGGAATTCATCGCGCGCGCCGATGCCGCATTGCATGCCGTATATCCCGGCATCCGCATCGTGGCATTCGGGCACATGGGCGACGGCAACATCCACTACAACGTTTCGGTGCCGGATGCCGGACAGAACGAGACATTCATCGCGCAACAGGAAGGCGCGGTGAACAAGCTGGTTTATCAGGTGGTGCGCGAACTGGGGGGCAGCATCAGCGCCGAACACGGCCTGGGGCAGCTCAAGCGCGAAATCATCCGCGAATACAAGGATCCGTTGGAACTGGAATTGATGCGCAGCATCAAGCAGGTTTTCGACCCGCACGGGTTGATGAACCCGGGCAAGGTGCTATAAGGAACGACGAGGATGGCATTTTTGTTTGGCAAGAACATAAGTAAAGGAGGCGCACATGGCAGCTCAACCTGAAATTACCAACATGGCCTTGTTCTGCGATTTCGAGAACGTGGCATTGGGCGTGCGCGACGCCAAGTACGCGCAGTTCGACATCAAGAAAGTGCTGGAACGCCTGCTGCTCAAGGGCAGCATCGTCGTCAAGAAGGCCTATTGCGACTGGGATCGCTACAAGGAATTCAAGGCGACGATGCATGAAGCCGCATTCGAACTGATCGAGATCCCGCATGTACGCCAGTCGGGCAAGAACTCGGCCGACATCCGTATGGTCGTGGATGCATTGGATCTTTGCTATACCAAATCCCATGTGGACACCTTCGTCATCATCAGCGGTGACTCGGACTTCTCGCCGCTGGTTTCCAAGCTGCGCGAGAACAACAAATACGTGATCGGCATCGGCGTGAAAGACTCGACGTCGGATCTGCTCAGCGCCAATTGCGATGAGTTCATTTTTTATGATGACCTGGTTCGGGAGCAGGAGGCGAAGCAAAAGCGCGCCGAGAAAAATGCCCCGATGAAAACAGCAGGCAAGAGCAGGCAGCCGACAGCGAAAAGTGAGGAAGACAAGCATCAGGAGGCACTGGATTTTATCGTCGAAACTGTCGAAGCACTGATTACGGAACGCGGCTCGGACGAAAAGATCTGGGGATCGATGGTCAAAACGACTATGCAGCGCCGCAAACCCGGTTTTACCGAATCATCGTACGGTTATCGTTCGTTTAAGGATCTGGTGGAAGACGCGCAAAAACACAAACTGCTCCTGGTGGTGCGTGACGAGAAGTCTGGTCAGTACACCATTCGTTTGCCTGCGGCCGATTAAGCATAAAACTGGTTGGGATGTGGCCACGGGCGACCGCTTTCCGGCAAGCAATTTGGCAGCATGATGTTCTGATAGGTGCCATTTGCCGATATTGGGATACGCAAAAAAATCCCGTTAGCGGGCCTTCGCTAAAATTATTCGTTTGCCACACCATGTGGCACATGGCCGGTGGCGACATGCTGGCGCGCAGATTCACAATGTTTCTGCTGGTCGTCGAAGAAAATATCCGCGCCGAACGCCCTCAGGAACTCGCCCTTGTCCTTGCCGCCAAGGAACAGCGCCTCGTCGATACGGATGTTCCATGCGCGCAGGGTACGGATGACACGCTCGTGGGCCGGTGCGCCTCGCGCCGTGATAAGCGCGGTGCGGATCGGTGAAGTATCTGCCGGGTACTCCAATTGAATCCGATGCAGCATGGCGAGGAAGTTCTTGAATGGCCCGCCCGGCAGGGGCTCCTTGGCCGCAGCCGCCTCGTTGTTTTGGAACGCATCCAGCCCGGACTCCTTGTATATCCGCTCCGATTCATCCGAGAACAGCACGGCGTCGCCGTCGAAGGCAATGCGCAGCTGCCTGCTGTCGCTTTGTCCTGGTACGGAGGACGGTAGGATGGTCGCGGCGGCAAAACCCGCTTCCAGTGCCTTGCGCACATCCTCCGGCTCCGCCGACAGGAACAGATGCGCACCGAATGCCGGGATATAGGGGTAGGCGCTCTCGCCGCCGGTAAATGCAGCGCGCCCGATGTCGAGGCGGTGATGCTGGATCGAATTGAAGATGCGCAGCCCAGTGTCCGCGCTGTTGCGCGAAAGCAGGATCACTTCGACTCTCGGATGATCTGGATCGCGCCTGTTCAAGGCCAGCAGTTTACGAACCAAGTTGAATGCCACGCCCGGTTCAAGCGGTTCATCCTCGTGCCCCACCTGATAGCGGCAATACGCTTCCTCGCCTTCACGCTCGAATACGGCATGGCTCTCGTCCAGGTTGAACAGGGCGCGCGAGGATATGGCAATAACCAGCTTGCCTTGCGATGAGTTGATCATGTTCAATTTATAGTGGTATCGAGTTGTTCTTCCATGCGCATCCTGGATTCAATCAAACTGAGCCGATCTTCCTCTCTGGTAGCGGTGGCAATGGCCTTGATAACCAGATCAATGGCCTGATTGCGATCTCCCATGCGATGAAAAGCCCAGGCCAGTGCCTCCATGTATCCGGAATTTTCGGGGGCGATGCGGTGAGCTACAAACAGATATCTCCATTGCATCATGTCCCACAGGCCGAACGCACAGGCCAAGTCATACCATAGTCCAGAGTTCCCGGGATTGGCAACAATACCTGCCGTGAGACGATGAACGGCATTTTTCCATGATGTTGCACATCTGTCGTTGCCGTCTTCGTTTGTCATCATATCGAACACTGTCTTGATGTCCTCTTGGCTTGGCAGCAGACTGGTGAGTTGTAATGCGGGGCTGTAATTTTCGGTTCTCATGCAAACTTCCTTTGCTATTTCGATGACAGGCAGTTTAATCGCCAACCGCGACGGTTTGTGTCGTACGGTTGTCGCATGTGCATATCTATCTCACCATCCCAAAATTCGGTGACGATGAGTCGTAGCGACTCAATCTGTCGCATACCTGCAATAGTATTCCGCTCCATGACGCAGGGCAATTTGTCCGTAACGGCAAGGAGCAGAGATTGAAAACGATAGCAGAGGTAGTTGAAAAATGGGCAGCAGCAAAATGGAGCAAGCCAACCTTCAAACAGGATGCCGATGGCGACGCAGCCACGCTGAAATTCACGCATGAGAGCAATTGCGGCGATTTTGACGGTTATCTGGAGATCAGCAATGCCAATGACATGCTCGTAATGTACCTGTATGGGCCGAGTGCCATCCCGGAGAAGAGCCCTGTGCCGGTGATGGATGCCGTCGCCAGGATCAACGAGGACATGGCGGTCGGGAGTGTCGAGATCGTACGCAAGAAGGAAATCCAGTTCCGCTTCCGCGCGGGGATCGACGTGGAGGATGGCAGCCTGTCATCCACCATGCTCGACAACCTGCTGGGGATAGCCGTCGGCACGGTCGAACGGTATTTCCCCGCGATCCTTTCGATCTGCTTCGCCGGAATGACGCCGGAGCAGGCGGTCGCCAGGGCAAGGGAAGAGGCCATTGAGGATCCCATGGCTGAAAAGCTGATCCTTGACATGACGCCGCCCCGGCCGCTGCCGGAAAGTGAACCGTATGCTTCTCCAGCGCTGACGGCTTGGGCCAATGAGCTATCCCAGACCATTTCGACTGGCGCCGACGCCGATGCCTGGCGGATGGTGGGGCATGGCGCGATCGTCGTGCATGACGACATGGAGCGCGCCTGCGAGATGCTGCGCCGCGTCGCGGCACAGGCGAACATGCGCTTCGTGCGCTTCGAATCGGACGAAGTCCCCAATATTCCGGGCGGCATGGGCGATCCGTTGGCCAGGGCGGCGCCGATACTGGTCTATTTCGAACCTGGTGACTGGTTGAAGAAGTTAAACGACAACCTCTGCATTGAAGAGGCTGAAAAAACCCGCAAACTCAGAAAATCGCTGACCGCGCGCATGGGAGCATTCGATCCGGAACGCCCCGTAATCTATACAACGTCGGCTTATGCGGTGGAGGACGTTCCGCTGCCATTGCGCAGTTGTGGGCTGTTCGACCGCTACTTCCATATCCCGAAATTGACGCCTATTCAACTGGGCAGAGAATTCATCGCATTATTCGGCGAGGAGAACTGCGATGCCTCGATCATCGGCTTCCCCGGCAAGGTCGGGAAATTGCTGGGCAATGATTTCGATAACAAATATCTGTGCCACCTTGCCGCACTGAATGTAGCAAGGCTGGCAAAGCGGGAAAATCGCAAGCTGAAATTTGTTGATCTGGTGGGTATGACAACTGACGGATTGGGAGATTTTGACGAGGTGGATAGGGATAATGAAGTGTTGCTGCGCCATACTGCCTTCCACGAAGCCGGGCATGCCGTGATGGCCATCATTGACTCGAACGGCAAAAACATACCCGAGTTTTCCACGATCATTCCAAGCATGGAGAATAAAGGGCTGATTGTCGAATCCATGGCTTACAGCTTTGCCAGGGGGGATCTGTTCACCTATGCCGACTTCTGCCACAAGATACGCATCTTGCTTGCAGGGCGTGCGGCGGAAGAAGTCGGCTTGGGCCTTGACTGGATCTCCAGCGGCTCCAGCGCCGACTTGGAAAACTCCACGAAGCTGGCCTCCAGGGCATTCGCCTACTGGGGCTTCGCGCCTGGCATGAACGATGCGGAAACCTCGGCCAGCAACCTGGCCGTCGTTCGTGGCGATGCCAGTCCCAGCGAGAATCTGCACAACGAAACGCTGGTGCGCAAATATCTGGCGGACGAATACAGGAATGCCGTCAGGATACTCCGCGAGCATCGCCCCTTGTTGGACGCCATTACAGAGCGCCTGATGCGCGACTCGGTGCTCGACCAGCACGAGATCGCGGAACTGTATGCGGCACATGTTGGGCAACCATGATCCGGTATCTGCCACCTGTCCTGATTGAGCTGGCCCTCTCTTGGGCTGAAAAACAAGCTGCGCTGATCCTGCGCGATGGCATGCCGCTCGATGCCGGCAAGATCGATCTCGCCCGTTCTGCCGGGGTGGCGCATCCGGAGCGCATTCGCTTGTTGCAGGTAGCGCGGATTCCGCTTCCTAATGATCCGCAACTGACCCGGATGGCAACTGCAATGGGCTTCCTCAGACCAGGTCTTGCCGGGCTCACGTTAGGTTACGGGATTTATCTGCGCCACGGCTATGGCACGCCGCGGATACTTTCCCATGAATTCCGCCATGTCTATCAATATGAACAGGCCGGATCGATTGCCGCATTTCTCCCCGAATACCTGAGACAGATCGCGCAATACGGCTATGCGAATGCGCCACTGGAAGTTGATGCGCGGACATGTGAAGCGCAGGAGGCTGTGCCGCGCAGTCCCGGTGCAGGATGAGTCCTACAGGAATCGCTGCACGAACTCGCCGGGAGAAATGATCGGATATTGCCCGGATAGCCCGTCAAAATCGCTGTCGCCGGTTATCAGCCAGTCGGCCTTGCCGGCGATCAGCGTTGCCAACAGGTGATTGTCGTCCGGATCGGCGGGGACATTCGCCTCAATCCCGGCAATGGGCACCACCTCGGCCTCGAACCGCAGCAGCGCAATATAGAGGGAAATGCGTTCGCTGTCCCAGCCGATCCGCTTCCTGATCTTCGGGTAGGCCAGCACGCGGGCGATCTCTTCCAGTATCGGCTCGGAAACCAGCAGATCGAAATTCCGCCGGCGCCAGGCGGCGACGATCCTGCCGGGCGTGCTGTCCGGCAGCATCAGGCCGGAGAGCAGCACGTTGGTATCGAGGACGACGCGCAAGATCAGCGCTT
This sequence comes from Gallionella sp., assembly GCA_035720625.1. GTDB lineage: Bacteria > Pseudomonadota > Gammaproteobacteria > Burkholderiales > Gallionellaceae > Gallionella. The sequence continues at coordinate 1,494 of DASTNS010000038.1, read as the reverse complement.
CCTTGCAGCGGCGACGGCCTTTGCGATCTCCTGCTCGGCGACCTCGGCGGATTCGCCCTCATAGGCTTTCGCCAGATCCGCAGACAGCCGGTCGAATTCGTTGCGCATTAGCCGGATCTTGTCGAACAGCGCGACATCCACCATCGCGGCGATGGGCTTGCCGCCCTTGGTGATGAGTACCTGATCCTGGCGGTACTGGATTTCGTTCAGCAATTCCCCGAGGTTCTGCCGGACGGTCATGGCGGTGGCTTCTCTGATCATGATAGTTGACACAATTGATATGATTGGCACAGTTTATTCCCGTCTGGCGCAAATGTCCATCCATGCACATGGAGCGGATGTTCTAACGGTGAAGGTGGCGATGAAATGAAACATTTGTAAATTGAACAGTTGCGACTTCGCTTGTCGTAGCGTTATGGAGAATAGGCAGTATGGCAAACGCTTAAGGACGAGCAATGAAAACTAAGCAGATTCTGGTGGTGGACGACGAGGTCGGCATTCGCGAGTTATTGTCGGAAATCCTGTTCGACGAAGGATACCAGGTGCATCTGGCGGAAAATGCCGCACAGGCGCGCGCCTTCCGCAACGAGCAGGAGCCGGACATGGTGCTGCTCGACATCTGGATGCCTGACACCGACGGCGTGACGCTGCTCAGGGAGTGGGTCGAGCAGGACCTGCTGACCATGCCGGTGGTGATGATGTCCGGGCACGGCACCATCGAGACCGCAGTCGAGGCGTCGCGCATCGGCGCGGTGGATTTCCTGGAAAAGCCCATCGCCCTGCAAAAGCTGCTCAGCACCATCGCCAAGGCGATCCGGGAGGGCGCACCCAAGCCGCAGGCCCGGCCTGACGAGGCGCAGAGCCAGCAGATCAGCCTAGATGTCGGCGGCCAGGCGCAGCAGTTTTCCCTGTCGCTGGATCTGCCGTTGCGCGAGGCGCGCGAGTTCTTCGATGCACTCTACTTCGACTACCATTTGCGCAAGGAGGCAAGTAACGTCACGCGGGTCGCCGAGAAGGTCGGCTTGGAGCGCACCCACCTTTACCGCAAACTCAGACAGCTAGGCATTGCCGCTCGGATTTTTGATACAAATTTATAATCCGATTATTCGATCCATGAAAACCGAAATAAAAGAAATAGTCTTCAATGTAGAAGCTAACGCGGAATTGGCGCGTGCTTTTAACATTGAATCCACAGATGGGTTGCCTTGGGTTTATCTTGCCTGTATTGCTGAAGCCGAAGAAACCCATATTCTGAACACGATAACTAAAGATTCTCCTCCTAAGCCAGCTATTTCATTGCGGGAATATTTAGCGGGAAAGGAAATTAACTCCTTGCTTCAAGCAGTGGCGGGGTAATCCCCCCTGAAATTAGCGTGAGTTAGAAGTAGAATTTTCTCACTAAGAAATGGAGGAAGTTTTACATGAAGCAATCACGTTTTTCAGATAGCCAGATCATAGCCATACTCAAACAAGCCGAGGGTGGCAGCCCGGTTC